>JAEULV010000139.1 GCA_016793065.1 Hyphomicrobiaceae bacterium
CCCCCTCGACGATGGCGATGGTTCCGCTATGTAGAGGCTTCATCGAAACATGGGGCGTCGACATGGTCGTTTTGAATCGCATTTATACCCGCCAGGGCGACAACGGCACCAC
This sequence comes from Hyphomicrobiaceae bacterium, assembly GCA_016793065.1. Classification (GTDB taxonomy): domain Bacteria; phylum Pseudomonadota; class Alphaproteobacteria; order Rhizobiales; family Ancalomicrobiaceae; genus JAEULV01. The sequence continues at coordinate 113 of JAEULV010000139.1, forward strand.
GGCGCTGGGGACCGGCGAGCGGCGGTTCAAGTTCGATCTGCGGATCGAGGCCTATGGCACCGTCGACGAGACCAATGCGACGGTCGGGATGGCGCGACTGGCGACTGAGACGGCGTTTCCGCTGGTCGATGCGATGTTGCTGCGGATCCAGAACGATTTGTTCGATCTCGGCGCCGACCTTTGCACGCCGGACGACGGCAGCAAGCTGGACTGGGAGCCGCTGCGGATCGTCGCCAGCCAGGTGAAGCGGATCGAGGCGGAAATCGATCAGCTCAACGGCGAGCTGAAGCCGTTGCGGTCGTTCGTGCTGCCGGGCGGCTCGCACGCCTCGGCGGCGCTGCACCTTGCCCGGACGGTGTCGCGGCGGGCGGAGCGGCTGATGGTGCATCTGGCGCAGGACCCGAACGAGAAGGTCTCGGAACCGGCGCTGCAATACATCAACCGGCTCTCGGACTTCTTCTTCGTCGCCAGCCGCTGGGTCAACGAGCAGGGCGCCAGGGACGTGCTGTGGGTGCCGGGGCAGAACCGCTAGACGGCTCGCCCCTGGCCCGTCCTCACATCCCCGTCAGGCCGTCGGAACCGACGAAGGCGATGCGCAGGAGGTTGGTGGCGCCGGGGGTGCCGAAGGGGACGCCGGCGGTGATGATGACGCGCTGGCCGGGGCGGGCGAAGCCGTCGCGGAAGGCGATGCGGCAGGCGCGGTCGACCATGTCTTCCTGATCGTGGGCGTCCTCGGAGACGACGCAGTGCAGGCCCCAGACGAGGGTCAGGCGGCGGGCGGTGTTGACGATCGGCGACAGGGCGATCACCGGCACGTTCGGGCGTTCGCGGGCGGCGCGCAGGCCGGTCGAGCCCGACGATGTGTAGGTGATGACGCAAGCGATGTTCAGCGTCTCGCCGATCTGGCGGGCGGCGGCGGAGATGGCGTCCGGGCTGGTCGGTTCCGGCGCGGCGCGCTGGCCCTCGATGATCTGGCGATAGGTCGGGTCGCGCTCGACCTGCTCGGCGATGCGGTTCATCATCGTCACCGCCTCGACCGGATAGCTGCCGGCAGCGGATTCGGCCGAGAGCATCACCGCGTCGGCGCCCTCATAGACGGCGGTGGCGACGTCGGAAACCTCGGCGCGGGTCGGCACCGGCGAGGAAATCATGCTTTCCAGCATCTGGGTGGCGACGATCACCGGCTTGCCGAGCTTGCGGCCGAGACGGGTCATGCGCTTCTGCAGGCCGGGGACCTGCTCGATCGGCATTTCGACGCCGAGATCGCCGCGGGCGACCATGAAGCCGTCGGAGAGCTCGACGATCTCGTCGAGGCGCTCGATGGCCTGCGGCTTCTCGATCTTCGACATGATGCCGGCGCGGCCGCGGGCGATCTTGCGCACCTCGGCGATGTCCTCGGGACGCTGGACAAAGGACAGCGCGACCCAGTCGACGCCCTCGGCGAGGGCGGCGTCGAGATCGGCGCGGTCCTTCTCGGTCAGGGCACCGATCGGCAGCAGGGTGTCGGGCAGGCTGACGCCCTTGCGGTCGGAAACCTTGCCGGCAACCTCGACGGTGGCGATGATGGCGGTGCCGTCTTCCTTGGCGACGCAGCGGATGGCGACCTTGCCGTCGTCGATCAGCAGCCGGTGGCCGGGCTGGACGGCGGCGAGGATTTCCGGATGGGGCAGGTGGACGCGGGTGGCGTCGCCGGGCTGGTTGACCGAATCGAGGCGGAAGGTCTGGCCGTTGACCAGTTGCTCCGATCCGTTGGCGAACTTGCCGAGGCGCAGTTTCGGGCCCTGCAGGTCGGCGAGGATGGCGATCGGCCGCTCGACCCTGTGCTCGACGGCGCGGATGCGCGCCACCATGTCCTTGAGGCGGGCATGGTCGGTGTGGCTCATGTTGATGCGGAAGACGTCGGCGCCGGCGCGCGACAGCTTTTCGATCATCGCCTCGTCGCTGGAAGCCGGGCCAAGGGTCGCCACGATCTTGACCTTGCGATTGCGTCTCATGACTGTCCCTCGACGGCGCGCGATGGCCAGATGTCTGACCGGAATTTCATACAAAAGTATGACAGGTTGAGTGCTGCCGAAAGGTCCAAATCGACCGGGAGCCGCAGCGACTGCGGAGAACTCTGTAGCCAAGTTCAGTGATTTTGGCAAGATTTGCGTAAATGCATTTGATTTCACAAAATCGCCAGTGGCGAATAAAGCAGCGAATTCGGTCCGACCGGGCTCTGCCAGGGGGGGAGCGGCGTCAGGTGGTCCGACGCGCCGCGAAGGGGCGATTCGCCAAGGCCGTCGAGCGGCGCTGGCGCGATCGATGCCATGTCATGCGGGTAGTTGAGGCGATTGCCGGGTTGCCGCTGTCGCGGCGGGTCGGTCGCCCCATGCGCTCAGAAGCCGCCGCCGGTGGAAAAGCCGCCGCCGCCAGAGCCGCCGGAGCTCGATCCGCCGCCGCCACCGCCGCCGCCCCAGGAACCACCGCCGCCACCGCCCCAGGAGCCGCCACCGCCGCCCCACGAACTGCCGCCGCTCCAGGAACTGTCGTTGCGCCTGCGGTCGTTCCAGCTCGATGTCTGGCGGCGGCGGTAGCCGTCGCGCAGGGCGCCGTCGAGATCGAGGGCGCTGATGGCGCCGGAGACGAAGCCGCCGATGAGGCGCATGATCGCCGCATCGTTGACGAAGCTGCCGAAGACGTCGTCATAGCCGGAGCGGCGGAACTGATCGCGCGAGCGCTCCAATTCGGCGCGCTTGGCCGCCGTCTGGGTGACGAGGGCGCGGGTGCGCGCCGCCTCTTCCTCCAGCGCCTTGATTTCCTTGCGGCTGTCGCCGATGTCGCGAACAGCGCGCTCGTCCTCCGGCGTCGGCGTCTTCAGCGCCTCGGCAAGCAGGGCCTGCAGGCTGCGGCGGGAAATCGTCTGTGACATCATGTCGACGGCCTCGACATAGGCCGGGTCGCCGCTGGCGGCCTCGGCCTCGCGGGCATCGAGTTCCACGAGCTTGGTCTCGACGAAGGCGAGATCGGCCTCGGCGTCCATGACCGCCTTGGCTGCGGCGGCGCGCGCCGTCTCGAGCGGCACGATGCCGGCGGCCTCGAGCGCCTGGCGTTCGATCTGGTCGATGGCCTGCTCGGCGGCCTTCACCGCCTCGATCTGGCGCTCGGCATGCTCGCGCAGGCGGGGCGGGATCTCGTTGAGCATGGCGAAATTCGGCCGGGCCTGATCGTAGCCGACGAGGCGGGCGACCTTGCGATCGAAGAACCGGGCGAGGAAGCCGGCTTCGTAGCCGGAGGTGCCGAACTTGTGGTTCCACAGATACATGAACAGCGCATCGGCCTCGTAGGGCTGGCGCTTTTCCAGCATGTCGGCCTCGGAGCGGTCGGCCTTGGTCTTGGCGCGCTCGGCGACGGCCTTGGCCTCGACGACGCGGGCCTGCGCCTCGCGCATTTCGGCGGCGTTGGCGAGCCGGGACTCGGTTTCGAGTTCGCGGGCGTCGACGGCGTGGCTGGCGGTTTCGAGTTCGCGGACGCGGGCGTCGCGGGCGGCCTGACAGCGGGCACGCTCGCCGATCAGCGTCTCGCGCTCGGCCCAGAGCCGTTCGAGCTTGGCCTTGTGGCGGTCGATAAGCGTCAGCGCCCGGCGCTCGGTGGCGTCGATCTCGCCGATTTCCGCGTCGCGGGCGATGGTGTCGAGGCGGACGCGGGCGAGCGTCTTGAAGCCCTCGGCCTCGCGGGTCCGCAGCCGGGAGATCTCGGCGGCGATGTTGCCGAGCACGGTCGACAGCTTGCTCTCGTCGCCGCGGACATCGCCGATGGCGCTGTCGATGGCCGAAAGGACTTGGGAGGCAGGAATGCTCACTTAGGTCACCATTTGGTGATGGCGCCGCCAAGGACGGCCATCAGATAGGTCGGATCCAGATCGCCACGACGCTTCTCGCCCAGCCTGTTGCGCTGAACGATGCCGTCGTCCTGCTTGTCGCGACCGACGGCATCATAGGTCGCTTGCGGTACGCGCACGCCCCAGATCCTGACGGTTTCGAGCTTGCTGTTCTCCTCGTTGAGGATCGGCAGGCTCAGCACCTCGCCGGACGGCGCGACCGCCTCGACGATGATGTAGTAGTTGCGGGCGCCGGTATTGATGTCGGGCACGCGGAACACGCCGGTGCGCTCGCCCTGGCGGGCGACGATGCGCAGGGCATACTCACTGACGATCTGGGCACGCAGCTGGTCGAGCGCGGTGATCGCCTTGTTGGTGGCGGCGACGTCCTTGCGGGCGAGCGCCGCCTCGCCATCGGCGACCAGCGCCTCGACCCGCGCCTTGGCATTGGCGGCGCGAGCCTCGCGGCGGGCGACATCGGCGGCGGAGGCGAGCGTCTTCGGCAGGGTCTGGCTGATCTCGATGCGGGCGGCCTCGGCGGCACGCTCGGCGGCGCCCTGTTGCCAGCCCCACCAGCCGCCGCCAATGCCGAGCGCCAGCAGGACGCCGGCGACGGCCTTGCCGACGCTGCCGCGCTTCACCCACATCAGCGCCAGGGTCCGGCCGAGGCCGGGCTTGGGCGGTTCGTAGGCGAAGCGGCTTTCCTTCAGCGCGGCGATGCCCTGTTCGAGAATCCGGTCGGTGACCTCGAGACCCTGGCTCTTGTACAGGGTGCGAAGCCGTTCCTTCAGTTCCTCGTCGCGGGTTTCCTCACCCAGTTCGCGCTCGACGATGGTCTCGCGATGACGCAACGTGTCGACCACGTCCATCGCGAGCATCAGTTCGTCGAGCTTGGGTGCGGGCCCCGGCGCGGGGGTCGCCACGGCGGCGGCGGCGTCGGACATGACGGCCTCAGCCCTCGATCACGAGGGCATTGCCTTCGGCGGCAAGCCGGGCGATGCGGCGCTTGCCATCCTCGACGGCGTCGCGGATCTCGGCGCTGTTCTTGGTCGAGAGGGTGCGCATCTCGGCGATGATCTCGGTGGAGCGGACCTGGAAGTTGACGACGGAGTCGACCAGCTTCTTGACCGCGTCGGCGCGGATGGTCGGGCCATAGCCGGCCTTCAGCGCCTCTTCCTGCACCTTGCCGCCGATCTCGGCGAGGACCTCGAGCGACTTCGACACGCCTTCCTTCATCTCGTTCAAGGTCTTGGTCGCCTCGTGCAGGCCGAACAGACCGGTGAACGACGCCTTCAGCGCGGTCAGGACCGAATCGTTGGTGGAGAAGAACGACACGGCCTGCTGGTAGACGCGTTCCTTGGCGGAAGTGGTCTGCATCAGCCGGGCCATGATCACTTCCGACGTGTTGTAGCCGATGGTCAGGTTGTCGGAGAGATCCTTGGCGATCTGGTAGCGGCCTTCCTCGTTCTGCACCTTGCGCAGCACCTCGTCGCGCACCAGTTCCAGCTGGGCGCGTTCGGACGGCTCGGTGCCGGCGAAATTGGAAACGGCGGCGGCGGCCTCGGCGAGGTGGGCCTTGGCCTCCTCAAGCTTGGTGCCGGCGGTCTTCAGCACCTCGAGCGCCAGAACCTCGGCCTGCTTCAGCGCGCCGCGGAAGTCGCGATAGGCCTCGAGGATCACCAGTTCCTTCTCGATGTTGGTCTTGGTGTCCTTGGTGACCTCGAGATAGATCTTCTTGATCGAGTCGAAGCGGTCGGCGACGTCGCCGCGGGAGATCTTCATCCAGGCATTGGTGGCGCGCTCGAAAATGTCGATCTTGCCGTCGGAGATCTGGTCGACCATGCCCTTGGCATCGTCGCGGATCGAATTGAACTGCTGGGTGATCTGCTCGTAGCGCTCGCCGATCGACATCTGCGAGATCTGCTCGCGGACGATTTCGTTGAACACCGACATCTGGCCGAGGGTGCGGGTGATGATGGTGATCTTTTCCGGCTCGAGGTCGGAGATCTTCTGCAGCAGCCCGACGATCGGCGCTTCCTCGATCTTGGCCGGCATCAGGCCGAGATCGCGCAACGCATCGGTCGCCTTGGTGAGGTACTGCATCGGGGTCTTGACGATGACGGCGTTGGACATGGATCTCTCTCTCAAGCGCGGCGACCTGGCGAGGTCGCACGAATTCTTGTTCGGGCGCGCGGCAGCGTCCGTTACGGGCGTTAATGTCGTGTGACGGCGCGTTGCTTGCAAGCCCGTTGCGGCGATGGCGCCGACTTTTTCCGATACGGCAGAGAGATGGCGAGCTATCCGGCCTCGGCGATCCGCTGCAGCGCGGCGGCGACCTTGTCGCGCTCGGCGTCGAGGCCCTTGTAGTCAAGCTGATCCTGGTTGAGCTCGAGCAGCTGCTGTCGCAGGCGGGCGGCGAGCTGGCGGCCGTCGGGATGCTCGAGCAGGGCGCCGAAGGGATCGACGAAGATGCGGATGGTGAAGAGGATATCGCCGGAGACGGGCAGGCGGCGCAGCGTCTGGCGCTCGACGCGGATGAAGGCGGCGGCGGCGAGCTTGTCGTCGGCGCCCTCCCAGTGGCGGCCGCGTTCGTGCGGCTCGGAATGGTGCAGTTTCGGGTCGGCATAGATCGACCAGTTGAGCCGCCAGACCGGTTGATCGACCTTCAGGTTGTCGAAGATGCGGCCGACGATCTCGGCCATGCGGCCGGGAAAGCCGGGCACGGTCTGGTGGATCGTCGCCATGTCGCGGCCGAACTTGTCGGCGAGCCGCCAGGACGAGGGGAAGGCAAGGGCGGCGGCGGCGATGCGCCAGCCGGTCTCGCCCCGGCGCATCAACACCAGATCCTCCTGCACCAGCTTGGCGGCGGTCCACAGCGGTGCCTCGGCGGGGTCGACCAGCACGACGCCGCGCACCGGCGGCTGGCGTCCGTCGGCGGCGCGCGGCGGGGTGACCAGCATCGCCCGCAGGCGATCCTCCTGGTCGATCACCGGGGTGTAGACATCGGGAAACCGCTCGGACAGGTGGCGAGCAACGAGGTCGAGCACCTCGGCCTGCGCCGCGACGGTATCGGCCTCGGCGCCGAAGACATTGGCGGCATCGGCTGAAAACAGCGCCGCCTTTTCTTCGAGATCGGAGGCAAGGCGGCCGTCGACCTCGATCCAGTCGGCAAGATCGAGCAGTTTCAGAGCGACGCTGAAGGGCTTCGACTGGCCATCATAGGGTGTGTGCGCGAGCATGGGGCGTTCCGGCTGGGGGCAAAGCACCAGCCAGCCGCAAAATCGCTTCCGGATCAATGGGGCAAATCGCTGCAACAGCCCCGCGCGGCAAGCGGTGCTCGGCGTGACGCAGGCTGGCCGGACCAGCGGCGTTTGGCGGGAGGGCGGCAGCAAAAAGGGCCCGGATCGCTCCGGGCCCCTGAAGAGATGCGATGGGGAATGGGCGCCTCAGGCGGCCTCTTCCTGCTCGCCGAACTCGGTCTCGACCTCGGCTTCCGCCTCGGTTTCGGTCTCGAAGCCGTCGGCGTCGGTGGTCTTGGCGGCGCGGCGTGGACCCTTGGCGAGGTTCTGCTCGATCTGGCGAATGGCCTCGGTCTCGGAAATCTCGCTGACGGCGGCCACTTCGCGCGCCATCCGGTCGAGGGCGGCTTCGTAGAGCTGGCGTTCGGAATAGGACTGTTCCGGCTGGCTGTCGGCGCGGAACAGGTCGCGCACGACCTCGGCGATGGCGACGAGATCGCCGGAATTGATCTTGGCTTCGTATTCCTGGGCGCGGCGCGACCACATGGTGCGCTTGATGCGGGCGCGGCCCTTGACGGTGTCGAGCGCCTTCTTGATCGCGGCGGCGTCGGACAGCTTGCGCATGCCGACCTGAGTGGTCTTGGCCACCGGCACGCGCAGCGTCATCTTGTCCTTCTCAAAGAACACGACAAACAGTTCGAGCTTGTAGCCGGCGATTTCCTGTTCCTCGATCGCCTGGATGCGGCCGACGCCATGAGCGGGATACACAATCGCTTCGCCGGCCTTGAAGCCGTGCTTGGAAGTCGTCGTCTTCTTCGGGGTGGTCGCCATACGCCAATCACTCCTCACCTCACGCCCCCATCGGGCGTCGGGATCTGTCACCGTCAAGCCAATATCGGCCCGGGTCCGACGATCAATGAGGCTTGGCGCCCCGGATCGATCGAGCCACGCGAAAGCAGACACGCCGGCTCGCCCGGGCGAACCGAGCGCTGTCGAACGCGTCCATCAGGGATATTCAGTCGAAAAACACCGCCACGCCTTGGCCGAGGTACGAGCAAGGACTTGGCGAACGTCGGCACAAATGCTCTGACGCCCGCGAAACGCTCGGACCGGTCATGGAAAGCTCCCTGTGGGGGAAAAGCGGTGATAGTCTTGCGACTGTCTTTGAACCATAGCATAAGAAGCGGACGAATCAAAGCCTTATGGCAAACCGCGCGGATTTTGCCCGCGCCGTGCCGCGATTTCTGAAAAAACCATTAATGTCGTCGAAATGGACAAAAACGGGCGAAACCACCAAAATCCGTAGCGTCATCGGTGGATTTGGCTTTGGAATTTCTGTTTCAGGATCGGTCAATCATTGAGGCAAATCTCAATATTCGCACGCATCCGATCGACTATGTGAAAAGCGCAATTCAGGTATGCATTTGACGCAATAGCCGGGCTTGGCGGCAGGCGCCGGGGTGGGCGACCACGGCAAAGGCTTGATCTGGAAGCGGGTTTCGCGCGCGGAAGGGGGCAAGCCCGGGGGATTGGCCGGGCTACCCGCGCCCGATGCGAATCGATTCGCGAGGCCGTAAGCGCCGCCGGCATCGCGGCTGCGGGGAGCCGGCGACGGCGGCCGGCCAATCCGGCGGTCGGGCGCATCGTGGCCGAGGGTGACGGCGGGTGCCGCATGCGGGATTGACCAACAACGCCAAGTGCCCGCCGCGAGCTGGCGGCGGGCTTGATCAGGTTCGGCAAGCCGGCGTGTCGGAGACGGCAGGCACGGCGGCGCGACGGTATGCGCCAAGTGGCCGCGCCAGGGGCGGGATCAATCGCCCTCGCCCGGCTCCGGCGAGAAGTACTTGGCGAGCTTGCCGGTCATGCCGTCGAATTCCTTGGCATCGCCGGGGGCGTCGCGCTTGGTGGTGATGTTCGGCCAGGACGCGGCATATTTGGTGTTGAGCTCCAGCCAGGACTCAAGGCCCGGCTCGGTGTCCGGCTTGATCGCCTCGGCCGGGCATTCCGGCTCGCAGACGCCGCAGTCGATGCATTCGTCCGGGTTGATCACCAGCATGTTCTCACCCTCGTAGAAGCAATCCACGGGGCAGACTTCGACGCAATCGGTGTACTTGCACTTGATGCAGTTGTCGGTGACCACATAGGTCATGATCATCTTCTCCCGGTGAGGCCGCCTTGGCGCACGCGGCGCGTCGACGACGTCTGTCACTTGTTCAGCCAGCTTGAGACGGGAACCCCGAGCTGTCCCTCGATGATCCCTGTCCGCCTGCCGCCGCGCGCTAAAGCGACCTGCGTCTATCCCAAGCCGTTAGCCTAAGCACTGTCCGTCATCAAGCCGGATAAACCCGCAACTCGATTTTCGTCGGAGGGGACGGGGTGTCGCAGGGCGGTCAATCGGTGTCTGCGTCGTCGTTGTCGCCGGCGGCGGGCCAGGCGGCGTCGGATGGGCGCGGCGGCGCCGGCGGCGACAGGTCGTCATAGAGGAGCCGCGCCTCGCTCGCCGGGCCGCGCCGGGTGCCGAGCCCCAGCACCTGCAACACGAGGACACGATGGGGCAGGGTGATGGTCAGGGTGTCGCCGATGCGGACCGGCTTGTGCGAGGCATCGGTCTTCTGGCGGTTGACGCGGACGCGACCGCGCTCGATCAGCGCCTGCGCATCCGGGCGGGTCTTCACCACGCGGGCGTGCCAGAGCCATTTGTCCAGGCGCAGCTTGTCCTCGGCCATTTCACCGTCTTCGATGAACCAATCGAGGCGTCATGGTGACTACAAATCGCGGGCAGGTCCAGTGGCGCGGCAGTGGTTGCGCGACAAGGTCGCGGTTGACGCCGTGAGCAAGCATCGATTGCTTTCGCTTGCCGGCGCGACCTGTCAGCCTGACGGGCGTTTCTGGTCCGGCGGTTTTCAACAAAGCATTTGGAGATGACGATGGCGCGGATTGCCACGACGATTTCGGACGCGGTCGGCATTCGCCACGGCGTCACCATGATGGCCAACACCGCGAGCGATCTGGAGCGCATCTGCGATCTGTTCGATCGGATCGCGGTGCGCGACGGTGGCACGCGCGAGGTCGGCGGGCTGTGGCCGAGTGAGCGGACGGCGCTGATCGTCGATCTGACCGGGCTGATCACGGCGTTTCAGACCCTGCACAAGCGGCCGAGCATCGACGGCGTCATCGATCGCGGCGGCGGGACGTTGCGGCTGATGAACCAGCTGGCCGCCGATCCGCTGCCCGGTCCGCCGGTGGGGCTGTCGGCGGAAGTGGTGCCGCCACCCGGCAACAAGGTGGACGAGATCGACGGCGGCTATTGGGTGGCCGAGCCGAGTTCGATGCCGGGGACCGGCATGATGCGCGCCATCAACGTGCCGGTGAAGTTCAAGCGCCTGCTGGTGAAGGCGGAAGGATCGGCGATCAAGTGGTTCGGCGTGGTGATTCCGGCGTCGATGCTGGGCAGCCAGGGCGCCAGTCCGCATATCGCCTTCACGCCGACGCCGGCGCAGGGGAACTATTACGACAGTAGTTACGACCAGTTCACGGCGTGGGCGCAGCTGTGGGACGACTATACCTCGGTCTATGGCTGCCAGCTGGCCGGCGCCGGGGTCAACCAGATGCTGATCATCCCGTTCTACAAGAACGCGCAGGCCGGCGATCTCGGCGATTTTCTCAGCAACTGGCAAGAGGTGATCTCGGCGGTGGGGACGGCGGCGATCAACCGGGTCGATCCGCTCTATCTGCGCGATACGTTCACCTTCAACCGGATCTATTCGACCAGCTTCAGCAACGGCTACGTCACCCATCAGAACTTCTTCAACAAGGCGGTGGGCGCCGCCGACATGACCAGCGTGCTGTTCGATCTCGACGGCGTTGCCGGCGGGTCGATGTGGCGACCGGCGAAGGGCGTGATCTATCTGAACCGGCAGGCGCCGCAAGGCACCAATCCGGTGGCCGGTCGGCATTGGTATGTCGGCAGCCGCTGGGCCGACTTCAACAAGGTCTATGGCGGCGCGCAGGTGACGACCCACGCGATGTCGCGCAATCACCTGCTCTATCCGGGACTGCGCCAGTTCTGCCCGGCTTGAGCCCTTCCGGCAGCGCCTGGCGGTCGTCAGGCCCCGGCGGCGACCACCTCGAGGATGGCGGCGCCGTAGCGGTCGAGCTTGCGCTGGCCCATGCCGTGGACGTCGGCGAGGGCGTTGCGGCTGCGCGGGCGGGTGGCGGCGATCTCGATCAGGGTACGATCGGGGAAAATGACATAGGCCGGGACCTGCATTTCCTTGGCGAGGGCGGTGCGCAGCCGGCGCAGGGCGGTGACCAGATGCTGGTCGGCATCGGCGGCCAGCGCCGGCGGCGGTGCCTTGGCGCGCTTGTCCCTGCGTTCGGTCTTCTGCAGCACGTCGGCGCGCAGGTGCACGCGGGTCTGGCCCTTGAGCACGGCGACGCCGGCCTCGGTCACTTCCAGCCGGCCATAGCCGGCGATGTCGATGGCGATGAGGCCGCCGGCGATCATCTGGCGGACGATGGAGCGCCATTCGGCGCGCGGGCGGTCGCGGCCGCAGCCGAAGGTCTTCAGCTTGTCGTGGCCGAACTTGCGGGTGGCCTCGGTGTCGTCGCCGAGCACGACGGCGATGACGTGTTCGGAGCCGAAGCGTTCGCCGGTGCGGGCGATGGCCGAGAGGATCTTCTGGGCCTCGATGGTGGCGTCGAAGCTCTTCACCCCGTCACGGCAGAGATCGCAATTGCCGCAGGGCTCGGAGACTTCGCCGAAATAGGCGAGCAGGGTCTGGCGGCGGCAGCGCGGCGCCTCGGCTAGGGCGACGAGGGCATCGAGGCGACGGCGCTCGACCAGCTTCTGTTCGTCGGAGGCATTGCCGTCCTCGATCTGCATGCGGCGCAGGCGCATGTCGTCGAGGCCGTAGAGCGTCAGGGTCTCGGCCGGCAGGCCGTCGCGACCGGCGCGGCCGATCTCCTGGTAATAGGCCTCGATCGACTTCGGCAGGCTGGCATGGACGACGAAGCGGACGTCGGGCTTGTCGATGCCCATGCCGAAGGCGACGGTGGCGACCATGACGACTCCGTCCTCCTGCAGGAAGATGTCCTGGTGGCGGGAGCGGATGTCGGCGTCGAGCCCGGCATGATAGGGCAGGGCACGGTGGCCGGAGGCGGCGAGTGCCTCGGCAAGGCCTTCGACCTCCTTGCGGGTGGCGCAATAGACCACGCCGCTCTCGCCGCCATGACGATCGAGGAAATCGAGGATCTGCTTCTTCGGCGTCGCCTTGGGTCGCATGGCGAGGAACAGATTGGGACGGTCGAAGCCGGCGACGAAGATGCGCGGCGGCGCCTCGAACAGCCGCTCGACGATGTCGGCGCGGGTGGCGACGTCGGCGGTGGCGGTCAGCGCCACCACCTGCGGGTTGCCGAGGCGGGCGCGGACCTCGCCGAGGCGGGCATATTCCGGGCGGAAGTCGTGGCCCCATTGCGAGACGCAGTGGGCCTCGTCGACGGCGAGCAGGCTGATGCCGAGGCGGGCGAGGCGATCGAGGGTCTGGTCCATCAGCAGCCGCTCGGGCGAGACATAGAGCAGCTTCAGCCGGCCGTCCCGGGTTGCGGCCCAGATGCGGGCGTTCTCGGCCTGATCGGAGGTGGAGAGCAGGGCGCCGGCGTCGATGCCGAGGTCGGTCAGCTGCGCCACCTGATCGCGCATCAGGGCGATGAGCGGCGAGACGACGATGGTCAGGCCGTCGCGCAGCAGTGCCGGCAGCTGGTAGCACATCGACTTGCCGCCGCCGGTGGGCAGCACGGCCAGCACATCCTCGCCGGCGAGCACGGCGGAGACGATCGCATCCTGGCCGACGCGAAACGACGGATAGCCGAAGACGCGGCGGAGCACTTCATGCGCTGCCTCCGACGGCCGGTCGTCGTCGACATTCGCGGACGTCATCAATGGATCAACCTCGTCTCAAGCCGAATGGGACCCAAGGGTCCGGTTGCCGCGCCACTTGCCCGGCAGGCCGGTGTCCGGGAGAACCGGTGTCAGGGCGGGATGGGCGCAGGGTTAACATGGATCGAGGCGGTTCGGAACGCGGCCGGGCGATCGGCGGCGCATTCGGCCCGGGTCATGGGGGCGAATGCGGCCGGCGTGTGGGCTGGGAGCGGCAGGGTGCCGGCGCGATGACCTCACCGCCGTCGAAGGCCCGCTCGCAAGCCGCGTTATTTCAATGGGTTGGACGGAGAGCGTCGAAGCGGGGGCGCGGTGATGTCGCGACGGCCGAGCGGTGTGGAGCCGCGTCGGGGTGACGAACGGACACGACGCGACCGGCCGTCGAGGCAGGCGGTCGTGGCCGGCGCCGCTGCCGGAAGGGCGGCACGCGGCGGCGATCCGGCGGGTCAGCCGTGATGTGATTCGGCCGGGATGCCGTCGCGGCGGTTCCTGACGCGGCGGGCGGCGGCGATGGCGTTGTGCAGGCCGCGAACGGCAAAGGCGTCGATGCGGACATCCTCGCAGGTGGAGGCGATCTTGACCCGCAATTGATAGGCATCGGCATCGGCCAGTTCGGCGAGCGAACGCACGCCGATGCGATCGAAGCAGTCGGCGAGCATGGTCCCGCACAGGGGCAGGGCCTCGATCTGCTGGCGATCCTCGAGCGACAACGTCATCGCGTCACTCCTTCCTGCGCATGAGCATCCAGCCAGGGGCAATGCCTTGCCCTCGGCTGGGAAATCGATGCCCTGACGCGGATCGCACAGGCACCGGCAACATGGGCGGACCATGGGGGCTCCGGCGCCTCCGCACAAAGACCTAGATCAAATCTCGGCAAAATCCGGCGCGAAAAAAGCAAAGGCCGGATCGTTGCCGATCCGGCCTTGCTCAACAAGCGGGCAGATGTCGGGTGCTTCCGCGCTCAGCGGGTCGGAACCGGCTTCTCGCCGCGATAGTCGTAGAAACCGCGCTGGGTCTTGCGGCCGAGCCAACCGGCCTCGACATACTTCACCAGCAGCGGGCAGGGGCGATACTTGCTGTCGGCGAGACCATCATGCAGCACCTGCATGATCGACAGGCAGGTGTCGAGGCCGATGAAGTCGGCCAGCTGCAGCGGACCCATCGGGTGATTGGCGCCGAGACGCATGGCGGTGTCGATCGATTCGACCGAGCCGACACCCTCGTAAAGGGTGTAGATCGCCTCGTTGATCATCGGCAGCAAGATGCGGTTGACGATGAAGGCCGGGAAGTCCTCGGCCACCGTCGCGCTCTTGCCGAGGCGGGCGACGAACTGCTTGGAGGCGTCGAAAGTGACGTCCTCGGTGGCGATGCCGCGGACGAGCTCGACGAGCTTCATCACCGGCACCGGGTTCATGAAGTGGATGCCGACGAAGCGCTCCGGCCGATCGGTCGAGGCGGCAAGCCGCGTGATCGAGATCGACGAGGTGTTGGTGGCGAGGATCGCCTCCGGCTTCAGGATCGGGCAGACCTGCGAGAAGATCTTGCGCTTGATCTGCTCGTTCTCGGTCGCGGCCTCGATGACGATGTCGCAATCGGCGAGCTGGTCGATGTTCTCGGCGGGCTTGATGCGGGCCAGAACCTCGGCGCGCTGCTCCTCGGCCAGCGTCCCCTTGGCGACCTGGCGTGCCAGATTGCCGTTGATCGTGGCGATCCCGGACTGGATCCGCTCCAAGGACATGTCGTGGAGGGCCACATCATAGCCGGCCACCGAACTGACATGCGCGATGCCGTTACCCATCTGGCCAGCACCGATGATGCCGACCTTCTTGATCTCGATTCCCATGAAAAGCGTTCCGTCCTTGTGAGGATAGGCACCAGACCTCGCCACCCGCCATCAACGTGCGGCACGGGCTCTCCGGTACGGGGCCGCATATTCGCCCCGCCGATCCGATCCGACAAGGGGGCAACCGTAATTCCATCGTCCAACTTGAATTAATCGGCGAGGGCGAGAAGCGTTGGAGAAATTCAAATAACAGGCTGTTTTAAATAATGAAATCTGTTCATGACGAATTGCTGTCAGCTTGTCTTTCGGGAACTTTCACGCATTTTCGCAACACATGCGGCCTTCTTGCCGCACCTCGGCCGGACCTGCGAACCGGTTGAAACCGATCTGCGGAGCAGACCCGACACAGACGCGGGCGCTACAAAAACGCCGCCCGGCGTGGCGGCCGGGCGGCGGGGTGGTCGTTTCCCGGGCAGCCCGATCACCGGGCCACGGGGCTCACTTGCCGATCTTCTCGAGTTCGGTCTTGAGCTCCGGCAGGGCGGTGAACAGGTCGGCGACGAGGCCGTAGTCGGCGACCTGGAAGATCGGCGCCTCCTCGTCCTTGTTGATGGCGACGATCACCTTGGAGTCCTTCATGCCGGCGAGGTGCTGGATCGCGCCGGAAATGCCGACGGCGATGTAGAGCTCCGGAGCGACGACCTTGCCGGTCTGGCCGACCTGCCAGTCGTTGGGGGCGTAGCCGGCGTCGACCGCGGCGCGCGAGGCGCCCATCGCCGCGCCGAGCTTGTCGGCGACCGGTTCGATGTAGGTCTTGAAGTTCTCGGAATTGGCCATGGCGCGGCCGCCGGAGATGATGATCTTGGCCGAGGTCAGTTCCGGACGATCCGACTTCGACAGCTCCTCGCCGACGAAGCTCGACAGGCCGGAAGCGGCGCCGACGGCGATCGATTCGACCGCGGCGGAGCCGCCGGTGCCGGCGGCGGCGAACGAGGCGGTGCGGACGGTGATCACCTTCTTGGCGTCGGTCGCCTGCACGGTCTGGATGGCGTTGCCGGCATAGATCGGCTGGTCGAACGTGTCGCCGGAGTGGACCTTGATGATGTCCGACACCTGCATGACGTCGAGCAGCGCGGCGACGCGCGGCAGGACATTCTTGGCCGACGAGGTCGACGGGCCGACGATGGCGTCATAGCCGCCGGCGAGGCCGACGATCAGATCGGCCAGCGGCTCGGCCAGCCGGGCGGCGAGGCTCGGGTCATCGGCGACCAGCACCTTGGAGACGCCGGCGATGCCGGCGGCGGCGGCGCCGGCGGCGGCGCAACCGGAGCCGGCGACCAGCACGTGGATGTCGCCGCCCATTTCGGTGGCGGCGGTCACGGCCTTGTTGGTCGCGTCCTTGACGGTGACGTTGTCGTGTTCGGCGAGAATGAGGATAGCCATGTTGTTGTTCTCCCGACCGATCAGAACGCGCCGACTTCGGACTTCAGCTTGGACACCAGCTCGGCGACCGAGCCGACCTTGACGCCAGCCTTGCGGCCGGCCGGTTCGGAGGTCTTGAGCACCTTGAGGCGGCTCGCGACCGTGACGCCGTAATCGGCGGCGGCGGTCTCGGCGAGCGGCTTCTTCTTCGCCTTCATGATGTTGGGCAGCGAGGCGTAGCGCGGCTCGTTGAGGCGCAGGTCGGTGGTGACGATCGCCGGCAGCTTGAGGGCGACGGTCTGCAGGCCGCCGTCAACCTCGCGGGTGACCGAGGCGGTGCCGTCGGCGATGACGACCTTGGAGGCGAAGGTCGCCTGACCCCAGCCGAGCAGCGCGGCGAGCATCTGGCCGGTCTGGTTGCTGTCGTCGTCGATCGCCTGCTTGCCGAGGACCACGAGGCCGGGCGCCTCGGCGGCGACGACGCCCTTGAGGATCTTGGCGACGGTGAGCGGCTCAGCCGCTTCGTCGGTCTTGACCAGGATGGCGCGATCGGCGCCCATGGCGAGCGCCGTGCGCAGGGTTTCGGCGGCCTGGGCCGGGCCGATCGAGACCACGACGATTTCGGTGGCGACGCCCTTTTCCTTGAGCCGGATCGCTTCCTCGACCGCGATTTCGTCGAAGGGATTCATCGACATCTTCACATTGGCCAGATCGACACCGGAACCATCCGCCTTGACGCGGATCTTCACGTTGTAGTCGACCACCCGCTTGACCGGGACCAGGATCTTCATCAGTCAACCTCATTTACCGTCCGCCACGGCCGGCATCCCCCGCCGGCATGGCCGAAAAAACGCGATCGGTGCCCTATTCCCCCGGATGCGGCTTGGAGCCGGCCGCCCCGTCCCTGGCTTAAGAGGACGGCAGGCTGAAGCTCCGGGATACCCGGGAAAACCGCCCGGACCCTAGCCACGGGGCGCGCGCCAAGTCAATTCCGATGTCGTCATTTGGCAATGCCGAAACCGCCTGCGACCTGGGCGTGGGGCGCGGAGCCGGCGAGCAACCGTCAGGTCGGGGCCGTGCCCCGGTCGAACAACGGCACGCCCGGCCGCTTCAGAATAACCACCAGCACCGCGCCGGCTATCAAGCCGCCGACATGCGCCCACCAGGAAACGCCGTCGTCGATGTTGAACACGATGTTGAAGACCTGAAAGCCGATCCAGGCGCCGAGCATGTAGATCGCCTTGATCGGCCACGGGATGCGGCCGAGCCACAGGGCCCAGACATAGACATGCGGATGCAGCATCAGGTAGGCGGCGACGCAGCCGGCGACGGCGCCGGATGCGCCGATCAGCGGTGCATCTGAGGTTGGAAACATCAGGATATGCATGAGCGCGCCGGCGGCGGCGCAGGCGAAATAGAACAGGACGAAGCGGACATGGCCCATGGCGTCCTCGACATTGTCGCCGAAGACCCAGAGGAACAGCATGTTGCCGGCCAGGTGCATCCAGTCGCCATGGATGAAGGCATAGGTGACGAGCTTGGCCGTGGGCGGCAGCAGGTCGAGCCGCGCCGGCAGCCGCGAGATGCCCTCGTGGACGCTGGGGATGGCGCCGAAGGAGACGGCGGCGGCCTGTTGCGATCCGAGCACCAGATCGCCCCAGACCATGAGATGGGCAAGGCTCGTCAACGCGATCAGGGCCCAGGTGACATAGGGCAACTGGACGTGGCGAATCGGATTGTGATCGTGGAGCGGCAGGAACACGGTGGATGCCTCGCGCGGGGGTGCAAAACCATCATGCATTCGAGCGGGTCCGCGTCCACCCCCTTCGACTTGACCACGGGTCGGTTCCGCGCGCACATCCTCGGCGAACCCCAATCGTCCGCAGGGCCGCGCGGGCGCCATCGAGAGGCGAATTCGCCGTGATCACCGCCGAGCATCTGCGCGCCGTCGCCGGCTGGGCGCGGGACCTGCCGGAGGCCGATATCGAATATGCCCGGCGCGGCATCGTCGAGAAGACCTTCGGCAAGGGCGCCTATATCTGCCATCGCGGCGACCGGTTCGACTACTGGACCGGCGTGGTGTCGGGGCTGGTGCGGCTCGGCTCGGTGTCGAAGTCGGGCAAGGAAGTGACCTTCGCCGGGTTGCCGCCGGGCGGATGGTTCGGCGAGGGCTCGCTGATCAAGGGCGAGGCGCGGCGCTACGACCTGCTCACCCTGCGCGAAACCCGGCTGGCGATGATGAACCGGGCGACCTTCCTCGGGCTGTTCGAGAACTCGGTGGCGTTCAACCGCTATTTGGTGCGGCAGTTCAACGAGCGGCTGGGCCAGTTCATCGCGCTGGTCGAGCATGACCGGATGCACTCGACCGCCGGCAAGTTGGCGCGCAATCTCGCCTGGCTGCTCAATCCGGTGCTGAACCCGACCGTCGGCCTCAGGATCGAGATCACCCAGGAAGAGCTTGGCCTCCTCTCCGGGTTGTCGCGGCAGATGGCGAACCAGGGGCTGAAGGCGCTGGAGCAGGCGGGCCTGGTGCGGCTTGAACATGGCGGGTTGACGGTGCTCGATCTCGACCGGCTGCGCGGCTATGGCGACGGCTCCGACATGGACGACTGAGCGAGGCGCCGCCGTCGGCGGTGGCGGCATGGCGGCTCCGCCGTTGACCGATCGGTCCGCGGACCCTAGCTTCAGTGGCAAACTGAACCGGTTTGAACTGGTCGGAGGAGATGGCCCATGGCCCGGTCGGACGGCGCAACGCGCGAGGTCGCGGCAGGTGGCGGCACTCGCGTCAGTCTCGGCGACAAATACGATCTCGATACGGATCGGGTGTTCCTGTCGGGGACGCAGGCGATCATCCGGCTGATGCTGATGCGTCAGGCCCGCGACCGGGCGGCCGGGCTCGATACGGCCGGCTATATCTCCGGCTATCGCGGCTCGCCGCTCGGCGGCCTCGACCAGCAGTTCGACCGCGCCCGCTCCATTCTCGAACCGCGCAACATCAAGTTCGCCCCCGGCATCAACGAGGACATCGCCGCCACGGCGCTGTGGGGGACGCAGCAGGCGCAGATGCGCGGCGACGGCCGCTTCGACGGGGTGTTCGGCATCTGGTACGGCAAGGGGCCGGGCGTCGATCGCTCCGGCGACGCGTTCAAGCATGCCAATCTCGCCGGGACGGCGCCGACGGGCGGCGTCATCGCGCTGATGGGCGACGACCATACCTGCGAGAGCTCGACGACGGCGCATCAGTCGGAATTCGCCTTTGTCGACGCGATGATGCCGGTACTGTCGCCGGCGGGCGTGCAGGAAATCCTCGATTACGGACTGATCGGCTGGGAGCTGTCGCGCTTCGCCGGCGTCTGGGTCGGGCTGAAATGCGTCAAGGATACGGTGGAATCGACCGCCTCGGTCGACGGGCGCCCCGACCGGGTGGCGACCGTGGTTCCCGCCGACTTTTCGCTGCCGCCGGGCGGGCTGGCGATCCGGCCCTCGGATACGCCGCTGGCGATGGAGGAGCGGCTGCACCGCCACAAGCTGCCGGCGGTGCTGGCGTTCCTCGCCGCCAACGGGCTCGACCGGATCGTGGTGCATGGCGGGGCGGCGGCGAGGGTCGGGGTGGTCTCGGTCGGCAAGTCGTGGCTCGACGTGTTGCAGGCGCTCGACGAACTGGGGCTCGACGAGGCCGGCGCGGCGGCGCTCGGGCTGCGGCTGATGAAGGTCGCCTGCCCGTGGCCGCTGGAGCCGGCCGGCATCCGGCGCTTTGCCGAGGGGCTCGAGCTGATCATCGTCGTGGAGGAAAAGCGCGGGCTGATCGAGCCGCAGCTGAAAGACATCCTTTATGGCACGGCGAGCCCGCCGCAAGTGATCGGCAAGCGCGACGAGGGCGGGGCGGAGCTGTTTGCCTCGCACGGGGCGCTCGATGCCAACGACATCGCCATCGCCATCGGCCGGCGGCTGATGGCCCGGCAGGCCAGCGAGCGGGTGGGCGCGGCGATCGGCCGGCTGGAGGCGGCGCAGGCGCGGCTGCGCAACAGCGAGGCGATCGCGGCGCGCATCCCGTACTTCTGCCCCGGCTGCCCGCACAACAGCTCGACCAAGGTTCCCGCCGGCCACAAGGCCTATGCCGGCATCGGCTGCCACTACATGGTCCAGTGGATGGACCGGGCGACCGAGGGCTATACCCAGATGGGCGGCGAGGGCGGCAACTGGATCGGCGAGGCGGAGTTCTCCAATCGCCGGCATGTGTTCCAGAATATCGGCGACGGTACCTACAATCACTCGGGCTATCTCGCCATCCGGGCGGCGCGGGCGGCGGGCGTCAACATCACCTACAAGATCCTGTTCAACGATGCGGTGGCGATGACCGGCGGCCAGCGGCACGACGGCAACCTGAGCGTTCCCGACATCGCCCGGCAGGTGGCGGCGGAGGGCGCGGCGCGGGTGGCGATCGTCTCCGACGAGCCGGACAAGTATCCGCCGGGCATTGCCTGGCCGCCGTTCACGACGTTCCGTCACCGCTCCGAACTGGACGCGGTGCAGCGCGAACTGGCCGAGGTCGCCGGCCTCAGCGTGCTGATCTACGACCAGACCTGCGCGGCGGAAAAGCGCCGGCGGCGCAAGCGCGGCGCCTTCCCCGACCCAGACAGGCGGGTGGTGATCAACGAGCTGGTGTGCGAGGGCTGCGGCGATTGCGGCGTGCAGTCGAACTGCGTCGGCATCGTGCCGGTGGAGACCGAGTTCGGCCGCAAGCGGCAGATCGACCAGGGCAATTGCAACAAGGACTTCTCCTGCGTCGAGGGCTTCTGCCCGTCCTTCGTGACGGTGCACGGCGCCCGGCCGAAGCGCGGCGTCGGGGTGGCGGCCGAGGCGGTGGCGTTGCTGGAACCGGCCGTGCCGGCGCTCGACCGGGTGTTCGGCGTCATCGTCACCGGCATCGGCGGCACGGGTGTTGTCACCATCGGCCAGATCCTCGGCATGGCGGCGCATGTCGACGGCGTCGGCGCCGGGGTGATCGACATGGCCGGGCTGGCGCAGAAGGGCGGGGCGGTGACGAGCCACATCCGGCTGGCGCCACGGCCGGAGGATATCCGCACCATCCGCGTCGCCGCCGGCGGGGCGGATGTGGTGATCGGCTGCGACCTGGTAGTGACCGGCGGGCCGAAGACGCTGGGGCTGATCGAGCCGGGCAAGACCATGGCCTTCGTCAACAGTCACGAGACGATGACCGGCAACTTCACCCGCGAGGCCGACTACGTGCTGCCGGCGGAGCGGCTGAAGCGGGCGATCCGCGAGCGGGCCGGGGTCGACCGCGTCCGTTTCGTCGAGGCCAGCCGGGTGGCGTCGGCGCTGACCGGCGAGGCGATCGCCGCCAACATGTTCATGCTGGGGCTCGCCTGGCAGGCCGGCACGATCCCGCTTTCGGGCGCGGCGATCCGCGAGGCGATCCGTCTCAACGGCGCGCAGGTGGAGCTGAACCTTTCGGCATTCGAGTGGGGCCGGCGTTACGGGCTCGACCCCGAGGCGGTGGCGCGGTTGGCGGAGCGGCCGGGGGGCGGGCTCGAACACCGGCGGTTGTCGGCGGATCTCGATGAGATGGTCGAGCGGCGGGCGCGACATCTCGCCGCCTATCAGAACGCGGCCTATGCCGAGCGCTATCGCCGCGCGGTGGCGACGGCGCGGGCGGCGGAAGCGGGGCTGGCGACGGGAACGACGCGGCTCGGCGAGACGGTGGCGCGGTATCTGTTCAAGCTGATGGCGATCAAGGACGAGTACGAGGTGGCGCGGCTTTACAGCGACGGCAGCTTCGCGGCCCAGCTCGACAGCCAGTTTTCCGGCTACGACCGGCTTGAGTACCATCTGGCGCCGCCATTGCTGGCGCGTCGGGACGCGACGACGGGCGAGGTGCGCAAACAGCGGTTTGGGGCGTGGATCGGCCCGGTATTCCGAGTGCTCGCCCGGCTGAAAGGGCTGCGCGGCACGGCGCTCGATCCGTTCGGGGCGACGGCGGAGCGGCGGATGGAGCGGGGCCTGCGCGACGACTATCAGGCGCTGGTCGAGCGGATCGCCGGACGGTTGACCCGCGCCAATCTCGAGGCGGCGGCGCGGTTGCTCGCCTTTCCGGAAGGGATTCGCGGCTACGGCCACGTCAAGGAGCGGCATGTGGCGGCGGCGCTTGCCGAGCGCGAGCGGTTGCTGGCGGCATTCGAGGCGGCGGGCGACGGCGAATTGGCGGCGGCGGCGGAGTAGAAGCGCCGGGCGGGTGCCGGGCCTCGGGCTGTTGCGGCCTGGGTCTTTTGCCGCCCGGGGCGTCGAAACGCAACGGATCTTGCCGCCGGCGCTTGCATTCGGCGGCGGCGTCGATCACGGTCGCGGGCAGTTTCGCCACTGGATGCTGTTCCTTGCTCAAGCCCGACACCCTGGCGCTTTCGGCGCTGCTTGCCTCGATGACGGCGCTCGGACCGCTGGCGACCGACATGTATCTGCCGTCGCTGCCGAACATCGCCGGGGCGATGACGACGGGGGCGGCGCAGGTGCAATGGACGCTGTCGGCGTTCCTCGTCGGCTTTGCCGTCGGGCAGATCTTTCACGGGCCGCTGGCCGATCGGCATGGCCGCAAGCCGGTGCTGCTCGGCGGGCTCGGCCTGTTCGTCGTCGCCACCATTGCCTGCGGCCTGGCGAATTCGATCGAGGCGCTGGTGGTCGGCCGGTTCTTCCAGGCGCTCGGCGCCTCGGGGCCGATCGTGCTGGCGCGGGCGGTGGTGCGCGATCTCTATCAAGGCGCCCGCGCCGGGCAGGAAATGGCGCGGATGGGCATGTTGATGGGGCTGGTTCCGGCGATCGCGCCATTCTTCGGCGGGTTGCTGGAGGTGCAGTTCGGCTGGAGGGCGAGCTTCTTCTTCTGCGCCGCGTATGGCCTGATCGGCGCCGGGGTGGTGTTGCAGGGCCTGCCGGAGACGGTGCCGGTGCGACTGACGTCGCCGTTTTCGCTCAGGGCGATTGCCGGCGGCTTCGCATCGATCCTGAAGGTGCCGTCCTATCAGGCGCATATCGCCATCGTCTGCACCGCCTTCGGCGGGTTGTTCGCCTTCATTTCCGGGTCGTCCTTCGTGCTGCAGAGCCTCTACGGCATGAGCGAGGTCGGTTATGGCATCGGCTTCGGGCTGTGCGCGCTCGCCTTTGTCGGCGGCAGCATGCTGGCGCGGCGGCTGGTGCCGCGCGTCGGCGTCCAGCGCTCGATCGCGCTCGGCACGCTGGCGATGGCGGGCGGCGGACTTGCGATGCTGGCGGCGACGGCGCTGCTCGACAGCGGCTCGCCGGTCGAGGTGATCGCGCCGATGATGCTGTACATGGTCGGCATCGGCCTGGCGCTGGCCCAGGCGCAGACGGCGGCGCTGATGCCGTTTCCAGACCGGGCGGGTACGGCATCGTCGCTGACGGGGGTGATGCAGATGTCGGTGGCGGCGGCGATCGGGCTGGTGGTCGGCGCCCATTACGGCGCCTCGGGCGTGCCGCTGGCGCTGATCATCGCCGCGCTCGGCGTCGGCGCGCTGTTGATCGAGCGGGCGAGCCGGGCGATCCGGGGAGCGGGCTGAGCGGTGAGGTGGCCGGGCGGCGGGTTCAGCCGCCGCCGCCGAACAGGCGCTTGATCAGGCCGTCCATTTCGCTCGGCTTGCGCGGGTTGTCGTTGGCGGAGCGGCCATTGGCGGGCGGGGCGACCATAGCCGGGGGAGCCGGCGTGGCGCCGGGGGCGCGGATGGTGGCGACCGAGAGGGCATCCGGCAGGACCTTGCCGCCGGGGATGGCGACGACCGGCTGGTTGCGATGGGCGTCGATCATGTAGCGCTGCCAGACGCCGGCGGCCATGGAGCCGCCGGTCGCCTTGTTGGTCGGCGAGCCGTCGTCATTGCCGAACCAGACGGCGGTGGTGAGGCGGCCGGTATAGCCGATGAACCAGGCGTCGCGGAATTCCTGGCTGGTGCCGGTCTTGCCGCCGGCCATCCAGCCGGGGATCCGCGCCTTCGCGGCGGTGCCGGTGATCAGGGTTTCCTGCAGCATGTCGTTCATCATCGCCAGATGCTGCGGCTGGATCACCAGCGGCTGCTTCGGCTGCGGCGCCTGATACAGCACCTTGCCCTTGGCGGTGGTGATGCGGTTGATGACGCGGGGCGGCGCCAGATAGCCTCCGTTGGAGAACGGCACATAGGCGGAGGCGATCTCCAGCATGGTGACTTCGGAGGTGCCGAGCGCGATCGAGGCGTTGGGTTCCAGCTTCGAGGCGACGCCGAGGCGGTGGGCGGTGCGGACGACGCGGCTGGGGCCGGTCTCCATGGCCAGCTGCACGGCGACGGTGTTGAGCGACAGGGCAAGGGCATCGCGCAGCGTCACCTGACCGCGGAACTCCTTGGAATAGTTCTGCGGTTTCCAGCCCTTGATCGAGATCGGCTGGTCGATGCGCAAGCTGTCCGGGGTCAGGCCGTTCTCGAGGGCGGTGAGGTAGACGAAGGGCTTGAACGAGGAGCCCGGCTGGCGCTTGGCGGTGGTGGCGCGATTGTACTGGCTCTTGGAATAGTCCACCCCGCCCACCAGCGCCTTGACGGCGCCGGTCGGATCGAGCGAGACGAGCGCGCCCTGGCTGACGTCCTTCTTGTCGGCGTTTTCAAGCAGGCCGCCCTGGATGACGGCCTCGCCGAGGATCTGCAATTGCGGGTCGATGGTGGTTTCGACGACGATGTCGGTGTCGATGGAGGAGAGGTGATTGGGCACCTGGTCCATCACCCAGTCGGCGACATAGTTCTCGCTGGCGGTGTTGGTGCGGTGGACGACGAGGTGCGGGTCGGCAAGGGCGGCCTTGCGGTCGGCGGCGCTGATATAGCCCTCCTCGACCATGGCGGCGAGGACGACCGAGGCGCGCTGGAGGGCGGCATCGGGGTCGCGCGACGGCGACAGCCGCGACGGCGCCTTGAGCAGGCCGGCGAGGGTCGCGGCCTCGAGCAGGGACAGCTGACGGGCGGACTTGTCGAAGTAGCGGCGGGCGGCGGCGTCGACGCCATAGGTGCCGGCGCCGAAATAGACGCGGTTGAGATAGAGTTCGAGGATCTGGTCCTTGGTGAAGGTATGCTCGAGCCAGAGGGCGAGAACCACTTCCTGGATCTTGCGCCCCATGGTGCGGTCGGGGGTGAGGAACAGGTTCTTGGCCAATTGCTGCGTCAGGGTCGAGCCGCCCTGCGAGACGCTGCCGCTGGTGAGGTTGACGAACACGGCGCGGGCAAGGCCGATGGGGTCGATGCCGAAATGCTGCTTGAAGCGGCGATCCTCGATCGCCATCAGCGCCTTGGGCAGGTAGCCCGGCATCTGCTCGAAGCGGACGGCCTCGCCGCCGGTCTCGCCGCGATTGCCGAGCACGGTGCCCTCGGCCGAGACGATCTGGACATTGGGCGGGCGCCTGGGCACCGACCATTCGGAGGTCGGCGGCAGGTGGGCGGCATACCAGGCGACGATGCCGGCAAAGGCGACGCCGCCCCAGACGCCGGCGACAAGTCCCCAGTAGACGAGCTTGCGCAGCGCCCAGCTAACAAGGCCGTGGCGACGGCCACCACCGCCGCCGCCACGCGGGCCGCCGCGACCCCGAGGCGGGCCGCCGCCATCGCCATGGGCGCGGCGGCGCGGCGGCGGGGCGTCGTCGTGGTCGCGATCGTCGTCGGCGCGGGCGCGGCGCGGCTCGTCCTCGGCGGCGCGACGGCGGCCGGCCTGGGGCTGGTCGGCGAAGCGCTCGCCGCGCGGCGCGATCGGGCGCGGGTCCGGATCGGCGACCAGGTCGGCGTCGGGCTCGCCGAAGCGCGGCTCGCGGCGATCGGACTTGCCCCTTGAGGGCTTGCGTGGACGGCCGACGGTCACCGGGCGATCGTCGTCGGAAAGGCGCAGGTGCAGGGCATCGGGAGCGGAGGGTTCCTCCGGCTCGAATCGGGGTTCGGCGCGTTCGGTCTTGCGTGCCTGCCGCATGGTGTGAGGTCCGGTCCCCTTGTCGAGCGCCGCCGTCGACAAGCGGTCGCGGCGGGTGTGGAATGTTGCCGTCGCGAGGCGCGCCTTGCGGCCGGGGGCCGGTCGTCGCGCTGGTCGCGGTGTCGCGGCACTGGTTCCAGGTCGCCGCCAAATCCTAGTGAGTTAAAGTGAATGGATCGTTCCCGCCGGGCGGGCACGGCCTATTGATGCCCGCCCGGCTTGGCGGCAGCACGACGGGAAAGCGGCGGGAACGGGGCATTCGTGGGCAGGCCGGGGGCATTCGGGGGCAAACGGGCGGTGATGGCGCGGTCGATGTCGGATCCGGTCGAGAAAAGCGGGTCGGCAAATGTGAAAGGGCAAGGCTGGCATGCCTTCCGTTTCAGCAGGCGCCGGCGTATATGTGATCACAAAATCATCCAAGCGGAGTGGGAGTTACCGAACATGCTCAACAAGTCGAACCCGTTCATGCGCGAGGCCAACCTGATCGGCGGCGCCTGGGTGGCGGCGGACAGCGGCGAGACGATCACCGTCACCAACCCGGCAACGGGCGCGGTGGTCGGCACGATCCCGAATGTCGGCCGGGCCGAGACGAAGCGGGCGGTCGAGGCGGCGCAGGCGGCGTTCGGCCCGTGGGCGGCCAAGACGGCGCAGGAGCGCGGCGCGGCGCTGCACCGGCTCGCCAACCTGATCCGCGACAATGCCGACGCGCTGGGCGAACTCCTGACCATCGAGCAGGGCAAGCCGCTGGCCGAGGGCAAGGGCGAAGTGCTGGGCGGGGCGGCCTATGTGCAGTGGTTCGCCGAGGAGGCGCGGCGCATCTATGGCGACACGATCCCGTCGCCGTGGCCGTCGCGGCGCATCCTGGTGACGAAGGAGCCGGTCGGCGTCGCCGCCTGCATCACGCCGTGGAACTTCCCGTCGTCGATGATCTCGCGCAAGGTCGGCGCGGCGCTGGCCGCCGGCTGCACCGTGGTGGTCAAGCCGTCGGAACTGACGCCGTTCTCGGGGCTTGCCTGGGGCGTGCTCGCCAAGGAGGCCGGCATTCCCGACGGCGTCGTCAACATCGTCACCGGCCATCCGCAGGCGATCGGCGATGAGATGATCGACAATCCGCTGGTGCGCAAGCTGACCTTCACCGGCTCGACCGGCGTCGGCAAGATGCTGGCCTCGCGCGCCATCGCCAACATGAAGCGGGTGTCGATGGAACTGGGCGGCAACGCGCCGTTCATCGTGTTCGACGATGCCGACCTCGACCTCGCCGTTTCGCAGGCGATTGCCTCGAAGTACCGCAATGCCGGCCAGACCTGCGTCTGCGCCAACCGCATCTATGTGCAGGCCGGGGTCTACGACGCCTTCGCCGAGAAGTTCGCCGCCGCGGTGGCGGCGATGAAGGTCGGCAACGGGCTCGAGGGCGGCGTGGTGATCGGGCCGCTGATCGACGACCGGGCGGTCGCCAAGGTCGAGCGGCATCTGGCGGACGCGCTGTCGAAGGGTGGCGTGGTGCTGACCGGCGGCAAGCGTCACGGGCTCGGCCATGGCTTCTTCGAGCCGACGGTGGTGCGCAACGCGACGCCGGAGATGATCGTGTCGCGGGAAGAGACGTTCGGCCCGCTGGCGCCGCTGTTCAAGTTCGACACCGAGCAGCAGGCGATCGACCTGGCCAATGCCACCGAATACGGCCTTGCCTGCTACTTCTTCTCAAAGGATCTCGGCCGGGCGTTCCGGGTGGCCGAAAAGCTGAAATACGGTCAGGTCGGCGTCAATGCCGGGGTGATCACCACCGAGGTGGCGCCGTTCGGCGGCGTCAAGGATTCGGGGTTCGGCCGCGAGGGCTCCAAGTACGGTGTCGAGGACTATCTCGACATGAAGTACATCTGCATCGACGGGATCTGATTAAGGGCAGGCGGGGGCGGGCGCATTGGCGCCCGCATCGGCGCCTTCGAGCCGCGACGAAAAAAGGGCCGCCCGGATGGGGCGGCCCTTCTTGCATTCAAACGGTCGCCTTACCGGCGGCCAGCGGCCGGCGGTCAGGACAGCTTGCCGTGGCAGTGCTTGAACTTCTTGCCGGAGCCGCAGGGGCAGGCGTCGTTGCGGCTGACCTTGCCCCAGGTGGCGGGATCGTTGGGGTCGACGGCGACGGCCGGGCCCGGCGCCGGGCGCGGGGTGGCGACATAGCCGCCCTGGCCGAACAGCGCCTGCTCGGCCATGGCGAATTCGTCCTGGCCGGTGGTCGGATCGGCGTGCATGGCCTGCATCGGCGGCAGCTGCGCCGGGGCGGGTTCCTGCTCGGGCATGATCTCGACATGCATCATCTGGCGGGTGACGTCCTCGCGCAGGCTGGTGAGCATCGCCTGGAACAACTCGAACGCCTCGGTCTTGTACTCGTTCAGCGGGTCGCGCTGGGCATAGCCGCGGAAGCCGATGACCTGGCGCAGGTGATCGAGGGTGACGAGGTGCTCGCGCCACAGCCGGTCGAGCGTCTGCAGCAGCACCGCCTTTTCGATGTAGCCGAGGATTTCCGGGCCGAAGCGTTCGCCCTTTTCGGTCATGACCGCGTCGGCGGCGCCGGTGACGCGCTCGATCACCTCTTCCTCGGCGATGCCTTCCTCCTTGGCCCAGTCGACCACGGGCAGGTCGAGGCCGAGGCGCTCGCGGATCTCGACGGCGAGGCCGGGGGTGTCCCACTGCTCGGCATAGGCGTTCTTGGGAATGTGCTTCTCGACCAGGATGTTGATCACCTCATGACGCATGTCGGTGATCGTCTCGGTCAGGCTTTCCTGCTTCATCAGGTCGACGCGCTGGTCGAAGACGACGCGGCGCTGGTCGTTCATGACGTTGTCGAACTTCAGCAGGTTCTTGCGGATGTCGAAGTTGCGGGCCTCGACCTTGGCCTGGGCACGCTCGAGCGCCTTGTTGATCCAGGGATGGACGATCGCCTCGCCCTCCTTGAGGCCGAGCTTCTGCAGCATTCCGTCCATGCGGTCGGAGCCGAAGATGCGCATCAGGTCGTCCTGGATCGACAGGAAGAACTTCGACCGACCGGGGTCGCCCTGCCGGCCGGAGCGGCCGCGCAGCTGGTTGTCGATGCGGCGGCTTTCGTGCCGCTCGGTGCCGAGAATGTAGAGGCCGCCGCTGGCGAGCGCCTTGTCCTTGAGGACGGCGATCTGGCCCTTGATCCGCTCGACGGCGGCGTCGCGCTCGGGGCCTTCCTCCATGGTGCCGAGTTCGTAGCGAACCCGCATGTCGAGGTTGCCGCCGAGCTGGATGTCGGTGCCGCGACCGGCCATGTTGGTGGCGATGGTGACGGCGCCGGGGATGCCGGCCTGGGCGACAATGGTGGCTTCCTGCTCGTGATAGCGGGCGTTGAGCACGGTGAACAGCTTCTCGCCGGCGGTGCCCTGGTCGCCGTCGTAAAGCGCGGCGAGACCCTCGGGGTGCGACAGGTCGATCTGCTTGAAACCGTCGTTCTTGAGGCGTTCGGCCAGCAGTTCCGACTTCTCGATCGAGGTGGTGCCGACGAGGATCGGCTGTCCGCGCTTCTTGCAGTCCTTGATCAGCTCGATGATGGCGACGTACTTCTCCTCGACGGTGCGATAGACCTCGTCGTCCTCGTCGGCGCGGGAGATCGGCCGGTGCGTCGGGATCTCGATGACCTCGAGGCCGTAGATGTCCATGAACTCGTCGGCCTCGGTGGAGGCCGTGCCGGTCATGCCGCCGAGCTTGCCGTACATGCGGAAGTAGTTCTGGAAGGTGATCGAGGCGAGCGTCTGGTTCTCGGGCTGGATCTGGACGCGCTCCTTGGCCTCGAGCGCCTGGTGCAGGCCCTCGGAGTAGCGCCGTCCCGGCATCATGCGGCCGGTGAACTCGTCGATGATCACCACTTCGTTGTTGCGGACGATGTAGTCCTTGTCGCGCTGGAACAGGGCATGGGCGCGCAGGCCCTGATTGATGTGGTGGACGACGGTGACGTTCTCGACGTCGTAGAGATCCTCGCCCCTGAGCAGGCCGGCCTCGCGCAGCAGGTTCTCGATCTTCTCGGTGCCGGCCTCGGTGAAGGTGGCGGTGCGCTGCTTTTCATCGACCTCGAAATCGACCTTGGCGACAAGCCGGGGGATGAAGGCGTCGATGGTGTTGTAGAGCTCGGAGCGGTCGTCGAGCGGGCCGGAGATGATCAGCGGCGTGCGCGCCTCGTCGACCAGGATGCTGTCGACCTCGTCGACGATCGCGAAGAAGTGACCGCGCTGGACCATCTGGGCCAACTCGTACTTCATGTTGTCGCGCAGATAGTCGAAGCCGAGTTCGTTGTTGGTGGCGTAGGTGACGTCGCAGGCATATTCGTGCGCCCGCTCCTCGTCGGTCAGGCCATGGACGATGACGCCGGTGGTGAGGCCGAGAAAGCCGTAGACCTTGCCCATCCAGTCGGCGTCGCGCTTGGCGAGATAGTCGTTGACGGTGACGACGTGGACGCCCTTGCCGGCGAGGGCGTTGAGGTAGACCGCGAGCGTCGCGACGAGGGTCTTGCCCTCGCCGGTCTTCATTTCGGCGATCTTGCCCTCATGCAGCACCATGCCGCCGATCAACTGGACGTCGTAGTGACGCTGGCCGAGGGCGCGCCTGGCGCCTTCGCGCACGGTGGCGAAGGCCGGCACCAGGATGTCGTCGAGCGTCTTGCCGGCGGCCAGTTCAGCGCGGAATTCGACGGTCTTGGCGCGCAGCGCCTCGTCGGAAAGCGCGGCGAACTCGGGTTCGAGCGCGTTGATCGCCTCGACGCGGGCCCGGTAGCCCTTGACCTTGCGGTCGTTCGGGGAGCCGAAAATCTTTTTGGCAAGCGAGCCGAGGCCGAACATGGAGGCCAATCCTTCAACGCGTTCCGAGGTGTGGCGCTACCCCGACTGGGTTAGCCGCTGATATGAGACCGGGGCGTGACGAAAACAAGACGGACGCCGCCCGTTCCATAAGTCCTCTTGAGGGTGCCGTCTATCCGGGGATTATCCGCGCCCGCGAACGAACTTTGCCACATTGGCAAGGCAAGTGGGCCGAACCATCCCGTGCCGAACGGGGTCGGCGACACATAAGAAGCGTAAGGACAGTTGTCAATTCGGCCGGAATGGCGCAAACCTCCCGGCCAAATCCCTGCTTCGCCCCGGGCGCCGGCTTTCCGGTGGGTCCGGCCGGCAGGCAAGCCCCCGAATGCGAGGCCTCCCCGGAGGGAGAGGCCGGAGAACCGAAGGATTGCTTTCGCGATGACCACCCTCAACCGTTCCGCCTTCGCCTCGGTCCGCGCCGGCCTCGTCGCCGCGCTCGCCGCCACGGCGCTCACCGCGTTTTCGCTGTCTGCGCTTGCCGATGCCGGCAAGGTCGTCGCCAAGATCGACGGTCAGGACATCACCGAGGGCGACGTCGCCACCGCCATGGTCGATCTCGGCCGGGCGCTGCAGAACGTGCCGGAGGACAAGCGCAAGGGCGTGGCGCTGCAGCGGCTGATCGAAATGAAGGTGCTGTCGGCCCAGGCGGTGAAGGACGGGCTCGACAAGTCGGCCGACTTCAAGGCGCGGCTGGCCAACATCACCAGCCAGCTGCTGACCAGCGAGTATGTCAAGGTCAAGGTCGAGGGCGCGGTCACCGATGCCGAGCTCGAGGAGCGCTACAAGAAGGAAATCGCCGGTTTCGACCCGCCGGAAGAGATCAAGGCCAGCCACATCCTGGTGAAGACCGAGGAAGAGGCGAAGGCCGTGCTCGAGGCGCTGGCCAAGGGCGGCGACTTCGCCAAGCTCGCCGGCGAGAAGTCGCAGGACCCGGGCTCGAAGGACCAGGGCGGCGATCTCGGCTTCTTCGGCAAGGGCCAGATGGTGCCGGAATTCGAGGCGGCGGCGTTCGAGCTGAAGCCGGGCGAGACGACCAAGACGGCGATCAAGACCCAGTTCGGCTATCATGTGATCAGGCTCGTCGAGAAGCGCAAGCAGCCGGTGCCGGCGTTCGCCGACGTCAAGGATCAGGTGCGCGAACTGGTGGCGGGCGAGAAGTTCCGCGCCACGCTCGACGCGCTGAAGAAGGCGGCGAAGGTCGAGATCCTCGACAAGACGCTGGAAGTGCCGAAGGCGCCGTGATCGGCCCGAGGGCGTGACGGACATGATGAGCAAGCCCCCGGCGACGGGGGCTTTTTCATGCCCGGACCACCGCCGCGACCTGCCGGCCGCTGGCTCGACGCGGCACGTTCGCCCTTTTGCCGATGCCAATTCGCCACAGTGGACTTTTTGCCGGTTTTGCGGAATGTCGGTTTCTGGCATGGGCATTCGTTGCCGCGTTCACCGGCTCTGCTATAAGGGTGGCTGAATGCGTTGAAGAGGCGGGTTACACGCTTCACGCAAATCGATTCGCGTGCCAGCCTCGACGGGATCCGCAGGCACGCGGGGAAACCGAAGAGGAGAGGAATGGTCATGGCTCACGGAGAAATGTCGACGGCGATGGACTATGCCGAACACGAGAGAAGCTATGCGGCATTCGTCAAGCTGACGGCGCTTGGCACTGTCGCGTGCGTCAATATCGCGTTGGTATTGTTGATCACCGGGCTCTATAGCGGAGCCTGGGGTGGCGCGTTCCTGGCCTTGACGCTGATTGCGGCCGCGATCGGGCTCCTCGCCAATTTCTCGTGGGTTCCGTCCGGCATCGCGCTGGCGATCACGGGGCTGTTCGCACTGCTGGCTTTCGCCGGCTGAACGATCCGGTCCGCGGGAGGTTCGCCTTCCGGCGGGTCGGCCATGGAAGCGGCCCGGCGTCGATCTTGGGATCGTGCCGGGCACGACAAGCGTTGGCGGGACGCGCGGGTTTGGCGTCGTCCCGTCTGTTGTTTCCTCGATCCGGGGTGGTAGGGGGTCGCCACGGGTCATTCGATGAGGGAACCAAACCGGGACCGACGTGACCGAGGACGGTACGTCGAGTGGGGGAATAAGGCATGAAGGTTGCCGTTCCGCTCGAGCGGGATGCGGTGGAAAGCCGCGTCGCTGCTTCGCCCGAGACCGTGAAGAAGCTGAAGGGTCTCGGCTTGGATGTGGTGATTGAAACCGGCGCCGGGGTGAAATCCCGCATGCCGGATCAGGAATATGTGGCCGCCGGCGCCACGATCGCGGCGACGACGGCGGAAGCCGTGGGCGATGCCGACATCGTGCTGAAGGTGCGCCGTCCCACCCCCGACGAGGCCAAGGGCTACAAGTCCGGCGCCATCGTCATCGCCATCATGGATCCGTGGGGCCAGAAGGAAGCGCTCGACGCGATGGCCGCGGCCGGGGTTTCGGCCTTCGCCATGGAATTCATGCCGCGCATCACGCGCGCGCAGGTCATGGACGTGCTGTCGAGCCAGGCGAACCTCGCCGGCTATCAGGCCGTCATCGACGCGGCCGGCACGTATGATCGCGCCATGCCGATGATGATGACCGCCGCCGGCACGGTTCCGGCGGCGCGGGTGTTCGTCATGGGCGCCGGCGTTGCCGGCCTGCAGGCGATCGCCACCGCCCGGCGCCTCGGCGCCGTCGTCACCGCCACCGACGTGCGGCCCGCCGCCAAGGAGCAGGTGGAGAGCCTCGGCGCCAAGTTCGTCGCGGTCGAGGACGAGGAGTTCAAGCAGGCGGAAACCGCCGCCGGCTATGCCAAGCCGATGTCGGCCGAATACCAGGCGAAGCAGGCGGCGCTGGTCGCCGAGCACGTCAAGAAGCAGGACATCGTCATCACCACCGCGCTGATCCCGGGACGTCCGGCGCCGCGGCTGATATCGGCGTCGATGGTTGCCTCGATGAAGCCGGGCTCGGTGCTGATCGACCTGGCGGTCGAGCGTGGCGGCAATGTCGAGGGCGCGGTCGCCGGCGAGACGGTGACCACGGACAACGGCGTGCGGATTGTCGGCAATCTCAACGTCGCCGGCCGCATCGCGGCTTCGGCATCGGCGCTCTACGCCAAGAACCTCGTCGCCTTCCTGGAGATCTTCTTCGACAAGAAGGACAAGTCGTTCAAGCCCAACTGGGACGACGAACTGATCAAGGCGACCTTGATCACCAAGGACGGCGCGATCGTCCATCCGTCACTCCAGAGCTGATCGGGGGCACACATGGCCAATCTCACTCCGGACCAGGCGCTCGAACGCGCCCAGGCCGCGGCCGAAGCCGCGCGCGAGGCGGCGCAGACCGCCAATTCCGCCGCGGCCGCGGCGCAAAGCTATGCCGACCAGCTCGCGACCGCCGCCAGCGCCGCCGTACATGGCGTCACCGGCGGGGCGATCGATCCGTTCGTCTTCCTGTTCTCCGTCTTCGTCATGGCGATCTTCGTCGGCTATTACGTGGTGTGGTCGGTGACCCCGGCGCTGCACACGCCGCTGATGTCGGTGACCAACGCCATTTCCTCGGTCATCGTCGTCGGCGCGCTGCTGGCGGTGGCGGTGCCGATGGTGACCAATGACGCCGGCCCGATCTGGGCGCGGGCGTTCGGCTTCATCGCCCTCATCCTGGCATCGGTGAACATTTTCGGTGGCTTCCTCGTCACCGAGCGAATGCTCGCCATGTACAAGAAGAAGTCGAAGTAAGGAGAACGGACCATGAGCGCGAATATCTCGGCCGTTCTATACCTGGTTTCGGCTGTCCTCTTCATCCTGGCCCTTCGCGGCCTGTCACATCCGACCACGTCGCGGCAGGGCAACCTGTTCGGCATGATCGGCATGGCGATCGCCATCGTCACCACGCTGGCCAAGGGCAACCCCTCGGCCAGCAGCTGGGGCCTGATCCTGCTCGGGCTCGCCATCGGCGGCGGCATCGGCGCGGTGCTGGCGCGGCGGGTGCCGATGACGGCAATGCCGCAGCTGGTCGCGGCGTTCCATTCGCTGGTCGGCCTGTCGGCGGTGTTCGTCGCGGCGGCGGCGCTTTACGCGCCGCAGTCGATCGGCATCGGCTCGGTCGGCGCCATTCACGGCCAGTCGCTGGTCGAAATGTCGCTGGGCGTGGCGATCGGCGCGATCACCTTCACCGGCTCGATCATCGCCTTCGCCAAGCTGGACGGGCGCATGTCGGGCAAGCCGATCATGCTGCCGTTCCGCCATGCCATCAATCTCGGCCTCGCAGTCCTGCTGGTGCTGCTGATCGCGGTGTTCATCAAGACCGAGAGCCATCTGGTGTTCTGGCTGATCACGCTGGTGTCGCTGGTGCTCGGCGTGCTGATCATCGTGCCGATCGGCGGCGCCGACATGCCGGTGGTGGTGTCGATGCTCAACTCCTATTCGGGTTGGGCGGCGGCCGGCATCGGCTTCACGCTGGGCAACATGGCGCTGATCGTCACCGGCGCGCTGGTCGGCTCGTCCGGCGCGATCCTCAGCTACATCATGTGCAAGGGCATGAACCGCTCGTTCATCTCGGTCATTCTCGGCGGCTTCGGCGGCGAGACGGCCGGGCCGGCCGGCGGCGGCGCGGTGGAAAGCCGCCCGGTGAAGCAGGGCTCGGCCGACGACGCGGCGTTCATCATGAAGAACGCCGAGAAGGTGATCATCGTGCCGGGCTACGGCATGGCGGTGGCCCAGGCCCAGCATGCGGTGCGCGAAATGGCCGACCTTCTCAAGAAGGAAGGCGTGCAGGTCAAATACGCGATCCATCCGGTCGCCGGCCGCATGCCCGGTCACATGAACGTGCTGCTGGCGGAAGCCAACGTGCCCTATGACGAAGTGTTCGAGCTCGAGGACATCAACAGCGAGTTCGCGCAAGCCGACGTCGCCTATGTCATCGGCGCCAACGACGTCACCAACCCGGCGGCGAAGACCGACCCGACCTCGGCGATCTACGGCATGCCGATCCTCGACGTCGAGAAGGCCAAGACGGTGCTGTTCATCAAGCGCGGCATGGGCTCCGGCTATGCCGGCGTCGAGAACGAGCTGTTCTTCCGCGACAACACGATGATGCTGTTCGGCGACGCGAAGAAGATGACGGAAGAAATCGTCAAGGGCCTTGGGCACTGAGCCCGTGGCCGTCCTCGTCATCGCTGCTTTTCCCCAGGGGCGCCTCCGGCGCCCCTTTTTCGCGCCGCATCGGCGGAGGTGCAGCGCGGACGCTGATTGGCGGACTCATTCCTCGACGGCAATCGTGCCGGGCAGGTGATCGAGGAGGTCGAAGAGATCGAACAGGTCGTGGCCGAGCCAGGAGGGCAGAAGCAGGAGAGCCAGCAGCATTCCGGCGGAGACGGCATAGGCCACGGTTCCGGCGACCAGTCCGGTGAGACCGATGCGGGACTTTGCGGCTTCGGCGGGGGTGGTTTTCCAGGCGACCCACAAGGCAAGGGCGAGGAGCGCGAAGATCAATGCCAGATAGGGGCCGATCGTGACGAACTGGAGCGCGAGCACCAGGAGTCCGCCGACGAGGACGACCGACCCGGCCAGCGCCGCCCGGTGGGCACCGGGGCCGAAGTGGTCGGCGAGGAGGACGACGCAGCGGCCGCCGTCGAGGGGATAGATCGGCAGCAGGTTGAAAAGGTTGAAGAAGGCGACATCGGCGGCGACGGCCAGGTACCAGGGATTGGCGCTGGCGAGCCAAAGGCCGAGCGCGATGAGCGCGGGCGCGGCGCCGATCACCGGGCCGGCGAGCAGGATAGCGATGCGATTGAGGCCGGATGCCGGATGAACGGTGTCCGACAGCGCAACGCCGCCGACCAGCGGCACGAACTGGAAATGCGCGCCGCGATCGCCCAAGGCGCGAGCCGCCAGCACATGGCCGAGTTCGTGGACGGCGATGTAGATCATCAAGAGCGCGGCGCGAACCGGGCCGACCAGCACGGCGAAGCCGGCGGCGGCGAGGGCGGCGAGGGTCAGCGAGACGGGGGTGCGGGGGAAGATCGTCGTCGATGCCGGAGCGACGGCGATCTGGCGCTGCGCGGCGATCTTGGCCAGCATGTGCCGGGTGGCGGCCTTGGGGATCAGCTTGGCCACCAGCCCCTGCCACGGCCGGGCGTAATGGATGTCGTACTCGGCTTCCAGCCGGGTCTTGCCGGTTGCCTGTGGTGTCAGGGAAATCCGGACCCAGTATTCCTTGCAGGTTTCGGCGGCGCCATCATCGGGGCGGCAGTAGCTCAGGCTGGTCTGGCCATGGGCGCGCTCGAGGTATTGGCAACGAATGCGATGGTCGGGCTTTTGTCGATAGCGAACGACGAATGTGTCGGCGTCGATTTCGCGGTCGAGTTCGAAGCCGACGACGGTCAGGACGTCGGCGTCGAGCGAGTGGTAGGTGTCCCAGACCACGTCCGCCGGGGCATCGAGCAGCAGCGACACCCGCGTCACCGCGCGCCGACGCAGACCGCGAAACAGAACGAAGGCCGCCAGCAGGCCAACCAGCAACCACTCACCGACACCACCCATCATGCACCTCATTCCGCGAGTGGCGCAGATCGTATCGGCGGTCGATGAAAGCCGGCTTAAGCCAGCGGCCGCGACCGGGGCGGTGCAGCCTCGGACATCAGCGCGCCCGTTCGCGGCGCAGGTCGCCGATGAGGTGCCAGAGGATGGCGCCGACGATGACGATGCCGCCGAGGAGGCCGGCGGGGGTGGGGATCTCGTTGAACAGGAGATAGACAAGGAGCGGCGACAGGCCGATCTCGAGGGTGGAGATGAGGCCGGCCTCGGCGGCGGGCAGGCGGCGGGCGCCGGCGACATAGAAGAAGAAGCCGAGGACGACCGAGGCGAGGGCGAAGCCGGCAAGCAGTAGCAACTCGCGCGGCGATGGCGGCGCGAGGCTGGCGAAGGGGGCGGACAGCAGCGCCGTCAGGATCGAACTGGCGATGGTGGTGACCAGCATGTCGACGGCGCCCCAGCGCTTCATGGCGACGATGGAGAAGCCGAAGGTGGCGGTCATCACCAGCGCCAGCGTGTCGCCAAGGAGGCTCGCCGAACCGAGCGAGCCGCCGAGCATGATGGCGACGCCGGTCAGCGTCACGGCGCTGGCGAGGATGGTGCGGGGGGCGGCGCGCTCGCCGATCCAGAACCAGGCGAGGCCGGCGGCGATGAACGGGCCGGTGGCGTAAAGGATGGTGATGTTGGCGATGGTGGTGAAGGCGATGGCGCCGATATAGGCCAGCATGGCGGCGGCGCCGGAGACGGCGATCACGAAGTGGCGCCAGTCGAAGGCGGCGAGCCGGCGCAGGGTGTCGCCGCGATTGAGGGCGATGAAGCCGGCCGAGAGCATCAGCGTGGCGAAGATCGCCCGCCACAGGCTCATGGTCGCCATGTCCATGGCCAGGATGCGGGCAAAGACCCCGCCGAGGCTCCAGGCGAGCGACGCGGCCACGATGAAGACGATGCCGAGACGGCGCTCGGGATGGGCCGGGTGCATGACGGATTGTTCCTGAGGCGCGGGGTCGGGCGGGACGAGCCGGTGGCGATCGAAGCCAGGTTTGCCCGCCCGCCGATCGCACGCTTGCGGAAATCCGAACCGTGCTGTTGCCGCCGTGCTCCAGCCCTAAGGCAGCGGCGACGCCGGTTCAAGCGCCGGCGCCGCGTGGCTTCAATGCATCCGGGTGCGGGCGGCCGACCGGGCAGCAAAAAGCCGCCGGGCTGAGTTGCCCGGCGGCTTGATTGTGGTCGCGGTCCGGCCTGCGGCGGCGGCTCAGCGCTTCAGCAGCTTTTCCAGCTCGACGCGGAAGCCGGGGGCGATGTCGTCGCGGGCGAGGGCATAGGCGACATTGGCGGTGAGGAAGCCGATCTTCGAGCCGGTGTCGTAGATCTTGCCGTCGAACACCACGCCGTAGAACGGCTGGGCCTCGGCGAGCTTCAGCATCGAGTCGGTCAGCTGGATCTCGCCGCCGGCGCCCTTGCCCTGCTTGGCGAGAAGGTCGAAGATTTCCGGCTGCAGGATGTAGCGGCCGGAAATGGCGAGGTTGGACGGGGCGGTGCCGCGCGGCGGCTTCTCGACCATCTCGGTGATCTCGAAGGCGCCCTTGCCGGTGTCCTTGCCGCGGCCGACGATGCCGTACTGGTTGGTCTGGCTGTCGGGAACCTCGAACACGGCGACGTGATTGCCGCCGACTTCGTTGTAGGCCTCGATCATCTTGGCCAGGCAGCCGCGATTGCCGTGATGCAGCATGTCGGGCAGCACCAGGGCGAAGGGTTCGTCGCCGACGATGTCGCGGGCGCACCACACGGCGTGGCCGAGGCCGAGCGGCAATTGCTGGCGGGTAAAGCTGGTGGCGCCGGCGCCGGGCTGGTCGTGGGCGAGCATTTCGAGTTCGTGACGCTTGCCGCGCTCGGTCAAGGTCCGCTCGAGTTCGAACTGGACGTCGAAATGGTCCTCGATCACATGCTTGTTACGGCCGGTGACGAAGATCAGGTGCTCGATGCCGGCTTCGCGGGCCTCGTCGACCACGTGCTGGATCACCGGACGGTCGACGACCGTCAGCATCTCCTTCGGCATGGCCTTGGTGGCGGGCAGGAAGCGCGTGCCGAGACCGGCAACGGGGAAAATGGCTTTGCGGATGGGCTTGTGCATGAGCGCGGGACCAGTCGGTCTGAAAGGGACCATCAAGGCGATGGCGAGGGCGATGCACCACGCTATCGTGGCGTGATTTAGGCTAACGCGCGGCTTCTTAACATTCGCCGCATTTTACCGAAATCATGCGCATGGAGTGGCGGCATCGTCGTTAACAGGACCTTAAGAGCGCCTGGGTCAGTGTCGTCGTTCAAGCCGCCTCGGGCGGGAATCGGCGCAACGGCCCCGGTGCGCCGAACGGAGAGCCAGCATGGACGATCGCAACAGCCCCCTTTCGGCCTTGATGCCGGACCGGCGCAGCCTCATCCTCGGCGCGGGCGCGCTTGCCGGATCGGCGCTGATCGCGGCGCCGGCCGTGGCGGCCGAATATCCGCCGCAGAACGATTTTCCCTATGACGAGTGGGTGGCGCGGATGCGCGGCCGGGCCACGGGCATGGGGATTCGCGGCGAGACCTACGACCGGGTGATGGCCAAGGCCAGGCCCGACACCGAGATCTACAAGTTCGACCGGGCGCAGCCGGAATTCAACGAGCCGATCTGGCGCTACATCAACCGGCGCGTCAACGAATGGCGCATCAATACCGGACGCGACCGCATCAAGCAGGAAGCGGCGCTGTTCGATCGGATCGAGGCGAAATACGGCGTCGACCGCTACATGCTGTGCGCGCTGTGGGGGATGGAATCGGCGTTCGGCGACGTCATCGTCAACACCAAGTTCATGCGGCCGATCATCAATTGCCTGACGGCGCTTGCCTGGGGCGACCGGCGGCGGCGGCCCTACTGGGAGCAGGAATTCTTCAACGCGCTGAAGATCGTCGACAAGGGTTGGGCGCAGCCCGAACAGATGATCGGCTCGTGGGCCGGCGCGATGGGGCATACGCAGTGGATGCCCGAGGTGTGGCTCAACATGGGCGTCGACTTCGACGGCGACGGCAAGATCTTTCCATTCGGCCGGCCGGACGACGCGCTGGGCGGTACGGCGCGCTACATGCTGGAACGCGGGCGCTTCCGGCGCGGCGAGGCGTGGGGCTACGAGGTCAAGGTGCCGGCCGGGTTCAATGCGGCGCTGGCAGATCGGCGGACGCAGCGGCCGGTGTCGGAATGGGCGGCGATGGGGGTGACGCGGGCCAACGGGCAGGCGTTCCCGCGCGGCGGCGACATCGCGCGGATGGCGCTGCCGGCGGGGATGAAGGGGCCGGGGTTCATGCTGCTGCAGAACTTTTTCGCCATCCGGTCCTACAACCCGAGCTTTGCCTATGCGCTGGCGATCGGGCATCTGGCCGACCGGATTCGCGGCGGCGGGCCGTTCATCCAGAGCTGGCCGGTGGACGAGCGGCCGCTGACGCTGGAGGAGACCCAGGAGATCCAGCAGAAGCTGACGGCGATGGGCTTCGACACCGGCGGCGCTGACGGTCGTGTCGGCGAGATGACGCAGCGCGCCATTCAGGCCTGGCAGGCGCAGGTGGGGATGAAGCCGGCGGACGGCTATCCGACCGACAAGGTGCTGGCGCGGCTGCGGCAGAACTGACGGGAGCCGGGCTGTTTCGTCTTGTTTCGGCCACGACCGGCGATTAGCCTTCGATCCACCAAGAGGCTGGGCGATGGCGATGCGGATCGGAAGGCGGATGCGGACCTGGTGCATGGCGGTGCTGATCGCGGCCGTCGGCTTCGGCAAGGCCGCGCCGGCGGGGGCGGGGATGATGCCCGGCGCGATCGAGCCGCAGCGGCCACAGGCGCCGCTGGTCGAGGTGCAGGACCGGATCCAGACCGAGCCCGGCAAGGGG
Organism: Hyphomicrobiaceae bacterium; assembly: GCA_016793065.1. Taxonomy (GTDB): domain Bacteria; phylum Pseudomonadota; class Alphaproteobacteria; order Rhizobiales; family Ancalomicrobiaceae; genus JAEULV01. The sequence goes on from JAEULV010000139.1 coordinate 41,627, forward strand.
CTGTTCGACTTCCTGTTCGGCGGAAGCAAGCCGAAGGAGCCTGAGGCGACCGGCGCGCCGGTGCCGCTGGCGCCGCCGCCGCGACCGAAGCGGACCGAGCCACCCGAACCGAAGATCGTCGAGCTGCCGAAGGCGGCGGACGCGCGCACCGTGGTGGTGATCGGCGACAGTCAGGCCGCCGGATTGGCGACGGGCCTGCAGATGGCATTCGCCGATGCGCCGGGGATCCTCGTATCCAACCGTACCAAGCCGGCCTCCAGCCTGATTCGCGAAGAGTTCTATGACTGGAACGCGCAATTGCCGGCGGTACTGGCGGCCGGGCCGACAGATGTGATCGTGGTGATGCTCGGCGTCAACGAGCGCCAGCCGCTGATCGGGGCCAATGGCAAGGTGACGGACGAGCCGCGCTCGGACAACTGGACGGGCGTCTACCGCGCCCGGCTTGAGAAGCTGATGGGGCAGTTGAAGGCGAGTGGCAAGCCGGTGTTCTGGATCGGCATGCCGCCGACGGGGCGCTCGGAGTTTTCCGGCTTCATGGCGTTCATCAACGAGCAGGCACTCGCCGTGAGCGAGGCGCAGGATCTGACTTTCATCGATATCTGGCCCGGCTTCACCGACGAGAACGGGCGCTACACCTCGAGCGGTCCGGATGTGGAGGGCGTGGCGCGGCGGCTGCGGGCGGCGGACGCCATCCACTTCACCCGCGCCGGCCAGCGCAAGCTCGCCTATTTCGTCGAAACCGAGATTCGCGGATTGCTGTCGGGGGGCGAGGGGGCGACGCCGGTGCCGGCCGAGACCGGTCCGGAAGCGCAGCAGACGCCGATCGGACCGGCGGACCCGTGGGCGTTGCCGCCGGCGCCGTGGGACAAGGTCGGGGCGTTGATGCCGCTGAACGAGCCGATGAGCGGCACGGGCGACGAACTGGCTGGTGGCGCCAGCGCGCCGCGACCGGGCAGCACGCCTGCGGCCGACATGCGGATCGTGGCGAGGGCGGCGCTGCCGGCGGCGGCGCTTCCGGCGAATGTCTACGGCCCGCCGCCGCCTGTCGCGGCGTCGAGCGTCGCGGGTTATCCCTTCGCCGAGACGCCGACCTACAAGCGGCTGGTGCGCGGCGAGGCGATCGAGGCGGCGCGCGGGCGGATCGACGACTTCTCGGCGACGCGCTAGCCGCGACCGGGGAGCGGTCGCGGTCACGGGCGCGGATGCCGCCGGATCAGATCATCGCGGCGATGCCGGGATGGCGGCTGATCAGGGCCTGTTTCAGCTTTTCCAGCGCGCGGGTTTCGATCTGGCGCACTCGCTCCTTGGAGATGCCGAGGCGTTCGCCAAGGGATTCGAGCGTGGCGCTGTCGTCACGCAGGCGACGTTCGCGCAGGATGCGGGCCTCGCGGTCGGAGAGCACCGCCATCGCCTCGTTAAGCCAGCGCAGCCGCCGCTCGCCGTCGATTTCGTCCTCGACGATTTCGTCCTGCAGTGGCCGGTCGCAGACGAGGAAATCCTGGCGATCGGCGGAACTGCCCTCGGTGTCGGAGAGGGGCGCGTTGAGGCTCTGGTCGTTGCCGGAGAGCCGGGCGTTCATGGTCTCGACATCGGCGAGCGACACGCCGACGGCTTCGGCGATCTCGGTGAACATCGCCGTCGTCGGCATGGGCGAATGGCCCTGGCTCAACTTGGCGCGCAGGCGGCGCAGGTTGAAGAACAGCGCCTTCTGCGTCGACGAGGTACCGCCGCGAACGATCGACCAGTTGCGCAGCACATAATCCTGCAGTGCGGCGCGGATCCACCACATGGCGTAGGTCGAGAACCGCACCTGGCGGTCGGGCTCGAAGCGCTGGGCGGCCTCGAGCAGGCCGATATGGGCCTCCTGGATCAGGTCGGCCATGGGCAGGCCGAAGTGCTTGAAGCGGGCGGCAACGGCAATGGCCAGACGCATGTGCGAGTGCGTCAGTTTCTCCAGCGCGGCCTTGTCGCCGGTCTGGCGGAACAGAACCGCGAGATCGTGTTCCTCGTCGCGTTCCAAGTAGGGTGCCGCGATTGCCGCGCGCACGAATTGACGCTGGGTGCTGACTGCCCGAGCCATGGCCAACCTCTTGTTCCCTGTTTGCCGGTTCCTCACCGACCGATTCGGATACGCATCCGAATTTGATCTAGATCAAAATTACTTTAGGGGGAACACCGCCGGGTTGGCAAATGAACTCTTGCTCGCCGAAGCGTGATCGTGGCAAACGGGGGGCGGATATGTCGCGGGCGCGGGTGGGGCACGGTTGGGGCGCTGGCGGCTTTCGCGGGATTTTCACCGGTTGATGCGTGGTCACGGATTGACAGGTGTACGGGCTGCGCATAGAAACGCGCACGAATTCGCTGAGCGCGGTCACTCCGCGCTCGTTTCTTTTGTCCGGAACGGTTGGTCCTCGATCAATTCTCCGGGCGGTCATTCAAGCCCCCGGGGCCGGTCATGAAGATCAAGAACTCGCTCAAGTCGCTGCGCACCCGCCATCGCGACAACCGTCTGGTCCGCCGCAAGGGCCGCGTCTACGTCATCAACAAGACCAACCCGCGCTTCAAGGCGCGCCAGGGCTGAGGCTTGTCGACCGGGTGAGCCGCGCTGGCTGTCTCCAGCGGCGCTGCCCGGGCAAGACGCGCGATTCCGGACAGAGCTGTCCGGAGTGGCCATCGATCGAATTGGTGCTTGACGAGCCCATGAGCGGATCCGCATGATCCGTTCATGAGGCTCGTTTTTCGTTTCAGGCGGCTGATGCCGCGCATTGCCGCCGCCGTCCTGCTGACGGGTGTCGCCGCGCCCTTGGCGCTGGCGCAGGGCATGGACCTGCAGCCGATACCGGCGCCGCTGCCGGACAAGCCGCTGGAGGCGGTGCCGACGCCGCCACCCGTGCCGCCGGCCCTGCCGCCGAAGGACCAGGAAGCGGCGCCGAAGACCACGCCGGATACCCCGCCGCCATCGCCGGCGCCGCCGACGAATCCGGCCATCGCCAAGCGGCTGGCGCAGTGGCGCGGCTTGCCGACCGAGCAGCTGTTCGTGGCGCTGAAGGCCGCGACGAGCGAGGAGGAAGGCGTTGCGCTGGAAAACGAGATCAAGGCGCGCTGGCTGAATTCCGGCTCGGATACGGTCGATCTGCTGATGTCGCGGGCGCTGAAGGCGATCGCCGCCAACCAGCATCCGCTGGCGCTCGACCTTCTGGACATGATCGTGATGTTGCGGCCGGACTATGCCGAGGCCTGGACCCGGCGCGCCGGCGTCCATCTCGCCCGCAACGACTTCGCCAAGGGGCTTGCCGACATCAAGCGGGCGGTGATGCTGGAGCCACGGCACTTCACGGCGATGACCGGGCTCGCCAACATGATGGAAATGCTCGACGACAAAGCCGGGGCGCTGGCGATCCACCGGCGCATCCTCGAGTTCCATCCGACCAATGCCAATTCGAAGCGCGAGGTCGAGCAACTGGGACTCGCCCTTGACGGGCGGCCGAGCTGAGCCGGGCTTCGCCGTTTGCTCCGTGAAACCTTGCGCGTCGGGCGGGGTAACCTGCCGGCCGGGATCCGACGGCTCGCCACCGGACAGAATCGAACCAGCGGCGAAACCGATTGCCACGGCCGGCGGTATAGAGGGAAGGTGCCTCACTCGAACCGCTCGGTCATGTTGAAACAGGTGCGAATGTTCAGTCTTGCGATTGCCGCCGTTGCCGGCCTGCTGGGGTTCGGGGCGGTTCTCACCCATGTGGCGGCGCGGCGGATCAGCCAGCAATATCCACCCATCGGCGAGTTCGTCGATGTCGGTGGGGTGCGGCTGCATCTGGTCGACGAGGCCGGGCCGGAGGGCGACGACCGCCCGCCGCTGGTAGTGATCCACGGCGCCAGCGCCAACCTGCGCGAACCGATGCTGGCATTCGCCGGCCATCTCCGTCAGCGGCAACGCACGCTGTTCATCGACCGTCCCGGCCATGGCTGGAGCGAGCGCCGGGGCCGCGCCGATGCCTCGCCCTCGGCACAAGCGGCGTTGATCGCGGCGGCGCTGAAGGCCAAGGGGATCGAGCGGGCGGTGATCCTCGGCATTTCCTGGGGCGGGGCGCTGGCGGCGGCGTTCGCGGTCAATCATCCGCAGCAGACGGCGGGGCTCGTCTTCATCGGGCCGGCGACGCACCCGTGGCCCGGCGGGGTCGACTGGCACTACGGCATCACGGTGACGCCGGTGCTGGGGACGCTGTTCAGCCATTGCCTGATGCTGCCGATCGCCTGGAACCGGGTGCCGCGGGCGGTGGAAGGGGTATTCGCGCCGGAGGCGGCGCCGGCGGGGTATTCCGAGGCGATCGGGGCGCGGCTGTTGCTGCGGCCGGCGGAGTTCATCGCCAATGGCGAGGATGTGCACGACCTGAAGGCCAATGTGACGGCCCTGGCGCCGCGCTATCGCGAAATCGTCGCGCCCACCGAGATCGTCACCGGCGATGCCGACGCAGTGGTATGGCCGAGCATCCATTCGGTCGGCCTGGAACGCGACATCGCCGGCGCCAACGTCACCTGGCTACCGGGCGCCGGCCACATGCCCCACCACACCCGCCGCGCCGATGTGCTGGCGGCGATCGAACGGGTCTATGGGCGGATGGGGCGCGGATAGGCGGACCTGCGGCCGTTTCGCCCTGTGGTGTGGCCAGATGCCGAATGCCGAGGTTGACGATGTTGATTGTGTCAACGAGCCCGGATCACCTTGACCACACCGTCCATCGCGCCCAAACGGCGGGCGCCTTCGACGGTTGCAATGACACCGACGGCACCGATCGTCGTTCCATTCGCGATCGATGCGATCTGGTCGCCGAGATCGTTCTGGTGGATATATCCACGCAGCCGCTCGACATTATGCTCAACCAGATCGATCTGGGATCGCGTTCGCTCATATCGAGACGTACCGGCTCCGCGCCAGTCCTCGAAGAGCACAAGATAGGCGTCCATGCCGTTCGGCAATGCACGCAAGCTTGGGTTCGATAACATGCTGGCCAAGGTGGAAGCTCCTTGTCGCGACGCAGAACTGTCACCTAAATGGGTTAAATTCAGCTGAATTCCACAGTAGCTGGTCGTTTGAACCTTGCCAATTCACATCTTTCGGCAAGACACAGATGCCTGTGTGCCGCAAGACGAACCAGCGGGCCACGCTAAACCTTCGGCCAGTGGCTGAAGCGAGCGATGCGAATGCCCTCTCCGGCATCGATCGCGTTGTCGAGCAGATGACGGCGGACATCGTTCGCCGTTGTGCGCGGATTCGTCGAACGGAGCATCGCGGCGATGCCAGTCACGTAGGGAGCCGCCATGCTGGTGCCGTTGGAGAGGCGATAGTAGGACTTGCCCCCGCAGTCGCGCTCGATCGATGAACTGATGTCGACACCAAAGCCGTAGATGTCACGGCGAGCGGTGCGGGTCGGTTCGCCGGAGAACCCGGCGACGTTGCCGGTCCAGTCAACGGCGCCGACGGCAAGGACATTGTCGAAGCCTGCGGGATAGCCGATGAATCCGGCACCCCGATTGCCAGCGGCGGCAATGACCAGCGTGTCCTTCGAGTGCATGTCCTCGATGGCGCGGCCCAGGACAATTCGCCAGTCCTCGATTTCCTCACGCTGCATCAGGTCTTCGTAGAAGCAGAGAGACAGGTTCACGATCGAGGGAACAAGACGATTACGCGGCTCGACGAAACGCCGAAACAACCAGTCGAGGCCGTAAACTGTGCGCCAGAGGCTGGCGCGCAAGGTCTCGCTCTCAATGACCGAAGCGACATGCAGATCGACGTCCGGTGCGATACCGACGCTGCGGCCGGCGATGATGCCGCAGACATGTGTGCCGTGACCATCGGTGTCAAAGCCGCGAACCGGCCGCATGGAGGTCCCGGTTTCGAGCGCCGCGGGCGGGATGTAGCGAAACTCCACCTGTCGCCGCTTGAACTCGCCATGATCGGCATCGATCCCCGTATCAAGGACGCCGACCAGAACGCCGCGTCCCTTAACGCCCTGGTTCCATGCATCGGGAATTCCGGTTCGTTGCGGCCATTGGGCCCGGCGCCGACGCGGTGAGATCGTATCCGAGGCGCTCAGTCCGGCGTCATTGTCTGCCCTGACATCAAGGACGACATCGAACTGATCGTTGGCTGCATCGAGTACACGGTCCACATCACTGTCACGGGTCAAACGAACCGTGACTGCCCGAACCAGGGACAAAGACTCAAAGAAACCCTGCTTCACCCGCTGTTCGATCTTGTCGGACGAAACGCCAGGTGCCCGCACCTGTTGCAAGCCGATTGCATTGAGCCTGGTCAAAATCGGCTTGATGCCTTGCTCAAACCGCTGGCTGGCCGCAGCCGCAGCGTTGTCGCCGAAGGTGGCGACCGCCTTTGCGGAAATTGGCGCCTCGCCGATTCGCATCAAAACGTCGCGCTTTGGCATCAGGATGATTCGCACCCCAGGCGCGCCCTGATTGATCCGCTTCTTGATCGTGTCCATGGTGGCGATGAGTATCCGGTTGTGTTTACCGAAAACTATCCTTTAGATATGTCATATTCAATTAGAACGTTTGTTCTTATTTCGCAATCTGTCCGCGACTTGAGATTGATCGGCTTGGGCCGAAACGTTTCAGGTCGATTTCAAGCAACGCCGACCTTCACCCGGCAAAACGGGGGGCGGGGATGCCGCGGATCGGCGATGGGGCGCTGAAGAGGCCGCCGGAGTGGGGGTAGCGGGCGAGGTCGGGCGCGGCGCGGCCCTGGCGCAGGCTGGTGAGGTAAAGTGTGCCGAGGTGGTCGCCGCCGAAGCAGGGCATGGTCGGCCACAGGGTTGGCGCGACGGGGACGCTGGCGACGAGGCGGCCGTCGGGGGCGAAGCGGTGGAGGAGGCCGGCGGAGATGCCGGCGACCCAATAGTGATCCTCGGCATCGACGGTGGCGCCGTCGGGGCGGCCGAGATCGCCGCCGAGACGGGCGAATTCGTGCCGGTCGGTGAGGGTGCCGGTGGCGGGATCGAGCCGCCAGCGCCAGACGGTCGAGGTGGGGGTATCGGCGTGATAGAGGCTCGTGCCGTCGAGCCCGAAGCCGAGGCCGTTGGAGATGGTGAGGCCGGTGACGACGCGGTGCACCGACAGGTCGGCGTCGACGCGATAGAGCACGGCATCGGCGCTGGTGCGGGGTTCGAACATGGTGCCGAACCAGAAGCGACCCTGGCGGTCGCAGCCGCCGTCATTGGCGCGGGTGGTGGCGGGGTCCCAGTCGGCGGCGAAGACCGGCGTCAGTTGGCGGGTCGAGGGATCATAGAACGAGACGCCGGAGCGCAGGGCGACGATCAGGCCGCCGCCGGCGCGCAGGCCGAGGCAGCCGACATCGCAGGGCATGGGGTGGCGGGTGAAGCCGCCGTCGGCGGGGCGATGGGCGACGAGCGCCGGGGCGGTGATGTCGACGAACCACAGGGTGGCGGTCGCGGCGTCCCAGGTCGGGCCCTCCAGCACTGCGCCCTCGACGTCGCCGACGCGTTCGAATGCGAGGTTCATGCGGGCTCCTGACGATCGATGCGGTCGAACCGGTTAGAGCTGTTGCGGCCGGCGGCGTCAACGGTGTCAGGGCGGTTCAGCCGGTGCCGGCGCCGCCATAGTCCTTGTAGGACTTTTCCTCGATGAAGGCCGAGCCGGTGGCGAGGTTGATGTCCTTCTTCACCCGGGCGCGCTCGTCATTGGTGACGTAGACGGCGCGGGCGAGATCGATGAAGCGCGGGCCGAAGTCGGCGGCGATCTCGCAGTCGCGGATGTCGTCCTCGATCACCCAGAGGCGCTCGTTGATCGCCTGCAGCCGGTCGGTCAGGGCGGCGATGTCGGGACGGTCGAGCCCGTGCTGGCGGGCGACGGCGTCAAGGGCGGCAAGTTCCTTGTCGACATTGGCGCGCTTGCCGGCATCCTGCATCCGCTCGGACTTGATGCGCAGGATGGTGATTTTATCAAGCAGCTCGCCGACGGAAACGGGTACAAGGACATCCATGAAACGGGTCTCGCGATTGGCGGGCGGCACGGGCCGCAAGGCCGGATTGCGGAGGGCCGGGCGAGGCGGGGTCCAAATCGCCGGCATGATCGTATAGAAGCGTAAATCAGGCGCTTGCGCCACCTCTGGACGGGATCCGATGAGCGACAGTTCCAACGATGGCGAGAAGAACCGGCTTTCGAGCCGGGTCCAGCGCTACGCCAAGGTCGGCGCCGGCGTCGGCGCGACGGCGGCGCGGATGGCGGGGGCGCGGCTGTTCGGCGAGGCCGATGCCAGGCGCGAGGGCGAGCTGATCGCGGCGACGCTGGGGTCGCTGAAGGGGCCGCTGATGAAGGTGGCGCAGCTGCTGGCGACCATTCCCGACGCGGTGCCGCCGGAGTGGTCGGCGGAGCTGATGAAGCTGCAATCGGAGGCGCCGCCGATGGGCTATGCCTTCGTCAAGCGGCGGATGATGTCGGAGTTGGGCGCGGGCTGGGAGAAGAAGTTCGCCAAGTTCGAGCCGCAGCCGGCGGCGGCGGCCTCGCTCGGCCAGGTGCACCGGGCGGTGGCGCTCGACGGCGCGGCGATCGCGGTGAAGCTGCAATATCCCGATATGGAATCGGCGGTGGAGGCGGATCTCAGGCAACTCGATCTGCTGTTCGGCGTGCACCGGCGGATGAAGCCGGCGGTTGATACCACGGACGTGGCCAAGGAGATCGGCGCGCGGGTGCGCGAGGAGCTGGACTACACCCGCGAGGCGCGGCACACGGCGCTTTATGGCGGGATCTTTCAAGGCGACGGCGATGTGCGGGTGCCGGTGATCCGGCCGGAGCTATCGACTCGGCGGCTCTTGGCGATGAACTGGCTCGAAGGCGAGAAGCTTCTCGATTTCAAGGACGCGCCGCTCGATCTGCGCAACCGGTTGGCGACGGCGATGTTCAAGGCGTGGTGGTATCCGTTTTCCCATTACGGCGTCATTCACGGCGATCCGCACCTGGGCAATTACACGGTGTTTCGCCAAGACGGCGAACCGCATGGCATCAACCTGCTCGACTATGGCTGCATCCGCATCTTCCCGCCGAGCTTCGTCCAGGGGGTGATCGACCTCTATCTCGGCCTGCGCGACAACGATGCCGAACGGGTGGTGCATGCCTATGACGTCTGGGGCTTCAAGGGGCTGACCAAGGACCTGATCGAAATCCTCAATATCTGGGCGCGGTTCATCTATGGGCCGCTGTTGGAGGATCGCGTCCGGCCGATCGCCGAGGGGGTGAGCCCGGGCGAATATGGCCGCAAGGAAGCCTTCCGGGTGGCGCAGGCGTTGAAGGAGAAGGGGCCGGTGAAGGTGCCGCGCGAGTTCGTGTTCATGGACCGCGCAGCGATCGGGCTCGGCGGGGTGTTCCTGCATCTGCGGGCGGAGCTGAACTTCTACCGGCTGTTCAACGAGCAGATCGCCGATTTCGATCTGGCGGCGATGCGGATGCGGCAGGCGGCGGCGCTGGCCGGCGCCGGGCTTTCGCCAGCGGTGGCGTGATGCGGGCGTTGACGCGATCGGGCTGGACGGCGGCGGGCCTCGCCGCGCTCGCCCTCGGCATTGCCGGCATTCCGCTGCCGCTGCTGCCGACAACGCCGTTCCTGCTGTTGGCCGCCTATTGCTTCGCCCGCGGCTCGACCCGGCTGCATCGCTGGCTGACCGAACACCCTCACCTCGGCGTGCCGATCCGCGCCTGGGAAGAAAACGGCGCCATTCCGCGCAGGGTGAAGGCGATTGCGGTGGCGACGCTGGCGGCGCTGCCGCTGGTGACGGTGGCGCTCGGGCTCGCGTGGTGGATCGTCGCCACGCAGGTGGCGGTGGGGATCGGCGTCAGCCTGTTCGTGCTGACGCGGCCGGATGGGTGAAGGGTGGATTTCGGGCGAGGGCAGAGCAATCCGGGCGACATCGGCAGAGCGCGTCGGACGAATATGGCGGCAATGGCTCTCTTGATTTAGAAATTGCTAATGTTATGATGGTCGCCGAGACATGCGGAATTCGGCGAGATTGACGCGGGCGGCATCGTGCGATGGCGTGGGTCTTTTGCCGCAGGCCGGAGTCGATCTCGTCAATTCGACAAGCGACGTCGATCGTCAGTGGGCTCGGGGCCTTCGCGACCGCATCGGCCCATCCGGGAGCCAGCATGACCAAGATCGCGATACTGGGTTCGGGCTTTGCCGCCCTCACGACCATCCGTGAATTGCGCCGCGCCGGGGTCGACGCGGAGATCACGGTGATTTCGCCGCGGGACGAACTGCACTATCTGCCGAGCGTGATCTGGCTTCCGGCGGGCATCCGCACGGGCGCCGGGCTGAAGATCCCGCTGACGGACTTCTTCGCCAAGACCAAGGTTCGGCATCTGAAGGCATCGGTGACCAAGGTCGTCGGCGGCGGGCGGACGATCGAAACCGATCAGGGCACGGTGGAAGCCGATCATGTGGTGATCGCCGCCGGTGCCCGGTTCATCCGCAAGCTGCCGGGCATCGAGCATGCGCTGATCCCCTGCGAGGGCATCGCGGTCGGCGAGGAGATCAAGCGGCGGCTGGACGGGCTCGAGGGGGGAACCATCGCTGTCGGCTTTGCCACCAATCCGGCCGAGCAAAGCGCCATGCGCGGCGGGCCGATGTTCGAGTTCCTGTTCATCATCGACACGCTGCTGCGTCAGCAGGGCCGGCGCGACCGGTTCAAGCTGGTGTTCTTCAATCCGGCGGAGCGGCCGGGGGCGCGGCTCGGACCGAAGGCGGTCGACGGCCTGCTTGGCGAAATGCGCCGTCGCGGCATCGAAACCCATCTCGGACACAAGATGGTCCGGCTCGACGCCAATGCGGTGCACACCGAGGGCGGGGTGATCGCCGCAGACCTGATCCTGTTCATGCCGGGGCTGACCGGGCCGGCCTGGCTCGGCGAGAGCGATCTGCCGCTGTCGCCGGGCGGGATGATCAGCGCCGACGCGCTTTGCCGGGTCAAGGACCGGCCGAATGTCTGGGTGGTTGGCGATGCCGGCAGCTTTCCGGGGCCGGACTGGCTGCCGAAGCAGGCGCATCAGGCGGATCTGCAGGCCAAGGCGGCGGCGCGCAACATCGCGGCGGTGCTGGCCGGCCGGGAACCGGCGACGGAGTTCAAGCCGGAGCTGATCTGCATTGTCGATACGCTCGACAGCGGCATCCTGGTCTATCGCAGCCTGCGCTTCAACATCGTCGCGCCGGGGATTAAGCTGTTCCACTGGATGAAGCGGGCGTTTGAGGGCTACTACATGCGCTCGTATCGCTGAACACGGCCGGCGCTCGGCGGTTCCGGCGCGGCCCGATTCAAGACGAGACCTCAAAAAACAACGTCCGCGCGTCGCCCCCTGGCGGGGGGAACACGCGGACGCGATTGATGCGGCGCGGGAGGCGGCGCGGCGATCAGATCGCCTTGGCCATCTCGCGCAGCTTGAACTTCTGGATCTTGCCGGTCGAGGTCTTCGGCAGTTCGGTGAAGACGATGTGGCGCGGGCACTTGTAGCCGGCGAGCAGGCTCTTGCACCAGGCCATGATGTCCTCGACCGTGGCGTTCGCGCCCGGCTTCAGCTCGACGAAGGCGCAGGGGGTTTCGCCCCACTTCTCATCCGGCTTGGCGACGACGGCGGCGGCCTGGACGTCGGCATGCTTGAACAGCACGTCCTCGACCTCGATCGAGGAAATGTTCTCGCCGCCGGAGATGATGATGTCCTTGGAGCGGTCCTTCAGCTGGATGTAGCCGTCGGGATGCAGAACGCCGAGGTCGCCGGAATGGAACCAGCCGCCGGCGAAGGCTTCGTCCGAGGCCTTCTTGTTCTTGAGGTAGCCCTTCATGACGATATTGCCGCGGAACATCACCTCGCCCATTTCCATGGCGTCGGCGGCGACGGCCTGCATGGTTTCCGGGTTGCGGATCGACAGCGCCTCGAGCGCCGAATAGCGCACGCCCTGGCGGGCCTTCTTGGTGGCGCGCTCGCCGGGCTCGAGATCGTTCCACTCGGCCTTCCAGTCGTTGACGACGGCGGGGCCGTAGCTCTCGGTCAGGCCGTAGAGGTGGGTGACGTTGAAGCCGGCGGCGGTCATGTCGGCCAGCACCTTTTCCGGCGGCGGCGCGGCGGCGGTGAAGAACTCGACCTTGTGGGAGAACGAGCGCTTGTCGGCGGCCGGGGCGTTAAGGATCGTCGACATGACGATCGGGGCGCCGCACAGGTGGGTGACCTTCTCGTCGGCCATGGCGTCCCAGATCGCCTTGGGGCGGACCCAGCGCAGGCAGACATTGGTGCCGGCGACGACGGCCATGGTCCAGGGGAAGCACCAGCCGTTGCAGTGGAACATCGGCAGGGTCCAGAGATAGACCGGATGACGCTGCATCGAGGCGGTCAGGGCGTTGCCCTGGGCGAGGAGGTAGGCGCCGCGATGGTGATAGACGACGCCCTTGGGGTTGCCGGTGGTGCCGGAGGTGTAGTTGAGCGAAATGGCGTTCCACTCGTCGTCGGGCATGTGCCAGGCGTAGTCCGGGTCGCCGGTGGCGAGGAAGGCCTCGTATTCCATCTCGCCGAGGAATTCGCCGGTCTGCGGGAATTCCGGATCGTCATAGTCGATGACGATCGGCTTCACCGTGCACAGGGTCAGCGCTTCCTTGACGATCCGGGAGAACTCGCGATCGACGATCAGCACCTTGGCGTCGGCGTGATCGAGCGAGAAGGCGATGATCGCGGCATCGAGGCGGGTGTTGAGGGTGTTGAGCACGCCCTTGGTCATCGGCACGCCGAAATGGCATTCGAGCATGGCCGGGGTGTTGGAGAGCATCACCGAAACGGTGTCGCCCTTGCCGATGCCGCGCTTGGCCAGCGCCGAGGCGAGCTGGCGCGAGCGGCGGTAGTACTCGGCCCAGGTGACCCGCATCCGGCCATGGACGATGGCGACGTGATCCGGGAACACCGAGGCCGAGCGCTCGATGAAGTTCAGCGGCGTCAATTGCTGGAAATTCGCCGGGTTCTTGTCGAGATCGATTTCGTAGAAATTCGGGTTGGCGGGCATCGCGCGTCTTGTCCTCAATGATGAGTTCAGGCGGCATCATTAATCCCGAATGTCGGGCAACGGCAAGCCGTGAGATCAGCGGGAGCGAGCCGGCGGGTGACGAAAGTCAGGGCAGGGCGGCAATTCGGCTCGCGGCGATGATCTTTCGCAATTTCGGTGTTCGCCAAAGTGACTAAGGCTTGGCGCCTTGAAGAAAGACGTCGCCGCAACGAAACTCCGGCGCGTTTTCGTGTGCCGTTCCGGGGAGGGAAGGGCATTGCGACGGCGATGGTGGCTGGACGCCTGGGGCGTGGGCCGTCGTCGCGAGGGGAAACTGGCTGGATGCGGGCTGGCATCGGGCATCGATCAAAAAAACCGGGAGGATTTCGACCATGGCGAGCCGTTACAAGGAAGTCTATGCGGGCTGGAAGGCCAATCCGGAGGGCTTCTGGGCCGACGCCGCCAAGGCGATCGACTGGTTCAAGCCGGCCGACAAGGTATTCGACGGGGCGCAGGGGCCGTATGGCCGCTGGTTCGCCGGCGCCGAGACCAACACCTGCTACAATGCCGTCGACCGGCATGTGAAGAACGGTCGCGCCGACCAGACTGCGATCATCTATGACAGCCCGATCACCGGCACCAAGGGCAAGCTGTCCTACCAGGAGTTGCTCGACCGGGTGAACGCCATGTCGGCGGTGCTGGCCGACAACGGCATCGCCAAGGGCGACCGCGTCATCGTCTACATGCCGATGATTCCGGACGCGCTGGTTTCCATGCTCGCCTGCGCCCGTCTCGGCGCCATCCACTCGGTGGTGTTCGGCGGCTTTGCCTCGCGCGAGCTGGCGACCCGCATCGACGACGCGCAGCCGAAGGCGATCATCGCCGCGTCCTGCGGCATCGAGCCGAACCGGGTCATCGCCTACAAGCCGCTGATCGACGAGGCGATCGAGTTCTCGGCGCACAAGCCGGCGAATGTGTTCGTCATCCAGCGGGCGCAGAAGCCCGCCGAGCTGAAGGCGCCGCGCGACATCGACCTGCTGGCGGCAATGGACGCGGCCAAGGGCCGCGAGGTGGCCTGCGTGCCGGTGGCGGCGACGGACCCGCTCTACATCCTCTACACCTCCGGCACCACCGGCCAGCCGAAGGGCGTGGTGCGCGACAATGGCGGCCACATGGTGGCGCTCGCCTGGTCGATGGAGAACCTCTACGGCATCAAGCCGGGCGAGGTGTTCTGGGCGGCGTCGGACGTGGGTTGGGTCGTCGGCCATTCCTACATCTGCTACGGCCCGCTGGTGTTCGGCGGCACGACCATCGTGTTCGAGGGCAAGCCGGTCGGCACGCCGGATCCGGGCACGTTCTGGCGGATCATCTCGGAATACGGTGTCTCGGCGTTCTTCACCGCGCCGACGGCGCTGCGGGCGATCAAGAAGGACGATCCGAACGGCGACTTCATCAAGAAGTACGACATTTCCTGCCTGCGCACCCTGTTCCTCGCCGGCGAGCGCGCCGATCCGGATACGGTGCAGTGGGCCGAGACCAAGGTCGGCGTGCCGGTGGTGGACCACTGGTGGCAGACCGAAACCGGCTGGGCCATCGCCGGCAATCCGGTTGGCCTCGGCATCCTGCCGGTCAAGCACGGGTCGCCGACGGTGGCGATGCCTGGCTATGACGTGCAGGTGGTCGACGATGCCGGCCATCCGGTCGGCGCCGGCACGCTCGGCAATGTGGTGGTCAAGCTGCCGCTGCCGCCGTCCTGCCTGCCGACCTTGTGGAACGCCGACAAGCGATTCCACAGCTCGTATCTCGACGAGTTCCCGGGCTACTACAAGACCGCCGATGCCGGCCTGATCGACGATGACGGCTATCTGTTCATCATGGCGCGCACCGACGACATCATCAACGTCGCCGGTCACCGCCTGTCGACCGGCGGCATGGAAGAGGTGCTTGCCTCGCATCCCGACGTCGCCGAGTGCGCCGTCATCGGCATCCATGACGAGATGAAGGGCCAGTCGCCCTGCGGCTTCGTCGTGCTGAAGGCGGGCGTCACCAAGAGCCACGAACAGATCGAAAAGGAACTGATCGGGCTGGTGCGCGAGAAGATCGGCCCGGTGGCGGCGTTCAAGCTGGCGGTTACGGTCGACCGGCTGCCGAAGACCCGCTCGGGCAAGATCCTGCGCGGCACGATGCAGAAGATCGCCGACAATCAGCCGTGGAACATGCCGGCGACCATCGACGATCCGGGCATTCTCGACGAGATCGAGCAGGCGATCCGCGCCAAGGGCATCGGCGTCTGATATCAACGCCGCGCCAACGATGAAAAAGGCCGCGTCCGGTTGGGCGCGGCCTTTTTGCTTTTCGCATCGGTGGTGCTTGGCGTGGCGCGAGACGGCATGCCGGCGGGCGGGCCGCTGACGACGGTCAGGCGGCGGCGACCTCGGCGAGGAAGTTGTCGACGGTATTGCGCAGTTCCATCGCCTTGCTGGCGGCGTCGGACGACGAGGTCGCGACCTGGCTGGCAGCCTGGGTGGTCTCCTCGACGCTGGCCGAGACGCCGGCGACGTTGGAGGCGACGCCACGGGTGCCCTGGGCGGCCTGGATGACGTTGCGGCTGATCTCCTGGGTGGCCGAGCCCTGCTGCTCGACGGCGGCGGCGATGGCGGCGGCGTAGGAGTTGACCTCCTCCATCACCTGGGCGATCGCCTGGATGGCGCCGACGGCGGCTTCGGTCTCCGACTGGATGGCGACGATCTGGCCGGAGATCTCGCTGGTGGCGCGGCCGGTCTGGTTGGCCAGCGCCTTGACTTCCTGGGCGACGACGGCGAAGCCGCGACCGGCCTCGCCAGCGCGGGCGGCCTCGATGGTGGCGTTGAGGGCCAGCAGGTTGGTCTGGTCGGCGATGCCGCTGATCAGCTCGACCACGTCGCCGATGCGGCGGGCGGCGTCGGCGAGGCTGACGACGCGGCGGTTGGTCTGGCGGGCGTCCTCGGTGGCGCGGCCGACGATGTCGGTGGTGCGGGCGAGCTGGCGGCTGATCTCGTGGATCGACGACGACAGTTCCTCGGCGGCGGTGGCGACGGTCTGGACGTTGCTGGAGGCTTCCTCGGAGGCGGCGGCGCAGGCGTCGGCCCGCGACGAGGTGGAGTCAGCGACGCCGGCCAGCGCCCGCGAGGTCAGCTGCATCGTATCCATGTTGGTGTCGACGGCGCCGAGCAGCACCGAGACGTCGCCGCGGAAATTGGCGATCAGGGTTTCGATGGTGCGCTGGCGAATGCGCTGGCGCTCGACGTCGCGCTCCTGCTCGCGGCGCAGCCGTTCACGCTCGATGGCGTTGTCGCGGAAGACGGCGACGGCGCGGGTCATGTCGCCGATCTCGTCGAGGCGAACGGCGTCCTCGAGGTGGATGTCGGTGTTGCCCTTGGCGAGCGTGTTCATCTCGGTGACGACGCGGCTGATCGGACGGGCGATCGAGCGGGCGACGAAGAAGCCGGTGAGGCCGGCCAGCGCGATGAAGCCGAAGAGGCTGATGAGCATGACATTGCGCATTGCCGCCAGCGGGGCGAAGGCCTCGTCGACGGTCTGCACGGCGGCGACCGCCCACTTGACGCCGTGGAACTCGATCGGCGTCGCGGCGGCGAGCATTGGCTGGCCGCGATAGGAGTCGATACGATCGCTGGCGGTGTTGCCGGCAAGGGCGGTGGCGACGACCGGCGCCTTGAACGAGGCCTTGAGGATGTCGTCCTCGGCGCTGAAGCTCGAATTGTTGCGCAACAGGCTGTCGGCGCCGAC
Source organism: Hyphomicrobiaceae bacterium (assembly GCA_016793065.1). Taxonomy (GTDB): domain Bacteria; phylum Pseudomonadota; class Alphaproteobacteria; order Rhizobiales; family Ancalomicrobiaceae; genus JAEULV01. The sequence continues at coordinate 58,455 of JAEULV010000139.1, forward strand.
GATGATGGTTTCGCCGGTGGCGCCGAGGCCGGTCTTGCCGGCCATGATGGCGTTGATCTTGTCGATCGGCATCTGGAAGGCGAGGACGCCGATGCGCTTGCCGTTCTCGAACATCGGCATGGCGATGAAGCTCGCTGGCACGTTGTTACTGGGGGCATAGGCGCGGAAGTCGGAGAAGCTGACCTTGCCTTCGGTCGCGGCGGCAGCGGAGCGGTAGACCTGGCCGAGATCGGTGTTGGCCCACGGGCCGCCCGGATTCAGATTGGTCGAGAAGTCCTCTTCCTTGAAAACGGTGTAGACGCAGTTGCCGTCATTGTCGAAAAGGAAGATGTCGTAGTAGCCGCGCGTTTCCAGCAGCTTGCGGAAATACGGATGATGCGCGGCGTGGACCGCGTCGTATCCCGACTTCGACGGACCGGCGTCGAGCTTGTGCTTCTGGCCGGCCGGATTGGGATTGTCGTTGATGTAAACCTTCTTCAGCGCCGCGGAGGCGTCGCCGGGGATGGCCTTGTAGGCGGCGGAGAACTGCAGCAGGGCTTCGTGGACATGATCGTCGGATGCGACGACCGTCAGATCCTCGTCGATCGACCCGAGATAGTCCTTGAGCTGGGCGGCGCGACCCTCGGCGATGACGTTGAGGGTGTGGATGGTGTCGGCCTCGACTGTGGAGGCGGCGCTCCAGTAGCTGACGGCGCCAATGCCAATGCCGGTTGCCAGCGCGACGCCGAGAATGGCGACCGGAAGCTTCGACGAAATCCGCAGCCTATTCCACATATCAACCCCCGCGCGTCTGTTCCTGCCCCGTATCGGCAGCCTGGTGCGCCCTGGCGGACGTCGTATAAGTCCGGAGCCAAGCGAAGGCCGCCAGGGAGATCACCCTTTTCGCCTTCAATTCCGCACCTTCTGGTGACACAGCGGCCGGCGGAGCTGGATCCGCGATTGTATACAGCCACTGCATTTGGACCACTTTCGACGCGGGAGCCCAATAAACCGTTAAAAACGGACGGAAATTCCGCCCCTATCGATGCGTCATGAAACTTTCATACGAGTGTCGCGTGGCGATATTCCGCACCTTTGACAGGTTAAGTGCCGCGGAACCGAAACTTAACGAACTCTTGGTAGGACTCCAGCCGACGAAGTGTGTTCTCGCCGGTCGAATTCGACAGGCCATCGAGACAATCGGAGCGTTGTTGCTTTCGGGGTGCTGAATTTGGCGTTGTCTTTGGTCCGTCTGCTCTCACGTGTCGTGCCGACGGGCCTGATGGCCCGGGTGGAGCCATTTGCCGCACGCGTCGACCTGGCGATTTCCGGCGAGGGTGAAATGGCGCGGGCGAGCCGGATGGCGTTCGCCGCCTTCGTCATCCGTGTCGTCTCCGCCGGCATCCTGTATTTCTCGCAGGTTCTGTTCGCCCGCTGGCTTGGCACGCATGAGTACGGCGTGTTCGTCGTCGTCTGGACCTGGGTGACGATCCTGGCGGTCGTCGCCGGCCTTGGGATGAACATGGCGGTGCTGCGGCTGCTGCCGGAGTATTCGGCGCAGGGGCACATGGACCTGGTGCGTGGGCTGTTCATCGGCGGACGGGTCTCGGCGGCGGTGACGGCGACCGGATTTGCGCTGGTCGGCTGCGCCGGCATCCACTTCTATGGCGACATCGCCTCCAGCCCCTATGTGATGCCGGCCTATCTGGCGGCGATCTGCCTGCCGATCGGCGCGGTGACCGATGTGCAGGACGGCTATGCCCGCGCCTATAGCTGGACCGACCTTGCTTTCGCGCCGACCTATCTCTGGCGGCCGTTGATCCTGCTCAGCCTGCTCGGGCTTTGTCTGATCTTCGGGCTGGAGATGACGGCGGTCAACGCGATGTATGCCTCGATCCTGTCGCTGCTCGTCACCTGCCTCGGGCAGATGGCGTTGATGCGGCAGCGGATCCGGGAGGAAATTCCGGCCGGGCCGCGCCGGTTCGACTATCCGGCCTGGCTGAAGCTCGCCCTGCCGATCGTCTTCGTCGAGGGGACGTTCTCGCTGATCACCGGCACCGACATCCTGGTGCTGAGCCAGTTCACGCCGCCCCAGGAAATCGCGGTCTATTACGCGGCGCTGAAGACGCTGGCGCTGGTGCATTTCGTCTACTTCGCCATCAAGGCGGCGTTCTCCAACCGCTTTTCCTACACGTTCCACTCGGGCGACCGGGCGGGGCTGGAGGCGACGGTGCGGATGGCGACCCGCTACACGTTCTGGCCGTCGCTGGCGATGGCGGCGGTGCTGGCGCTGGCGAGCCCGTTCCTCCTGCGGCTGTTCGGGCCGGAGTTCAGCGCCGGATTCCCGATCCTGCTGATCCTGATGGCGGGCGTGGTGACGCGGGCGGCGATCGGACCGGTCGATGCGTTGCTGGTGATGGCCGGACAGCAAAAAGTCTGCGCGATCATCTATTCGGCGGTGCTGCTGATCAATCTCGGCCTCAACTTCGCGCTGGTGCCCGGCTATGGGCTCTACGGCGCGGCGACGGCGACGTCGCTGGCGATCCTGGTCGAGGTGCTGATGCTGATCGTCGCCACGCGGCGGACGCTCGACATCAATGTCTTCGTGTTCTCGCGACCGGTCGTGCGCGACATCGCGCCGACAGCGACGCCGGCGGCGGCGGAGTGAGCGATGGCGCGCATCGGCGGCGATGATGCGCGGCAAACACGCTCCGGGGCCGGAACCGGAACCGGCGACGGCATGAGCTGGGTCGACCTGGCGCCATGGCCGGTGCAGCCGATGCCCTGGTGCGGGCTGATCGGGGCGTCGAGCGAACGCAACGTCTTTCACGAGCCGGAATTCCTGACCCAGGCGGTGCCGTTCCTCGCGCCGGACGCGCGGCTGCTGGTCGGCGTCACCGCGAGCGGCGACTGGGCCGGCGCCTTGCCGCTGCGGGCGGGGCGGGCCGGCTTCGTCGTGCCGGCCATTTGCAGTTTCAGCCACCAGTATGGGCCGCTTGGAACGCCGCACATGGCCGGCGATGTGGCCGAGGCCTGGCGGCGGGTGCTTGACCGGCTGCAGGCGGAGGGGGCTTCCGTCCTGATGCTGCCGCACATGCGGGCCGAGGGCGCGGTCTTCGAGGGATTGATGGCGGCGACGGCGGCGAGCGGTCGGCCTGTCGACGTGCTGACGGCATGGCGGCGGCCGGTGCTGCTTGCCGGCGGCGCGGTGCCGGTGTGCAAGGTGTCGATGAAGCGCTGGCGGCGGCTCAATCGCGAACATGACGTCCGCCATGAGGTGATCGTCGACCCGGCATTGCTGATGGTGGCGCTGGAGCAGTTCCTGGCGCTGGAGCTGGCCGGCTGGAAGGGCCGGGCAGGGACGGCGCTCGCCTGCCATGCCGACAGCCTGGCGTTCGTGCGCGGGGTCGTCGGGCTCTATGGCGCGCGCGGCGGCATCTTCATCGACCGGCTGAGCGTCGACGGCCGGGCGGTGGCGATGCATATCGGCCTCGCCAGCGGCGGCGAGGCGTCGATGTGGAAGATCGCCTATGATGAAGCGCTGGCGGCCTTTTCGGTCGGGCGGCAGCTTCTGTGGCTGATCAGCCGGCGCCTGCATGGGGCGGGGCAGTATTCCCGGGTCGATTCGCTGGCGATGGAGGAAGGCGGCGCGCTGGCCGACATGTGGCCGGACCGACTCGCCATGGCCGACCTGCTGGTCGGCTGCCGTCCGGGCGGCGGCGTCGGATTCCGCCTCGCCGGGCTCGACGCGCGGCTCTATCGCGGCGCGCGGGCGCTGGCGAAGCGGGTGCGCGACCGGATCAAGGGCTGAGATCCAGTCTCAAAGGCTCGGACGGGCCGCGCCCGCGCCTCAGGCCAGCCAGCGCTTGCGGCGCTTGTAGTGCTTGACTTCCTTGAAGCTCTTGCGTTCACCCGAGGACATGCCGAGGTAGAATTCCTTGACGTCCTCATTGTCGCGCAATGCGGCGGCGTCGCCGTCGAGGACGATGCGGCCCGACTCCATGATATAGCCGTAGGTGGCGTATTTCAGCGCCATGTTGGTGTTCTGCTCGGCGAGCAGGAACGACACGCCTTCATTGGTATTGAGGGTCTTCACGATCTCGAAGATCTCCTCGACGATCTGCGGCGCCAGTCCCATCGACGGTTCGTCGAGCAGGATCATTTCCGGCTTCGACATCAGGGCACGGCCGATCGCCACCATCTGCTGTTCGCCGCCCGAGGTGTAGCCGGCCTGGCTGAGGCGGCGTTCGCGCAGGCGGGGGAAGAAGCTGTAGACCTTCTCGAGATCGGCCTTGATGGCGGCGCGACCGTCGCGGCGGGTATAGGCGCCGGTCAGCAGGTTTTCCTCGACGGTGAGATGGCCGAAGCAGTGGCGGCCCTCCATCACCTGGATGCAGCCGCGCCGCACCAGTTCGTTGGGCGAGCGGGCATGCACGGCCTCGTTCTTGAACTCGATGCCGCCCTTGGTGACCTCGCCGCGCTCGGCCGAGAGCAGATTGGAAATCGCCTTCAGCGTCGTGGTCTTGCCGGCGCCGTTGGCGCCAAGCAGCGCGACGATGCCGCCCTTGGGCACGCTCAGCGACACGCCCTTCAGCACCAGGATGACGTGATCGTAGATCACCTCGATATTGTTGACGAGGAGGATCGGCGCGGCGGCTGCGTCCTCGAGCGTCGCGCGGGCGGCTGTCGGTGCGTTCATCGTCGGGATCCTTCCGGGGTCGATTTCTGCTGGTTCGCAAGAGGCTGCCATCGCGGATCCGTCGCGTTCCCTTCTCCCCGCGAACGGGGAGAAGGGGTTGACGCAACCGCCGCGCGGCGGTCGGGGGGCAGTCTGATATCAGAGGCGGCGGGCGCTTGCGCGCCCGGCCTCTGGTGAACGCGAATTCCTCATTTGCACCAGAGGCATGAGAAACTCGCGTCAGGAAGACCATCGGTCATTTTCAATGCCGGATGGTCTTACTTGCACGCCTCGGTACGGGCCGGGACGTTGTTCTTGGTGGCGTAGTCGGCGGCGGCGGCGGTCAGCATCGGCCGGACGACGTCCTTCATCGGTGCGTACCACTTGCCGTCCATCACCCAGGTCTTGCCGTCCCACTTCTGCATGTAGACCTCGTGGCCACCGGAGTGATCGTCGCAGCTCAGCTTGATCGGGTTGGTGAAGCCGTCGAGGCCGAGGGCCTTGATGCGGGCGGCGTCGAGGTTGATGTTCTCGAAGCCGAGACGGACGTCCTCGGCGTTGACCACCTTCTTGCCGGTCAGCTTCTGGGCGGTGGCGATCGCCTCGGCGATCAGCACCGAGTTGAGAACGCCGCGATTGTAGAGGTTCTCGCCGACGGTTTCCGGCTTGGTCTGGGTCAGCGACTTGGCGATGACGTGCTTCTTGATGTCGGCGATCACCGGGAAGCTGGCGCCGACGCCGTTGAAGTTGAGGGTGCGGTAGCCGATCGCGTCCTCGCCGGCCGGACGGGCATCATCCTCGCCACCCGACCACCAGATGCCGATGAACTTGTCCATCGGATAGCGGACCTTGGCGGCTTCCTTGACGGCGGTCGGGTTCATGGCGCCCCAACCCCACATGATCATGTAGTCCGGACGGTCGCGGCGGACGTTCAGCCACTGCGACGACTGGTTCTGCATCTCGGCGGCGGGAACCGGGTACTGCACCAGTTCGAAGCCGTACTGGGTGGCGAACTGGGTCAACAGCGGGATCGGCTCGCGGCCGTAGCCGGCGTCGAGGAAGATGAAGCCGATCTTCTTGCCCTTGAGCTTGTCGAGCCCGCCTTCCTTCTCGGCGATGTACTTGATGATGGCCGAGGCGCCGTCCCAGTAGGTCACCGGCGGGTTGAACACCCAGGGGAACTTGGAGCCGTCGGCGGCGGCCGAGAGGCCGTAGGCCATGGAGAGAACCGGGACCTTGTCGACCTGGGCCTTGGGGATCAGCTGCAGGGTGATGCCGGTCGAGTAGGGGTTATGGACGAGCGGTCCCTTCGACTTGGTGGCCTCGTAGCATTCGACGCCCTTCTTGGTGTCGTAGCCGGTTTCGCATTCCTCGATGGCGATCTTGACGCCGCCGATGCCGCCGTCGCGCTGGTTCAGCATTTCCAGATAGTCGTGCATGCCGTTGGCGATCTGGATGCCGGAGCCGGCGAAGGCGCCGGTGCGGTAGGTCAGCAGCGGCACATAGAGGCTGTCCTGGGCCTTGGCGGCCTCAATGGCGGCACCGAGGCCGAGCGAGGCGCCGAGGGCGGTGGTGAGAGCGAGGGTCTTGAGCTTCATATCGTTCCTCCCAATGGAGCCGGGGCGACGTTTTCGTCTTGGGTCCCGGTCTCCGCTTTCCGTTTCGCGGAATTCTCCTCCCCCGCCGCGTTCGCCGCCGTTGCCGGCGCGACATGGATCGGGGGCCTCTCAGACGGACCTCGAAACCCTCCTCCGGCTTCGGGGTCGTGGCGCCCGGGAAGACCGAGAGGGTGGCTCCCTCCACGGGGAGGGAGCCGGCCAGTCGGGTCTTCCATGGGGGTCTTCCGGGGCTCGGTCGACGCGGAGTGCCGGGGGCACCGCGTCGCCGGCTCTTGTTGTTGCTTCCGCGGGTCCGCTCAGTAGGGGAAGGGCCAGACCCGCAGTTTCTGCTTGCCGACCTGCCACAGCCGGGCGAGGCCGTGGGGTTCGAATTTCAGGAACAGGATGATCAGGGCGCCGACGATCATGAACTGCAGGTTCTCGATGTTCTTGACCTCGATCGGCAGGTGGAAGCTGGCGGCGGCGGTGCGCAGCAGGATCGGCAGGAGCAGGATGAAAGCGGCGCCGAAGAACGAGCCGATCAGGCTGCCGAGACCGCCGAGGATGACCATGAATAGCACCAGGAACGACTGGCGGATGGTGAACACGGCACCCGGTTCGGCGGCGTTGAGATAGAGCGTCACCAGCATGGCGCCGGCGACGCCGCAGTAGAACGACGACACGGCAAAGGCGGTGAGCTTGGCGTTGGTCAGCTTGACGCCCATCAGCTGGGCGGCGATGTCCATGTCGCGCACCATCATCCAGGTGCGGCCGATGCGGCCATGGACGAGGTTGGAGGCAAACCAGGTCATCAGCACGACGATGCCGAGAACGGCGTAGTAGCGCAGCATGTAGTCGGCGGCCGGGCCGGTGAGGGTCAGGCCGAAGGCCTGGCGGGCCGGCATCTCGATGGCGCCGGACGGATTGTAGTTATAGAGCCAGGCGATGCGGATGAAGCACCAGTCGAGGAAGAACTGGGCGGCGAGTGTCGCCACCGCCAGATAGAGCCCCTTGATGCGCAGGGACGGCAGGCCGAACAGCACCCCGATCAGCGCCGGCACGAAGCCGGAGACGAGGATCAGGAGGATGACGTTGGTCTCGGGGAAATAGGTGACGAGCTTGTAGGCGGTGTAGGCGCCGACGCCCATGAACGCCGCCGAGCCGAGCGACAGCTGGCCGGCATAGCCGAGCAGGATGTTGAGCCCGATGGCGGCGAGCGCATAGATCAGGAACGGGATCATGATGCCCTGGACGAAGAATTCCGTGGCGAAGAACGGAATGACGCCGAAGGCGATGGCAAGGATGACGGCGAGGCCGATGCGATCCTGCAGGATCGGAAACACGGCGCTGTCGGCCTGATAGCTGGTCTTGAATTGTCCGGCTTCGCGATAGAACACGGGGAGGGCTCCTTCTCAGATCCGTTCGATGATCTTGTCGCCGAACAGGCCCTGCGGCCGGAACAACAGGAAGACGAGGGCAATCATGTAGGCGAGCCAGCTCTCGATGCCGCCGCCGAGCAGCGGGCCCCAGTAGAACTCGCCGATCTTTTCGCCGATGCCGATGATCAGGCCGCCGACGATGGCGCCGGGGATGGAGGTGAAGCCGCCGAGGATCAGCACCGGCAACGCCTTGAGGGCGATGATCTCGAGCGCGAACGAGACGTCGGAACGGGCACCCCACATGATGCCGGTTGCGAGGGCGACGATGCCGGCGGCGAACCAGACGATGACCCAGATCTGGTTGAGCGAGATGCCGACCGACAGGGCCGCCTGATGATCGTCGGCGACGGCACGCAGCGCCCGGCCGATGCGGGTCTTGGAGAAGAACCAGGCGAGCGCCGCCACCATGATGCCGGCCATCACCGCGGCGGTGATGTCGATGTTCTGCAGGCTGACGAAGCCGCCGAAGACGTCGAAATCCTGGGCGCCCTTGGGGATGCCGAGTTCAGAGGTGATCATGCGCTTGGGTTCGCCGCCGAACACCAGCTGGCCGAAACCGATGAGGAAATAGGTGATGCCGATCGTCGCCATCAGCAGGATGATGTCGGGCTGGTTGACCAGCGGCCGTAGCACCAGCCGCTCCACCGAGATCGCCAGCAGCAGCATCACGGCGAGCGCCAGGAACAGGGCGATCCAGGCCGGCACGCCCATCTGGTGGAAGCCGACGAGGGCAAGGGCGGCGAACACCACCATGATGCCCTGGGCGAAGTTGAAGACGCCCGAGGCCTTGTAGATCAGCACGAAGCCGAGCGCGATCAGCGCATAGAGCACGCCGCCGACGAAGCCGTCCCAGATTGCCTGAACGAGCAGATCGGGTGCGGCGCCCATCTGCACGAACGGGTCTATGAGGATCTTGTAGAGCATGTCCGTCCCCTTGCCCGTCAGTGGGCGACGCCGAGATAGGCGTCGATCACGGCCTGATTGTTCTGCACTTCCTCGGCCGAGCCGTCGGCGATCTTGCGGCCGTATTCGAGCACGACGATGCGGTCGGAGAGGTCCATCACCACGCCGATATCGTGCTCGATCAGGGCGATGGTGGTGCCGAACTGCTCGCGCACATCGAGGATGAAGCGGCTCATGTCCTCTTTTTCCTCAAGGTTCATGCCGGCCATCGGCTCGTCGAGCAGCAGCAGTTCCGGTTCCATCGCCAGCGCCCGGCCGAGCTCAACCCGCTTCTTCAGACCGTATGGCAGCTTGCCGACCGGGGTCTTGCGGATGTGCTGGATCTCGAGGAAGTCGATGATTTCCTCGACCTTCTTGCGGTGCTCGATCTCCTCGTTCAGCGCCGGGCCGTAGCGGAACAGCTGCCAGAACAGGCCGACGCCCATCTTCAGCGTGCGGCCGGCCATGATGTTGTCGAGGGTCGACATGCCCTTGAACAAGGCGACGTTCTGGAAGGTGCGGCCGATGCCCTGGCTCGCCGCCTCATAGGGCTTCTGCCGGCGGCGCACCTGGCCCTTGTAGGCGATGGTGCCCTGCTGGGGATGGTAGAAGCCGTTGATGACGTTGAGCATCGAGGTCTTGCCTGCCCCGTTCGGGCCGATGATGGCGCGAACCTCGCCCTTCTTGATGTCGAACGAGACATTGGTCAGCGCCCGCACGCCGCCGAAGGACAGCGACACGCCGTCGACGGACAGCAGCGTTTCGCCCTTTTCGATCGGTCTGGCTGCGGACATCGGGCGGCTCTCCACGAAAGCGGTCATTCGGCGGCCTCGGCGCTTGGCACCGGCGGGTGAGGTTTCATGTCGCGGATGCGGACATTGGCCGAGATCGCGCCCTTGCGGCCGTCCTCGAAGGTGACCTCGGTGGTGACGAAGCGCTCGGCCGAGCCGTCATAGAGTGCCTCGACCAGCGGGGCGTAGCGATCGGCGATGAAGCCGCGACGGACCTTCTGGGTGCGGGTCAGCTCGCCGTCGTCGGCGTCGAGTTCCTTGTGCAGGATGAGGAAGCGGCGGATCTGGCTGTCGCACATGCTCGGCTCGGCGGCGAGGTCGCGGTTGACCTGGTCGACGTGCTTCTCGATCATGTCGTAGACCTGCGGATGGCCGGCGAGTTCCTGGTAACTGCCATAGACGACGTTGTTGCGTTCGGCCCAGTTGGCCACCGCCGTCAGGTCGATGTTCAGCATCACCGAGCAGAAATCGCGCTCGTTGCCGACCGCGACGGCTTCCTTGATGTTGGCATAGAACTTCAGCTTGTTCTCGATGTATTTCGGCGCGAACAGCGAGCCGTCGGAGAGCTTGCCGACGTCCTTGGCGCGGTCGATGATGCGCAGGTGGCCCTCGCGGTCGAAGAAGCCGGCATCGCCGGAATGGACCCAGCCGTCGGCGGTCTTGGTTTCGGCGGTGGCGTTGTCGTTCTTGTAGTAGCCGAGGAAGACGCCGGGCGAGCGATAGAGCACCTCGCCGTTCTCGGCGATGCGGATCTCCACCTGCGGCGCCGGGCGGCCGACCGTGTCGGAGCGGATCTCGCCGTCGGGCTGCAGGGTGACATAGACGCCGGCCTCGGTCTGGCCGTAAAGCTGCTTCAGATTGAGGCCGAGGGAGCGGTAGAAGCGGAAGATCTCCGGCCCGATCGCCTCGCCGGCGGTGTAGCCGACCTTGAGGCGGGAGAAGCCGAGGCGGTTCTTCAGCGGGCCGTAGACCAGCATTTCGCCAAGGCCGTATTTCAGCCGGTCGAACAGGGCGACGGGCCGGCCGTCGAGGATCTGCTCGCCGACCTTGCGGGCATGCTCGATGAAATAGTCGAACATGCCGCGCTTCCAGTTGCCGGCGTCCTGCATGCGCACCGTGGTCATGGTCAGCATGCCCTCGAACACCCGGGGCGGGGCGAAGAAATAGGTCGGGCCGATCTCGCGGCGGTCGTCGACGATGGTCTCGGGGCTTTCCGGGCAGGAAACGCAGAAGCCGGCGACATAGGACTGGGCATAGGAAAAGATGTGATCGCCGACCCAGGCAAGCGGCAGATAGGCGATGATTTCCTCGGCCTCGGTCAGCTTGTCGAAGACGATGCCGTTCTGGGCGGAGATGACGACATTGTCGAAGGACAGCATCACCCCCTTCGGCTTGCCGGTGGTGCCGGAGGTGTAGAGGATGACCGCGAGGTCGGCGCCGCCGGCGGCGGCGATCCGCTCGCGCCAGCGCGTCTCCAGCGCCGGGTCGGCGGCAAGCAGGCGCCGGCCGTCGGCCTGCAGGTCGGCGAAGGCGTGGATGGCGGCGGGATCGTAGCCGCGCATGCCGCGCTCCTCGTCATAGATGACGTGGCGCAGGCTCTTCAGCGTGTCGGTCATCGACAGGACCTTGTCGGCCTGTTCCTGATCCTCGACGACGGCGAACGTTACCCCGGCATGGTCGAGGACATAGACCATCTCGTCGGCGACGCCGTCCTTGTAGACCGGCACCGGGATGGCGCCGAGCGACTGCACGGCGCAGAAGGTCCAGTAAAGCCGCGGCCGGTTGGAGCCGATGATCGCGACCTTGTCGCCGGCCTTCAGGCCGAGCGCCTCTAGCCCGAGGGCGAAGGCACGGATCTCGTCGAGCACCGCCGCCCAGGTCCAGGTCTGCCAGATGCCGAAGTCCTTCATCCGGACGGCCGGCTTCGATGCCCGGTTGACGGCATTGAGCAGCAGAAGCTTGGGAAATGTATCGGCAGGCGCACCCATGGCAGTGGTCACCGCGCTCCTCCCCCGTGGCCCGCGAAACCGGGCCGCTGTCGTTTCCTCTGCCGGTTCGTTTTCGCGCCGGAATTCGCTGTCCGACTTTTTGAACCGATATTTTCCAACAGATAAGCGCTTGTCCGAGGCCACTTCAAGGCTGGACTTGACAGACGGGAGGCAATTTCGTTGAGTGGAGTGGGGTTTCAGATAAGACACGTTTTTGTTGCATTGCAGCAAAAATCGGACTCCGCAGCGGGACTGCTGGCGGCGAGAAAGCCAGCAAATCGGCGGTTTCCCGCAGCCGCCCTCGGGTCCCCCGACGCTTCGACGAAATGCATCGCAGCAAAACGATCGGCGCGGGCGGACGCGCGGCCTGATTTTGGCGGCCGGACCGGTGCGTGTGCCGGCTGTCGGCGGCCGGGCGTGACATTTCGTCGGATGCAAATCGGCACCCATGCGACCAAGTGATAAGGGCGACGGCGGCGACGTTATCCCCGGGGAAATCGCCGCAGGCGCCGGATGGGTGCCGCGATTGCCCGGCGGGAGGGTCAGCGCGGGTCGGTGCGCGAGCCGTGGTGGCGGATGGCGCGCAGCGCCGGATCGGCGGCAAGCGGGGCGATGATGCCGGCGATGCGGTCGGCCCATTCGGCGGCGCCGTCGGCATGGCCGATCAGGTCCTGGCGGACCTCAATGATCGCATGGGCGAGGCCGCGCGAGGTGGCGTGGCGGAACATGGTGTCGTCGCGCAGCGCGCCGTCATAGGGCTCGTTGTCGCCGACGACCAGGGCGGGATCGCGGCCGAGCGCGGCGATGAGGATCTGCGGCAGGCGCGGGTCGTTGTCCCAGAGGATGCCGCAATGCCAGGGGCGCGGATAGCCGCGCCAGACCGGCGTATAGGAATGCATCGACAGGATGATCGGCGGCTGGCCGCGTTCGATCGCGCGGTCGATCGCCGCCGCTACGGCATCGTGGTAGGGGCGGTAAAAACGGGTGATGCGACGGGCGCGCTCGGCGGCGTCGATGCGGGCATTGCCCGGCACCACGGCGCCGTCGGAGAGGCGCATGATCAGGGTCGGGTCGGTCTCGCCGCGATTCGGGTCGATCAGCAGACGTGAAAAACAGGTGAGCAGGGCCGGCGCCTGGAAGCGGGCGGCCAGTGCCCGGACGATCGCCGCGGTCCCCGGGTCCCAGCCGATATGGCGTTGCAGTTCGGTTGCCGGCAGGCCGAGGGTGCCGTATTCGGGCGGCAGGGCGTTGGAGGCGTGGTCGGCGAGGAACAGGAAGCCTGATTCGACGGTGCCTTCGATGACTTCGATCGGGGCAAAGGTCTCGGTCGGCATCGCGCTCATGGGGGGCTGGCGTCCATCGGATGGTGGCGTTGCGGGTGCGGCAGGCGGCGCGAAGCGGGGCTGCCTTGCATCCGTGACCTGAGCCAGTCTAGTGACGGCGGCGGCGTCTTGCCATACCAATCGCGCCGATCCGCCATTCGCCGACTGGAACGCCCCGACGATGACCGCCGCCCATCCCCGCGCCTCGCTGCTCGCGCTCGCCGCCCTCGTTGCCGGCGCGCTGGCGATGGGCATCTCGCCGGTCTTCGTCCGCCTCGCCGAGGTCGGCCCCTATACCAGCGCGTTCTACCGGGTGTTCCTGGCGTTGCCGCTTCTGTGGGCGTGGGCGCGGCAGGAAGCGCGGTCGCGGCCCGACCAGCCGGAGCCGGGATGGAGCCGGGCCGAATTGCTGGCCGGCCTCTTCTTTTCGGCGGACCTGTTCTTCTGGCATCTGGCGATCTTCAACACCACGATCGCCAACGCGACGTTCCTGGCGACGTTGGCGCCGGTGTGGGTGGCGCTGTTTTCCGGGCTTTTCATCGGCGAGCCGGTGACGCGGCGGGTGCTCGGCGGGCTGGCGATCTGCATTCTCGGCGGCAGCTTCCTGATCGGGTCGTCCTATTCGCTGGCGCCGGAGCGGCTGGTCGGCGACTTCTACGGGGTGATGACCTCGGTGTTCTTCGGCCTGTATTTCCTCGCGGTGCGGGTGGCGCGGCGCGACGGCCGGCCGGGGCTGATCGTGTTTCGCTCGACGCTGATGACGTCGGCGGTGCTGTTCGTTGTGGCGCTGGCGATGGAAAACGCCTGGCTGCCGATGACCTTCGCCGGGGTGGCGGCACTGGTGGCGATGGCGGCGATCAGCCATGTCGGCGGGCAGGGATTGCTCGCCTATGCGCTCGGGCACCTGTCGGCGGCGTTCTCGGCGCTGGTGATCTTCCTCGAGGCGCTGTTCGCGGCGGGGTTGGGGCTCGTGGTGTTCGGCGAGGCGATCACGCCGCTGCAGCTGCTCGGTGGCGCGGCGATCCTCGCCGGCATCTGGATCGCCCGGCCGCGCGAGGGCTAGGTGTCGGGGCCGGTCGGGGCGCGACGAATTCACGCGGCGGCGACAGCCATGATCGCGCCGCATTGCGATGGCGGAAATCGTCGGCGGCCAACCGGGCGCCGGCATGGTTTTGCTCAGAAAAAGCGGCGGAGCCCCCAGGGGCGCCGAGGGTGGCGGCATTGACAGGCGCTTCCACTCGATCAATGGTCGGCGCGACGCAGAACACAGGTGGTCAGATTGTTGGTTCCGACGCAACGTCGCTGGATTCGGACGCGCCCGCGCGCATTGGCGGTCGCGGGATGGCTGGCCCTCGCCGGGTTGATCGGCACCGCCGGGGCCGCCAGCGCCGAATTGCGCCTGTGCAATCGCACGACCTCGAAGGTGGGCGTCGCCATCGGCTACAAGGCCGAGGGGCAGTGGCTGACGGAGGGCTGGTGGAGCCTGCCGGCCAACAGCTGCTCGATCCTGCTCGAGGGACCGCTGTCGTCGCGCTACTACTACATCTACGCCATGGATTATGATCGCGGCGGCGAGTGGGGCGGCAAGGCGTTCATGTGCACCCAGGACAAGATGTTCACGATCCAGGGCATCGACGACTGCGTCAAACGCGGGTTCGAGCGGTCCGGCTTCTTCGAGATCGACACCGGCGAACAGCGCAGCTGGACGGTGCAGCTGACCGAGCCGACGCGGCGCGGCTCGGCGACGACGCAGTAAAGCCCCGCTCCAGCCGCCGATTTCACCGCCATCAGGGCCAGGCGCGCACGATCTCGGCGATCCTGCTCGCGCGGCCGTCAGGCCGGGCGGGTGGCGAGGAGCATGTAGTTGACGTCGAGGTCGCGCGGGTTGAGCGACCAGCGATCGGCGAGCGGGTTGTAGGTGACGCCGGTCAGGTCGACGATCGACAGTCCGGTCGGCTGGATCGCCGCCTCGACCTCGTCTGGCTTGAGGAATTTCGACCAGTCGTGGGTGCCGCGCGGCACCCAGCCGAGGACGTATTCGGCGCCGACGATGGCGAGGGCGAAGGCCTTGGCGGTGCGGTTCAGCGTGGCGATGAACAGAAGGCCGCCGGGGCGGACCATGGCGGCGCAGCGATCGACGAACAGCGGCACGTCGGCGACGTGCTCGATGATCTCCATCGCCAGCACGACGTCGAAGCTCTCGCCGGCCTCGGCCAGGGCCTCGGCGGTGGTGGCGCGGTAGTCGATCGACAGGCCGGTCTGGGCGGCGTGGACGCGGGCGATCTCGATATTGAGCTCGGAGGCGTCGGCGCTGACCAGATCGGCGCCGAGGCGGGCCATCGGCTCGCTCAGCAGACCGCCGCCGCAGCCGATGTCGAGGACGCGCAGGCCTTCGAAGGCGCGGCCGTCACGGGCGTCGCGGCCGAAATGGCCGCAGACCCGGTCCTTGATATAGGCAAGGCGGGTGGGATTGAACTTGTGCAGCGAGCTGAACTTGCCGGTGGCGCTCCACCATTCGGCCGCCATGGCTTCGAAACGGCGGATTTCGGCGTCGTCGACGGTGGTGGTCATGGCGGTCGCGGGTCCTCTCTCAATCACCCGAGGGAAGTCGGCCCGCGCGGGGCGAAAGTCAAGCGCGACGGTTTGGCATCCGGCGATTGCCGGGGCAGGCGGCGGGGTGTAAGCGGATCGGGTCCTCAGGAGAGCCCCCATGTCGGAAGCCGTCGTCCACGCGCTCTATCGCTATCCGGTGAAGGGATTTTCACCCGAACCGCTGACCGAGGCGGTGCTGACGGCGGGTGAGACCATGGCGCTCGACCGGGCCTATGCGATCGAGAACGGGCCATCGGGGTTCGATCCGGCCGAGCCGAAGCACTTTCCCAAGATCCGGTTCCTGATGCTGATGAAGAACGCCCGGCTTGCCGGGCTTGCGTCGCGGCTTGATCCGCAGACGCGGGAACTGACGATCCGGCGCGACGGCGCGGTGCTGGCGCGCGGGCGGCTCGATCAGGCGGAGGGGCGGGCGGCGATCGAGGCATTTCTTGCGACCGAATTCGCCGATGAATTGCGTGGGCCGCCAAGGGTGCTGGAAGCGCCGGGGTTTTCGTTCTCGGACGTGGCGCGCAAGGTGCTGCACGTGGTCAACCTCGCCAGCGTCCGCGATCTGGCGCGTTTCGTCGGCCGTCCGGTCGATCCGTTGCGGTTTCGCGCCAATGTCTATGTCGACGGCATTCCGGCCTGGTCGGAATTCGACTGGATCGGCCAGGGGCTGGCGGCGCCGGGCGTGACGCTCGTCGGCGTCAAGCGCACCGAGCGCTGCGCGGCGACCAATGTCGACCCGACGAGCGCGGCGCGCGACATGGAGATTCCCCGCACCCTGATGGGCGTCTTCGGCCATACCGATTGCGGCATCTATGCGCGGGTGGAAAGCGACGGCGTGCTGAAGGTGGGCGATCCGATCCGGGTGGCGTGAGGCGCGGGACCGGCGGGGCGAGGCCGAGGGGCAATGCGCCGGGCGGACATGAAAACGCCGCAGCCTGGGGCCGCGGCGTCTTTCAGGGATGGATCGATTGGGCCGGCGGGGCCGAGCCGTGCGGGCTGGTCGCGCGCCGGCGGTCCGTCGTCAATGCAACGTCGCGGTCTTCAGCTTGCTGATTTCGTCCTTGAGGATCAATTTGCGCCGCTTGAGTTCGGCGACCGCCAGATTGTCAACGCTGGGATGGGCGAGCGCGTCGCGCAGTTCGCTTTCCAGGCTGCGGTGACGGCGTTCCAATTCGGCGAGATGCGATTCGATCGACATACGCAAGTCTCCCTGTGTGATCCGACTTGACGACAGGAGCATGACACGGGGGTTTCGGCGCGTCCATCATGAAAATTCGTGCAAGGACGAAAGAAAACTGCGTTTAAAGGCGGCAAAAGTCATTTTAAATGCCGAATTGCCGTGGCCAGCAGCTTGAAAAAGCGCGGATTTCCGGGATTGCGCCGCTGCGGCGGCCCAATTGCCCGTGTCGACAGCAACAAGAATGCCGGGACAGGATGTGGCGTGAAAATGACAATTATTTCAATGAATTAACTTGGCGTTAGCCCTGTTGTGCGACGAAGGGCGCGGCGAAATACCTACTGTATTATTGCGTAATCCGGCGCGTGCGCGGCGCGACCGGCGCAAGGCGGGAGGGGGCGCGGCTTGCCCATACCGCGACCGTCCATGGCGGGTTCATCATCTGGCAACAAAGGAGTCATTCGGACGCAAGAGGGGCATTCCTTCCCGGCGTGGGACGGGTATAATGGTATCAAATCAGCCTCGCCGGTATGAGGCGGACGGGTTACCGTCGCCGGAATGACCAGCCAACGTTCGAATCGCGCCACATGACCGAGGAACAGGAACGCGAAATTCGCTCGGAGCTTGCGCGTCTGCGTCAGGAGCATCGGGATCTCGATGCCGCGATCGCCGCGCTTGACGTTTCCGGGCGGGGAGACAGGTTGACGATCCAGCGGCTGAAGAAAAAGAAGCTGCTGATCAAGGATCAGGTGCAGCGGCTCGAGGATCAGCTGGTTCCCGACATCATCGCCTGAAGCGCTGCCCGCAACGGGGCGACCTGCGGCGGCTCGCGGCAAAGCCGCGCCAAGCCGCGGCATCGGCATCGCGGCCGGCAAAATGGCGGCGCGGCCATTTTTCGCGGCTTTTCCAGCCAAGGCGGCCTTGCGCCCCGGCACCCCTTTCCATATGGTCCGCGCTTCTTTTTTGGGGCCATGGACGCTTGGGGAAGAGGCACATGGGGGCGATGGAACGGCCGAAGGTCGCGGTGATCATGGGCAGCCAGTCGGACTGGGAAACGATGCGCCACGCGGTCGAGACACTCGACAAGCTGGGTATCGGCCATGACGCGCGGATCGTCTCGGCGCACCGCACGCCGGAGCGACTCTACGATTTTGCCCGCGGCGCCCGCGCGGCCGGGTTTCACGTCATCATCGCCGGGGCCGGCGGCGCGGCGCATCTGCCGGGCATGACGGCGGCGCTGACGCCGCTGCCGGTGTTCGGTGTGCCGGTCGA
Organism: Hyphomicrobiaceae bacterium; assembly: GCA_016793065.1. Lineage (GTDB taxonomy): Bacteria > Pseudomonadota > Alphaproteobacteria > Rhizobiales > Ancalomicrobiaceae > JAEULV01. Next base: position 76,242 of record JAEULV010000139.1, read on the forward strand.
ATCAAAGGCGCTGAAGGGGCAGGACAGCCTGCTGTCGATCGTGCAGATGCCGGGCGGGATTCCGGTCGGTACGGTGGCGATCGGCAAGGCCGGGGCGATCAACGCGGCGCTGCTGGCGGCGGCGGTGCTGGCGCTCAACGACCATGGCCTGGCGGCGCGGCTCGACGCGTTCCGGGCGCAGCAGACGGCCTCGGTGGCCGAGCGGCCGGTTGACGGCGCCTGAACGCCGGCGACGCGTGCATATCCTCGATCAAGGCAGATCATGACCAAAGCAACGTTTCCGCTTGCTCCCGGGGCGACCATCGGCATTCTCGGCGGCGGTCAGCTGGGCCGGATGCTGGCGCTGGCGGCGGCACCGCTCGGCTTCAAGGCGCATGTGTTCGCGCCGGAGGCGGACAGTCCGGCCTTCGACGTCTGCGCCGTCCATACGGTCGCGGCCTATGGCGACGAGGCGGCGCTGGCGGCGTTCGCCGCGTCGGTCGATGTGGTCACCTACGAATTCGAGAACGTGCCGGTGGAAACCGTGCGGTTCCTGGAGGCGCGGGTGCCGGTGCGGCCGGGCTCTAAGGCGCTCGACGTGGCGCAGGACCGACTGAAGGAAAAGCGGCTGGCGCGGGATCTCGGGGCAATGACGGCGCCGTTCGCGGCGGTCGATACCGGCGCGGACCTCGAGCGGGCGATCGGCGCCATCGGCCTGCCGGCGGTGATCAAGACGACGCGGTTCGGCTATGACGGCAAGGGCCAGGCGAAGATCGCCGGTGCCGGCGATGTCGCGGCGGCCTTCGCGGCGATGAAGGGCGCGCCGGCGATCCTCGAGGGCTTCGTGACGTTCGATCGCGAGGTGTCGGTGGTGGCGGTGCGCGGGGCGGACGGGGCGATTGCCGCCTTCGACGTGACCGAGAACGAGCATCGCCACCACATCCTGCATCGGTCTGTGGCGCCGGCGGCGATCGCCCCGGCGGTGGCGGAACAGGCGCTGGCGACCGCAGCGCGCATCGGCGCGGCGCTCGACTATGTCGGGGTGTTTGCGGTGGAGTTCTTCGTGGTGACGAGCCACGAGGGCGAGACGGTCTATGTCAACGAGATCGCGCCGCGCGTGCACAATTCCGGCCACTGGACGCTGGGCGGGGCGGCGACGTCGCAGTTCGAGCAGCATATCCGCGCCGTCGCCGGCTGGCCGCTCGGGTCGGTGGCGCGGCTGGCGCCGATGGTGGAAATGATCAACCTGATCGGCGACGATGCGCATGACTGGGCGCGGCTGGCGGCGGAGCCGGGATGCCTGCTGCAGCTCTACGGCAAGCGCGAGGCGCGGGTCGGGCGGAAGATGGGACACGTCACCCGGCTGATCCAGGCCGAGCACCAATTTCCTGGGACGAATGCAAGGGCGGCGGTGGACAAGGCAATTTGATTCTGTTAGCAACGCGCCACGTTCGTGCGACATGTCGACGGCGCCGGCTGGTTGTTTCCCAATCGCGCCTCTTATCCGTCAGGCAGTCCAGATTAACTCGAAACACACGGGATCAGACGCGTGCAGGTTCTCGTTCGCGAAAATAACGTCGACCAGGCTCTCAAGGCCCTGAAGAAGAAGATGCAGCGTGAAGGCATCTTCCGGGAAATGAAGCTCCGCGGCCACTACGAAAAGCCGTCGGAAAAGCGCGCCCGCGAGGAAGCCGAGGCGGTTCGTCGCGCTCGCAAGCTCGCCCGCAAGCGCGCCCAGCGCGAAGGCCTGCTGCCGACCAAGGGCAAGCGCTGATATCGCCGTTGCCGGCGCTCGCCATTCCATCGGAATGGCGGCGGTCGGCCGACGATTTCGGCGGATCGCCGGGCGGACCGGACGGATCGCGGCCATGGCTCGGTCCACCCGGCATCGGCCTTGCGGCTTTTGACGAAGCTTGTCAGATCAGCCATCATTTTGACGGATCGCTCCCGCAAGGACGCGGTCCGTTTGCGTTTGACCGATCGGGCGATCGGCCGGATCGGGGATGACCCGAGGGGGCATCCTTCCGCCGACCGGTCGATGTGAGTGTCCGCACCGGTGTCGTCGTGCCAACAGCGTGGCGGCATCATTGGGGAGGCGGCCATGCCGGGCGGCGCGCGGCCGGGTCGGAAGCGACGAACATCCGGGGGGCAGCCCGGGCGAATCGTCGGGGTGGCGTGGGCAGACGCCGCCTGCCTCGTCCGATCACCCGACGCGCCCTATCGCTGTTGAAGAGGGATCCGTTTCGCCATGATCGTGACGCGCCTGTCGTTGATTGTCCGCCCTGTCGCCGTCGCCGCCGTCCTGGTGCTTGGCGTCGCGGCCTGCACGCCCAACGGCGCGACGGTCGATACCGGCCCGGTGATCGACCGGTTCACCGGATCGGAGGCGAACATCACCTCGCTCACCGAAGTGATCCGGCTGTCGCCGTCCGACCCGCTCGCCTACAACATGCGCGGCGCGGCCTATGCCAAGGCCGGCAATCTGACGGCGGCGCTGGGCGACTTCAACATGGCGATCCAGCTCAACCCGAACTACGCGCAGGCCTTCGCCAATCGCGGCCTGGTGCACCGGACGGCGCGGCGCTATCCGGAGGCGCTGCGCGACTACGGGCGGGCGATCGAGATCAATCCGGCCTACGATCTTGCCTATATCGGTCGCGGCAACGTCAATCGCGACATGAACAACATCCCGGCGGCGATGCAGGACTTCGCCTCGGCGATCCGGCTGGCGCCGGGCGACCCGACCGCCTATCACAATCGCGGCGTGATCTATCAGCGGCAGGGCAATCATCAATTCGCCATTCAGGACTTCACGGCGGCGATCGAGCGCAATGCGTCGGAGCCGGGGCCGTTCGTCGGGCGGGCAACCAGCTATCTGGCGACCAATTTCGCCAAGGGGGCGCTGGAGGACCTGGATCTGGCGCTGAACTACGACAACCGCAATGCCGATGCCTGGTTCAAGCGCGGGCTCGCCTGCGAGCAGCTGCAGCAGATCGACGAGGCGAAGCGCTCGTATCAGGCGTCGCTGCGGCTGGAGCCGCAGAACCAGGCGGCGCGGGATGCGCTGATCCGGCTCGGCGTGCAGCCGAACTGAGACCCTCGCGGGGAGGGGGCTGCTACGTCGGCCTGATCACCGCCGGCGTATCGATGCTCACCGCAGCCGGCCTTGTCGATGCCGCTGCGACGAGCCTGCCGCCGGGGCTTGCCTCACACGGTTTCTCAACCATGGCAGCGGGTTTTCCCGCGCGATGCCGCTTGTGGCGAGCTGGTGGGAATTTCCGCAATAATCGATTTAAATGCATGACGTATTGTGTCTGACAAGAGGCGGGAACGGCTGACGATGTTCGGTCGCGCCGCTGGTGCTGGAGTTCCGGACGCGTGTTGGTCCGGAGGGGCGGGCGTCATGGCCAGTTGGACGAGTTGGAGCGAGGAGCGTCACGTTGCGGCCCGGTTGAGCCGGTTTCGCCTGCTTGAAGGGCTTTCAGGCGAGGTGATCGCCGAGATCGCCGCCCATGCCCGCTGCTTCTGCCTGCCGGCCGGACAGGAGCTGATCCGTGCGGGACGGGACCGGCAGGCGTTATTCTTCGTCGTCTCCGGCTCGTTCAGCGTAATGGTTCCCGATCAGCGCGGGGTGCTTGAGAGCATTGCCACGGTGGGAGCGGGGGAAACCGTCGGCGAGATGTCGCTGATGACCGACGATCCGCCATCGGCGGCGCTCTATGCGTTGCGCGATACCGAGGTGCTGGCGCTGGACAAATGCGCCTTCGACCGGATCATCGACCGGCATCCGATGCTGTTGCGCAATCTGTCGGTGCTGTTGGTGGAGCGGCTGCGGCGGACGACGGCGCGGGCGGCGAAGTCGCATCAGGCGCGCTCGATCGCGCTGATCGGCGGCGAGGAAGCCGGCTGCGCCAAGCGACTGGCCCATGATCTGCTGCCGGTGCTGCGCGGCATGGGGATCGCGGCGCATGTGGTCGACGACGCGGCCGCCGATCAGCCGGCCGACTGGTTTCACTATCTCGAGGCGTCGCACGACATGGTGCTCTATGTGGCGCCGGCGGTCGGCAGCGCCTGGGCGCGGGCGTGCGAGCGGCGGGTCGACCGGGTGGTGGAGATCGCCTGCGGGCCTGGGGCGGCGATCTGGCCGGTGCCGGGCGCGCGGGCGGCCGAGCCGATGGCGGCGCTGAAGCGGCGCGACGTGGTGGTGCTGTGCGAGCATGCGGTGGCGGATCGCTGCCCGGCGCCGGTGCTGGGCGAGGGGCATGTGCGTCACCTGATCCGGCGCGGCTCGACGGCGGACCTGGAGCGCTTCGCCCGGTTTCTGGCGGGGCGGGCGATCGGCATCGTGCTGTCGGGCGGCGGCGCGCGCGGCTTTGCCCATATCGGGGTGATGCGGGCGCTGCGCGAGCATGGCGTGGCGATCGATGCGGTCGGGGGCACCAGCATGGGGGCGCTGATCGCGGCCTGCGTGGCGATGGAGTGGCCGGAGGACGAGATCATCGCCCGGCTGCGGGCGGCGTTCGTCGCCACCAATCCACTGTCGGACATCGCGCTGCCGACGGTGGCGTTCTTCCGCGGACGCAAGGTCGACGATCTCCTGGCCAACAATTTTGGCGACCGACGGATCGAGAGCCTGGCGATCCCCTACATGTGCATCACCTCCGACCTGACCTCCGGCGTCGACGTGGCGCATCGCTCCGGGCCGCTGGCGAAGACCGTCAGGGCCTCGATCGCGTTGCCGGGGGTGCTGCCGCCGGTGACGCTTGACGGCCATGTGCATGTGGACGGCGCGGTGATGAACAACATTCCGGTGGAGCACATGACGCGGCTGACGCGGGGCGGGGTGATCGCCGTCGACGTCTCCGGCGATACGGCGCTGCTGCCGGATCCGGGCGGGCGGCAGGGGCCGGGCATCCTGTCGGTGCTGGTGCGAACCGGCACGGTCGGCAATGAGTGGCAGCGGCGCGAGGCGCACCGGCTGGCGGCGTGCCTGTTCGAGCCGCAGGTGGCGGATGTGGGCTTTCGCGACTGGCAGGCCTTCGACCGGGCGGTGGCGCGCGGCTACGATTGCGCCCGGCGCCGGCTCGACGCCGATATCGGGCTGTTGCGCCGGCTCGGCGTCAGCTGGTCGGACGCGGCGACGATCGACGAGGCGGCGTCTTTCGGATGACGGGGTGGGTGACGGGCCCGTAGATCGCCGGGGGCGACTATGGCTGATGCGTCGCCGGCAATGGCGGCGCTTCGGACATGAGCAGGATGGAAATCCGCCGGTTTGCCGCCAGATAGGGATCGTTGGGAAACAACGGCTCGGTATCGGCCTTGCCGACGATCGAGTCGAACTGGTCGTTGGGAACGCCGTTGGCGGCGAGAACCTTGCGGACCGCGAGGGCGCGACCGGTCGAGAGTTCCCAGATGCCGGTATTGCCGAAGCTGGTGCGTCCGGTCGTGCTGTGGCCGGAGATCCGCAGCCGATGCGGGAGACGGCGCAAGGTCGGGGCCATGCGCGCGAGCAGGGCTTCCGTTGCCGGATAGGGCATGGTCGAGCCCTCGGCGAACATCGAGCGGCCGTCCTGGTCGAGCAACTCGATGTGCAGGCCGTCGTCGGTCTCCTCGATCATGATCTGCTTGGAGATCTCGGCGATGTCCGGCATGTCCTGCCAGGCTTGGCGCAACGACGCGGCGGCGGAGGCAAATTGCCGGGGCTTTTCGGTTTCGGCCTTTTCGATGTTGTGGGTGTTGGCCTCCGGGCCCTGCTTGCGCTTGTTCTCATGACGCTCGTTGGAGTGGCTGGCGTCATTCTCGGAAGGCTCGACGGCGCTTTCCTTGAGGTATCGCCGGATCGGCACGCCATCGACCTCGACCATGCCGGCGCGGCGCTCGATCGGGCGGATGCCGAAGGCGTCGCGCAGCGAGCCGGACACGACCGCGACCTTCTGCTGGTCCTGGGTCGAGAAGGAAATGATCAGCACGAAGAAGCAGCACAGAAGCGACATCAAGTCCGAGAACGTCACCAGCCATTCCGGCGCACCGCCGCCACCACCGCCACCGCCGCCCCTGCGTCGAGCCATCGAAGCCTCCTCGTGAAATCAGGCCGCGTCGGCCAATTCGCCGCGATGCTTGGAGGGGAGGTAGGCGAGCAGCATTTCCCGGATGACGTTGGGGTTCTTGCCCTCGCGCATCATGACGACGCCGTCGATGATGATCGAATAGGTGACCGTCTCGGATTTGGCCTTGGCGTTGAGCTTTTCAAAAATCGGCAGGGCAACGACGTTGGCGGCCATGGCGCCGTAGAGCGTCGTCAGCAGCGCGACCGCCATGGACGGGCCGATCTTGGAGGGATCGGACATGTTCGCCAGCATCTGAACGAGGCCGACCAGCGTGCCGATCATGCCGAAGGCGGGGGCCGAATCACCGATGGCCTTGAAGACGCGGGCACCTTCCTCCAGTTCGGCGAGCCGCTGGTCCAGTTCGCGTTCAAGGAAGTCGCGGATGGCGCCGACCTCGAAGCCGTCGGCGATCATCTGGACGCCCTTGGCGAGCGTCGCGTTGGTGATCTCGACGGTTTCCAGCCCGAGCGGTCCCTGCTTGCGCATGACGTCGGCGAGCTCGCCGATCTGCTCGATCAGTTCGCGCGGTGCTATGTCCTTGTGGGTAAAGGCAACCTTGCCGCCAAGCCCGAGGGCGTGAATGACGCCCATCAACGGAAAGCGGACAAGCACGGTCGCGGCGCCACCGCCGAAGACGATGGCGATCGACGGCATGTCGTAGAACATCAGGAAGTCGCCGCCGAGCCAGATCGCCCAGCCGACGACAGCGAATGCCGCGATGATACCGATGATGGTTGCGAGATCCATGCCGCGCGGCCCTCGTTAACACTGCTGCAAGCAATAGGTAACAGTTGTTAACGAACCCTGAGGGACCCCGGTTAACACCGGCTTAATGCGGCTCCAATTCGATCATCGCCAGGCACCCGCGCCGCATCTTTTTGTGCACGGCCGGGAAGGGACTGCGGATGCCGTCAGGGTAATGTGGGGGTCGGGTGGGGCGGCTCACACCGCGCCGATGCGCACCAGGTCATGCATGTGGACGAAGCCGACCGGGCGATGGTCGTCGTCCACGGCGAAGATCGAGGTGATGCCCTTGCGGTTCATCATGTCGATGGCGGTGCCGACGAGGGTGTCGGGTCGCAGGGTCTTGGGATTGGCGGTCATCACCTCCTCGACCTTGAGGTAGATCAGGTCGGGGGAGAGGTGGCGGCGCAGGTCGCCGTCGGTGACGATGCCGATCAGGCGGCCGTCGCCGTCGCGGACGCCGACGACGCCGAAGCCCTTGGCGGTCATCGCCAGCAGCGCCTCGCCCATCGGCGTGGCGATGTCGACCAGCGGCATGCGGTCGTTGCCGTGCATGACATCGCGGATCAGCTTCAGGCTGGCGCCGAGCTTGCCGCCGGGGTGGTAGATGCGGAAGTCGAGGGCGGTGAAGCCGCGGGCCTCGAGCAGGGCAATGGCGAGCGCGTCGCCGAGCGCCAGCTGCATGGTGGTGGAGGTGGTCGGCGCCAGGCCGTGCGGGCAGGCTTCCTCGGCGCGCGGCAGTTCGAGCACGTGGTCGGCGGCACGGCCGAGGGTGGACGCGGCCGACGAGGTGATGGCGACGAGCGGCACGGCGAAGCGCCGGGTATAGGCGATGACCGAGGCGAGTTCGCTGCTCTCGCCGCTCCAGGACAGGGCCAGCACCACGTCGTCGGTGGTGATCATGCCGAGATCGCCGTGACTGGCCTCGCTGGCATGGACGAAGAACGCCGGCGTGCCGGTGGAGGCGAAGGTCGCGGCCATCTTCGAGCCGATATGGCCGCTCTTGCCGATGCCGGAAATGACGACGCGGCCGCGCGCAGCGCGCATCAGGTCGACGACGGCGGCGAAGGTGGCGCCGAGGGCACCGGCGAAGGCTTCGGACATCAGCTGCAGGCCGGCGATCTCGTTGCCGATGGTGCGATAGGCGCTGGCGACGGTTTCGCCGATCGGCGCGGATTTCTCGGTGGCTGCGGACATGATCTCACTTCGCCTCGTTTGGAGGGGCGTTCTAACAAGATGAGGCGGGGTTCGAAAGCGGCAAATTCGCCGGGGCCGGCCGAGGCGGGTTCAGGAAGGGTTAACCATAGCGCTTTAGGGTCGTTTAACGAATGGCGCCGCCGTCCGCGCCGGTGGTTCGATCGATGTTTCGCCTGCTTGTCGCCTCGACTGTTGCCCTGGCATTGCCCGGCCTCGCGCTGGCGCAACAGGCGTCGTCGCGGACACAGCCGGCGCAGCCGATCTTGCCGAATTTCGCGGCGCAGCCGACAATGCCGGTCGCGACCGCCGACGAGGCGCAGATCGCCGGCCAGCCGGCCGCCGGCAAGGGCAAATCCGGCGTGCGGCAAGTGGGCGGCGGCCAGCGGCCGGCGGCGAACGCGATGGGTGGGACAGCCACTCCCTGGCTTGGTGGCAGCATCGATCCGCAGGAGCCGGGCGCGACGGAGAAACCGGCCGAGGTGGTGGATTTCACCGGCAACGAGCCGGTGCAGCCCGGCAAGCCGGGAAAACCGGTTCCTGGCAACCGGACACCGTCGACGGCCGCGACCAAGGCGAAAGCCGTGCCACCGACCGACCTGACCGGCAGCATCCGGCCGACGAGTACCGTGGTGACGCCGACGGCGCCAATGGCGGCGACGCAGCCGGTGCCGCGTTCGCCGGCGCTCGACCCCTATGCCGAGCCGACCGAGGATGACGGCTATACGCCGCTCGGGCTGCGGCTCGGGACGTTCACGATCAAGCCGACGGTTGAGATCGGCGGCGGCTATACCTCCAACGTCTCGGGATCGAGCGGCGGGCGTGGCGGCAGTCTCTACCGGGTGAATACCGAAACCACCGGTGCGTCCGACTGGTCGCGCCATGCGCTGGACTTCACGCTGCGCGGATCGTTCACCGGCTATCCGGCGGCGAGCGACCAGAACAACCCGACGCTGTCCGGCAATCTCAAGGGCCGGATCGACATCACCGAACTGACCCGCGCCGACGTGGAGGCGCGGCTGTCGCGGTCGCGGGAGTCGTCGACCAGCGCCAACAATCCGGCCGGGACCTCGGTGCCGTCGACGATCCTCGGGCTTGGCGCCTCGGCGGGGGTGACCCATGCAATCGGTCGGCTGAGCTTCGGCCTGCGCGGCGATCTCGACCGGACGACCTATTCGGGCGGGGAACTGGCCGGCGGCGGCGCCATCGGCACGATCGGCGATCGCGACAATTTCGCCAGCGTGGTGGCGCTTCGGTCGACCTACGAGATTTCGCCGGCGGTGAAGCCCTATGTCGAGCTGCAATATCGCCGGCGCGACTTCGACAAGCGGATCGACAGCGCCGGCTATGCCCGCTCGGGCAGCGGCTGGGGCCTGCGCACCGGTGTGGCGCTTGACAACGGCTCGACCCTGAAGGGCGAGCTCGGCATGGGCTATGTCAGCCTGTCGACCGACGACGTTCGCCTCGGGGATCTGCGCGGGGTGACGATCGACGGTTCGCTCGCCTGGTCGCCGACGCGGCTGACGACGGCGACGCTGACGCTGGCGACGGCGCTGGAGCCGACGACGGTGGCGAATTCGGCCGGCACGGTCGCCTATACCGGGACGGTGGCGCTGAGCCATGCCCTGCGGCGCAATCTGGCGGTGGATGTCAGCGCGACGACGACGCGGACCGAATATCAGGGCGTCGATCTCACCGAAACCAGCTATGGCGCCAGCGCCGGGCTGACCTGGAAGTTCAACCGCGAAGCCGCCGCCTTCGTGCGCGGAACCTACACCCGCGAGACGTCATCGACGCCCGGCAGCGGCTCGAACGCCGTCGAGGTCTATACCGGCCTGCGGCTGTCGCGCTGACGGAGGGGATGCGGGCTTTGGCGCTGGCCTTGATCCGGGCCGCCCCTCATCCGCCCTTCGGGCACCTTCTTCCCGGAGGGGAGAAGGGAAAAGGCGGGAAATCGCGCGAAATCGGGAGGGAAGGGCGGCATTCGCCTGTCGATTAGGCACGGGCTTGCTGCAACGTCACCTCTCCCTTCTCCCGCTTGCGGGAGAAGGTGGCCGAAGGCCGGATGAGGGTGTTGCGGGCGGCCTTACCGCCTCGATGTCACTTCTTGCCCTTGTTTTCCAGTTCGGCCTTGAGGGCCATCAGTTTGGCGAACGGGTTGTCCGGATCGATCGGGCGGTCGGGGCGCTTGGGCTTCTCGGTCCGGGTCAGGTCGCGTTCGGGGCGCGGCGTGCGGTCCTGGTCGGGGCGCTTCTCGAAGCGGCGCTCAAAGCGCTGGTTGCCGCCGGCGGCGCGGTTTTCCTCGGGACGGGCGTCGCCGCCCTGCGGGGCGCGGTTGCCCTGCGGGCCACGGCCGCCGTCGCGACGCGGGCCGCGATCGCCCTGGGGACGCTCGCCGCGATTGTCGCCACGGTTATCGCCGCGGGCGCCACGACCCTCGCCGCGCGGGCCGCCGCGTTCGCCGTCGCGACGGGGATGCTGGCCATCGCGACGCTCAAAGCGGCCGGGACGCCAGATCTCGATCTCGACGGTTTCCGGCTCGGCCGGAGCTTCGGTCTCGGCGGTTTCAGTCGCGACCTCGGCCTCGGGCTCGACGGTCTCGATCGCGGCGGCGGCCGGCTCGTCGACGGTCTCGGCGATCGGGGCTTCGGCAGCATCCGCCTCGACCGGCGCCTCAACCGGCGCCTCGACGACCGTCTCGACAACGGCTTCAGCCGGCGCTTCGGCGTCGGTCCCGGACGGCGCGGCGGCTTCCGGCGCGGCTTCGGCGACGAGCGGGGCGGGTTGGGCCTCGACCGGCTTCGGCTTGGCGACGGTGCGCTTCTCCATCCGGTAGCCGAGCGACTTCAGGATCATGTGCATGTCTTCGGTGTTGGCACCGAGCAGCGAAGTCATGGCGAGGGTGACTGTGAAGCCGCCGCCCTGGGCGATGGCGCCGGTGGGCGGCGCGACCGTCGGGTCGAGCGGCTTCCAGGCGATCAGCGGGCGGATGATGTCGGCGAGACGCTCGAGGATGTCGAGACGGACGGCGCGCTCGCCGCAGACGCGGAAGCCGAAGATCTTGTAGAGCTGCGGCGCGAAGGTGGCGTCGGTCTTGATCGAGGTGCGGCCGGAGGCCGACAGGGTGGCGAGCTCGGCGCGGCCGGGCACTTCCATGGCGTTGTTCTTCAGCGCCCAGAGCAGGGCGATCAGCGCCGACGGCGCCGGCTTCAGCAGCGCCGGCACGAAGATGTGGTAGGCGCCGAAGCGGATGCCGTATTTGCGCAGGCCGGCGCGCTGGGGCTGGTCGAGGCTCTTGACGTCCTCGGCGACCTGCTGACGCTCGACGACGCCGAGCTTCTCGACGATCTGGAAGGCGAGGCCGCGGGCCATGCCCTCGAGGTCCTGGGCGTCGCGCAGGTCGGTCAGCGGCTTCAGCAGCGTTTCGACATGGGCCTTGAGCCAGAGGTCGAGGCGAGTCTGGACCTTGTCGTGGGCGGGGCCGGTCAGCTGCTCGTCGGCGAGCAGGGTGAAGCCGGGCTTCAGCGCCTCCTCGCCGGCGACGAGGCGGGCGACCGGCTCGCCGATCCAGCGGATCGTGCCGTCGATCGACAGGACGATGTCCTTGTTGGCGGCGTTGGAGAACTTCTCCGCGCGCGTCTCGATCTCGCTGGCGAGTGCCTTGGCGGCGGCGTTGCGCACTGCCTTGGCGTCCTGGCCCTCGGCGGTCACATCCGCCTGGAACCGGAAACCGGCGAGATGGCCGACCCGATGGCCTTCGACCATCACATCACCATCGGGGGAAATCTGCGCTTCGAGCATGGCATTCTCTCTGAGACGTCGCATCAACACGGAAGTGCGCCTGTCGACGAAACGCTGGGTAAGGCGTTCGTGCAAGGCGTCGGATAGTCCATTTTCGATCTCGCGGGTTTTCTCCCGCCAATGGCTCGGGTCTTTTACCCAATCCGGACGGTTTGCCACATAAGTCCACGTTCGGATATGGGCAATACGATTGGACAGGGTATCTATGTCACCTTCGCGTCGATCGGCCTGGGCGATCTGCTTGGCAAACCAGTCGTCTGGAATGGCGCCGTCGCGGATCAGGAACTCGTAGATGGTGGTAATCAGTTCGGCGTGGTTGGCCGGCGCGATCTTGCGGTAATCGGGGACGAGGCAGACATCCCAAAGCAATTCCACGCGAATTGCGCTGGTGGCGAGGTCGCGGATCTCCGGCTGACGGGCGGCGAACTCGAGCGCGGTCAGATCGTCGGCCGGCGGCGCCCGGGTCAGGCCGTCTTCGTTCGGGGCGATTTCGAGCGAGCGGCGCAGGGCGTCTAGCGAGCGAAAATCCAGCCGCGGGTTGCGCCATTGCAACACCCGAACCGGGTCGAACTTGTGGGTTTCCAGAGCCTTGACGGTTTCGTCGTCGAAGGGATCGACCCGACCGGTGACGCCAAAGGTGCCATCGCGGGTGTGGCGACCGGCGCGGCCGGCGACCTGGCCGAGCTCTGCGAGGGTCAGCTGGCGGTACTGATAGCCGTCGAACTTGCGATTGCCGGCAAAGGCGACGTGGTCGACGTCGAGATTGAGGCCCATGCCGATGGCGTCGGTGGCGACGAGGTAGTCGACATCGCCGTTCTGGAACAGTTCGACCTGGGCGTTGCGGGTGCGCGGGCTGAGGGCGCCCATGACCACGGCGGCGCCGCCCGACTGGCGGCGGATCAGCTCGGCGATGGCGTAGACCTCTTCCGAGGAGAAGGCGACGATGGCCGAGCGGGCCGGCAGGCGGGTGATCTTCTTCTGGCCGGAATAAGTCAGCACCGACATGCGCGGCCGGGTGACGACGTTGATGCCGGGAATGAGCTTTTCCAGCAGGCCGCGCATGGTCAGCGCGCCGAGCAGCAGCGTTTCCTCGCGGCCGCGGCTGTTGAGGATGCGGTCGGTGAAGACGTGACCGCGCTCGAGATCGCCCGCGAGTTGGATTTCGTCGATGGCGAGAAAGGCGACGTCGATGTCGCGCGGCATGGCCTCGACGGTCGACACCCAGAAGCGGGGATGCGGCGGAATGATCCGCTCCTCGCCGGTGATGAGCGCGACGGCGCCCTCGCCGACACGGGCGGCGACGCGGGCATAGACCTCACGGGCAAGCAGGCGCAGCGGCAGACCGATCATGCCGCTCGAATGGGTGAGCAGCCGCTCGATGGCGAGATGGGTCTTGCCGGTATTGGTAGGCCCCAGGACGGCCGTGACACCGCGCCCCCGAAGGGAGGGTGGAAGGGGCGCTTTCACGACGGTACTCATGCGATTTGAGCTCGGGCCTTGGGGGTCCGGACTGCGGGGCGTTGCCGGATGTCGCCATCCGGGGTGAGGGTTCACTCTTACCACGGCCCTCCGGCCGGCGCTCGCCTTTTTTCAAGGCCGTGGCGCCGTCGTCGCGGGCAGGCGGACTCATCGCCCGTTGCAGCCGGGGGGATGGTGAGCGTGGACTCGTCCTGCGTGCGCCGGCCACGGGCGCAAGGGCGACGGCGGCGGGGAAGGATCGGCGAGCAACCTGAACGAGTCCGGAACGAAGCACGGCCGAATCGCTGACTCCACCGGATTCACCTCCCGTTCACGGACCAGATGTGGCGCATTGATCTGGCGCATGCACGAAATGTTGAATCATTCGAATCCACTAGGGTTAACGCGAGCCGGTAACGGTTTACCTGGATGGCTCAATCCGGGACAACGCCCGGGCTGCCGGGTTATACAATCATGGCGGGTATTGGCGAATTTCGGGGGCCGGTGTTAACCGGCGGGGGCGAACGGGAACGATCGGGCGACGAATCGCTGATGGCCCGGGTTTCCCGGCTTGTTCGCGACGAGATGTTGGGGGTGGCGATGGGCAGGCGCCGAGATTTGGCGCGGGCCGACGCAACCGGGGTGCCGCAGGGGAGAGGTGCGTTAACCGGGGTGGCCCAGAAAGGGACCGCGAGGCGAATTTTGCTGGAAATGCAGAGTTTTAATGAATCATGACCGGCATGGTCCTGATTTTCTCGCCACGGTTCAGAATCGTGCCGTAGCGGGAACGAGGGGCGCACGAATCGCGTGTTCACCGGGTTTCGGGGTTTGTTCGAGCCATGACGCTCGCCGGGGGCGGTGGCGCGGACAGGGCGGAAAGCGGCGCATTCGACGCCGTCGTCGGGCGGATCGGCCGTCGACCGGCGTGGTCGCGTGGCGGTGGCGGCGTGGGGGCATGTGGGAGCGCGGCCGGCGGCGTTGTTAACCTCGGCGTTTCAAATCGGGAATTGCCGAGGCGACGCAAGTGGTTGCGGAAACATGAACGGATCTTGCGCTCGTGAGCGCCGATTTGGAAGGAACGGCGAAAGCCGGAACGGCCGGGGAGCGAATCGCGGATTCGGCGATCTTCCGGCTTCGTTCACCGCCAGATCTGGCGTGGCGGGTGGTGAGGGCCACAAGATGGGTGGGAGCGGAGGCCCTGAGGGCGGAGCGGCGCGAGCGCCGAATTTACCGGTTTGTGCCAGAACTGGAATTTCGCGTTTTTTAACAAGAGATTAAGCGAATTAACCCCGCTCCGGCGATCGGCTTCATCATCGGGGGCGAGCCGGAACAGGGGCGGGGCGAATCATGGAAAGGGAGATTGCCATGGTTCGTTCTCCACAAGATGTGGTGGGTGACGAACATGATGGTGCTATCGCTGGGACGGAGGAGCGGCCTGCAAGGCGTGACGACGTGGCCGGCGTTAACCCCGCCGCGCCAGAGCGGGACAAGGGCGAGCGCGGCGCGGCAGGGTATGGCGCGGGGGATCAGAACAGCGGCGGCAGCGAGCCGAGCGGCAGGCGGCCGAGGGTGACGTCGCCCTGATCGACGACCAATTGCAGCACCCGCACGGTTTCGTCGCCCTGTTTCTCGGCCTTGCCGAACATCATGAAGCCGGAGGCGAGCAGGGACATTTCCTCCGGCAGGCCGAGGACGCCGCCGGTGCCGAGTTTGTCGAGGCCGTGGGCGACCAGACGAAGCCGGCCGGAGAGCGTGCCGGTCTCATCCGGGGTCAGGATGCCGCTGGCGTCGATGCGGGCGGTGCCGAAATCGAGGGTCGCGGTCTTGAGATCGAGCTTGCCGCCATTGGCGACCCATTGGCGGGCGGCGAGCGGCGCGTTGGCATAGGGCGGGCGCGGCAGGGCATGGGCGGTGGCATCGACCGACAGCGACATTTCCTTGGGGCCGATGGTGTAATCGCCGGCGGCGAGGGTGAATTTCAGTGCCAGCGCCGAGACGTCAAGGTCGATGCCGGGGCCGGACGAGACGGCCGGCGACGGGCGGACGTGGCTTTCGAAATGGCTGGCGGTGAAGCGCAGCGGGGTTTCGCTCGGCAGACGGAACACCAGATCGAGCGCGTCGGCGGCGAGCGAGCCGCGCGCCATGCCGCGATCGAGGATGCGCACCGAGGACTGCAGCAGCGTCCATTTGGCCTCGACGCGATGGCCGAGATTGCCGGTGGCGACGAGGGGGGCGTCGGCCTCGAAGATGACGTGCCAGGGATTGTAGATCAGGCCGACGGCGCGAAAGCCGGCGATCGATCCCGAGGTACGGGTGCGCAGCAGGTCGACGCGGGGATTGGCGCAGCCGATCTCGACGCGGAACGGAAAGCCGCCGACCTGACGCTGGTTGCAATCGATGACGATGCCGCGATCGGCGAGCTTGTCGATCTCGACGCCGAGACGATCGTTGATGAGGCCGCTGAGGAACAGCCAGGCGAAGCTCCAGACGACGGCGACGGCGATGACGGCGCCGACAAGGATGATCTGGCGACGGCTGAAGCGGGGCTTGGCGGGCTGGTCGGTCATCGGGCTCTCGGCGTTGGCTCAAGGGGCATGCGCATGCAT
This sequence comes from Hyphomicrobiaceae bacterium, assembly GCA_016793065.1. Classification (GTDB taxonomy): domain Bacteria; phylum Pseudomonadota; class Alphaproteobacteria; order Rhizobiales; family Ancalomicrobiaceae; genus JAEULV01. Next base: position 92,131 of record JAEULV010000139.1, read on the forward strand.
AGCCGGTTTCATGCCGTGCATTCCAGATGGGCGCTGCCGGCGCCGGTCGCCGGTTGACGCGCCGACGACCACGACGGCAAATGGAGTCGGCGCGACCAGGGGTCGGGATCCGGACATGCTGGCGTCGGGCGCGACATCTCCGGGCGCAATATCTGAAGACGCAAGGGCAGTCATGGACGATTTGTGGGTGTTTGGCTATGGCTCGCTGATGTGGCGGCCGGGTTTCGAGCATGTGGAGGCGGTGCAGGCGACGATCCACGGCTGGCACCGGTCGCTTTGCGTCTATTCCCACGTTCATCGCGGCACCTGCGCGGCACCGGGGCTGGTGCTGGGGCTCGACACCGGCGGATCGTGCCGGGGCATGGCGTTCCGGGTCGAGGCAAGCCGGCGCGAGGCGGTGATTGCCTATCTGCGCGAACGCGAGCAGGTGACGATGGTCTATCGCGAGCTGTGGCGGCCGATCCACCTGCATGGCGGCGAGGAGCGCGTCGTCGAGGCGCTGGTCTATGCCGCCGATCCGGGCCACGAGCAGTATTGCGCCGAGCTGGAGCGGGAGGAGACGCTGCGGCTGGTGCGGCAGGGGCACGGAATATCGGGCGCCTGCGCCGACTATGTCCTCAACACCGTGGCGCATCTGGAAGAGCGCGGCATTCATGACGCGTCGCTGGCGTGGCTGGCGGCGCGGCTGATCGAGGATCGGGTGCCGGACACGGATTGACGGCAGGCACCCAACGAACCGGTCGTGACCGTGCCGGATCAGGCCTTGCCGATCGAGCGGCGGGCGAGCATGTGGTCGCGCGGCCGGTTGATGGCGTCGACGGCCAGCAGCCGGTCGCCGAGATAATAGGAAACGCTGAAGCTGGCCGTTGCCGGATCGCCATCGACGACGGCGCGGTCGTGGCCCTGGCTGAGGCCGGCGATCTGCAGCTTGACGTCATACTGGTCCGACCAGAACCACGGCACCGGGTCATAGGGCTCGGCGGCGATGTCCAGCATCGCGGCGGCGGCGGCCTTGGCCTGATCGATGGCGTTCTGGACGCTTTCCAGCCGGATGTCGCGGCCATAGAGCGCGGACGTGAAGCGGGTGCAGTCGCCGGCGGCGAAGATGTCGGGGGCGGAGGCGCGGGTGAAGGCATCGACGGCGATGCCGTCGCGGGTTGCAAGGCCGCTGGCGGTGGCGAGTTCGTCGCAGGCGAGGGCGCCGATGGCGACGAGCACCAGATCGGCGGCGACGGTGGTGCCATCGGCAAGGGCAATGCCGGTGACGCGGTCGCCGCCGGTAAAGCCGGCGAGGTGCTGGTCGAGACGGATGTCGACGCCATGGGCGCGGTGGAGATCCTGGTAGAAGCGCGAGACCGGCGGGGCGACGACCCGGGCGAGCACGCGCGGCGCGCCTTCGAGCACCGTGACGTCGAGGCCACGGGCGCGGGCGACGGCGGCGACTTCCAGGCCGATATATCCACCGCCGACGATGACGAGGCGGGCGCCGGGGGCGAAGGCCGGCCGCAGGGTGTCGACATCGCGGATGGTGCGCAGCGTCAGCACGCCGTCGAGATCGTGACCGGGGAGCGGCAGCGGCCGGGCGCGGGTGCCGGTGGCGATCAGCAGCTTCGAATAGGCGATGGTCTGGCCGGCAATGGTCTCGACGCGGCGGCCGGCGGGGTCGATATGCGTGGCCTCGGCGCCGGCGATCAGGTCGATGCGGTTGGTTTCATAGAAGGCCGGCGGACGCAGCGCCAGATTTTCGGCCGATACATCGCCGGAGAGATATTTCTTCGACAGCGGCGGACGCTGGTAGGGGGCGTGCGGCTCGGCGCCGAGCATGACGAGATCGCCGTCATAGCCGTTGGCGCGCAGCGACTGGGCCGCCTGGGCGCCAGCCTGGCCGGCGCCGATGATGACGATGGGATCCTGGGCCATGGGGTGCCTTGCGCCTGCGGGTACGGGGTTGGCCCAATATGGGGGCGCGGGCTGTCGGTTGCGAGGGCCAAAGCGACGCAGCTGCGCTGGTTCACGGCGCCGGGGGTGGGCTTCATTCGCTTCAGGCATGCAAGAGCGGCGATTTTTGCCGGTTGTTCGGGCGGATCGGCGCTGCTACCGCTTGGCCATGACCTCGCCCCTGCTCCTGCGCGTCGCGCCGATCCTGTTCGTGTTTCTCTGGTCGACCGGCTGGCTGGTGGCGAAATATGCCGCGCCGCATGCCGATCCGCTGACGTTCCTGTCGGTGCGCTTCGGCCTGGCGGCGCTGGCGATGTCGGGGGTGGTGCTGGCGACGGCGGCGCCACGGTCGCTTTCCGGCCGGCAGGCGGCGCATGGGCTGGCCTCCGGGGTGATGCTGCACGCGGTCTATCTCGGCGCGGTGTGGTGGGCGATCGCGCAAGGGGTTCCGGCGGGGATTTCGGCGCTGATCGCGGCGTTGCAGCCGCTGCTGACGGCGCTCGCCGCGCCGGCGCTGCTGGGCGAACGGCTGTCGAACCGACAGAAACTCGGCATCGGGCTCGGGTTCGTCGGGCTGGTGCTGGCGCTGGCGCCGAAGCTGATGGCGGTCGAGATGGCGCAATTGCGGGCGGTGGCGGTGCCGATCGGTGTCAATCTCGCCGGCATGGTGGCGGTGACGGCGGCGACATTTCACCAGAAGCGGTTTCTCGCCGGCGGCGACCTGCGGGTGATCTCGACGCTGCAATATGTCGGGGCGTTCCTGATCGTGCTGCCGGCGGCATGGCTGTTCGAGCCGATGCGGTTCGACATCAACCCGGCATCGATCGCGGCGATGGCGTGGTCGGTGATCGCGCTGTCGGTGGGGGCGATCGGCCTGTTCCTGATGCTGATCCGCCGCGGCGAGGTCAGCCGCGCTGCGGCCCTGATCTACCTGATCCCGCCGACGGCGGCAGTGGAGAGCTATCTGATGTTCGGCGAAACCCTGAACCCGGTGCAAATCACCGGGCTTTGCCTCACGGTCGCGGGCGTCTGGCTGGCGTCACGGGCGGGGTAGGGGATATCTGCAACCGAATGCATTTAAACGACATATTGCGTTCAGATGACGGGGCCTAAGTCGTTCGGGGTGCATGACTTTCGCGGGTGCGGCAAAAGGGGCACGCAAAAGCGGCAAATCTCGACGAAAGGGGACTTGCGGGACTGAATGGTTTCGATCAATACCGCAGTGCAGCACGAGCCTTGGCGCGGGCGGGACGGTCACGGGCGGATTGGCCTGGCCTTGACCTCTTGACCGGAGCCCGGCGCGATCCGGGACGATGGCCGGAGCGTAAGCGAGGGCGCCGCGTCCGTTGTTGCGCAAGGCAGTCCGACGCCGGAAGCCGCGTCGATCAGATTGGGAGTCGTTCATGACCGTAGCCGCCGTTCGCACGCAATCGCTTGCCGATTTCATGACCGAGACCGCCGAGGCGGTCGGCGCGATCGACGCGCTTTACGCGAAGGCGCTCGGCGCGGTTCGGGCGAAAGTGACGAAGGACGGCCGGATCTCCTCGGGCCTGGTCGATCAGGAACAGCGGGCCTGCCATGGCCTCTCCTGGCTGGCGACCTATGCGGTGGCGCTGCGCGAGATGCGCGCCTATGCCGAGCGGCTGTCGGGCGAGGGCAAGTTCGGCGATCTGGAAGAGGCGATCACCCGGGTGGCGTTCGGCGAATTGCTGGCGCAGGTGTTCGGCGGCATTCCGATGTCGCAGGGCGAGATCGTGCGTCCGGCCGACGTCTATCTCGACGCCGCCGATGTCGCCAAGGCGCAGACGGCGGGCGTGGCGAAGCTGATCGCCGAGGGCACGGCGCCGGCGGCGCGCAAGCGCATCGTCGACGACATGGTCCGGCTGGAGGGTGGCGCCCTCACCTATGGCTATGACGGCCTCGACGACACGCTCGAGCAGTTCCGCAATGAAATGCGCAAGTTCGCGGTCGACAACGTGCTGCCGCATGCGCACGAGTGGCACCTGAAGAACGAGTACATTCCGCTCGAGGTCATCACGGCGCTGGCCGAGATGGGCGTGTTCGGGCTGACGATCCCGGAGACCTATGGCGGCCTCGGGCTGGGCAAGGAATCGATGTGCGTGGTGTCGGAAGAGCTGTCGCGCGCCTATATCGGCGTCGGCTCGCTCGGCACCCGCTCGGAGATCGCGGCGGAGCTGATCATTTGCGGCGGCACCGAGGACCAGAAGGCCGAATGGCTGCCGAAGATCGCCTCGGGCGAGGTGCTGCCGACGGCGGTGTTCACCGAGCCGAACACCGGCTCCGACCTCGGCAGCCTGAAGACCCGCGCGGTCCTCGACGGCGACCAGTGGAAGGTGACCGGCAACAAGACCTGGATCACCCATCCGGTGCGCGCCGACCTGATGACGCTGCTGGTGCGGACCAACCCGGACGAGGCCGGCTACAAGGGCCTGTCGATGCTGCTGGCGCCGAAGCCGCGCGGCACCGACGAAGTGCCGTTCCCGGCCGAGGGCATGAGCGGCGGCGAAATCCACGTGCTCGGCTATCGTGGCATGAAGGAATACGAGATCGGCTTCGACGGCTTTTCCGTGCCGGCCGGCAATCTGCTCGGCGGCGTCGAGGGCCAGGGCTTCAAGCAGCTGATGCAGACGTTCGAAAGCGCCCGCATCCAGACGGCGGCGCGCGCCGTCGGCGTGGCCCAGTCGGCGCTCGATCTCGGCCTGCGCTATGCCCAGGAGCGGGTGCAGTTCGGCAAGGCGCTGATCAACTTCCCGCGTGTCGCCGACAAGCTCGCGATGATGGCGGTCGAGATCATGATCGCGCGGCAGCTGACCTATTTCGCCGCGCGGCAGAAGGATCACGACCGGCGTTGCGACATCGAGGCCGGCATGGCCAAGCTGCTCGGCGCCCGCGTCGCCTGGGCGGCGGCGGACAATGCGCTGCAGATCCATGGCGGCAACGGCTTCGCGCTGGAGTACCAGATCAGCCGCGTGCTGTGCGATGCCCGCATCCTCAACATCTTCGAGGGTGCCGCCGAGATTCAGGCGCAGGTGATCGCCCGTCGCCTGCTCGACGGCGGCAACTGACACCGTCGCCCCGCACCGACAGCATGCTCGATGCCGGCGCCCTGGGGCGCCGGTTTTTCTTTGCGGCGGGCGATCGGCGCGGCGTCATGCATCGATCGCGAAAATCGGCTTAGATGGCGGCATGAGCGAAAAAACGATTCTGATCACCGGCTGTTCAACCGGTATTGGCGAGGCGGCGGCGCGGATCCTCAAGGCGCGCGGCTGGCGGGTGTTTGCCACGGCGCGGACGGAGGCAGACCTGCAACGGCTTTCGGCGGCGGGGCTGGAGGCGATCCATCTCGATTATGCGGTGCCGGCATCGATCGCCGACTGTGCCGAGATCGTGCTGGAGCGTACCGGCGGCAAGCTGTTCGCGCTGTTCAACAACGGCGCCTACGGTCAGCCCGGGGCGGTGGAGGACCTGCGCGTCGATGTGCTGCGGGCGCAGTTCGAGGCGAATTTCTTCGGCTGGCACGATCTGACGACGCGGCTGATCCCGGCGATGCGGGCGCAGGGGGCGGGGCGGATCGTGCAGTGCTCGTCGGTGCTCGGCATCGTGGCGATGAAGTATCGCGGCGCCTATACAGCGACGAAGTTCGCGCTCGAGGCGCTGACCGATACGTTGCGGCTGGAGCTGGCCGACAGCGGCATCAAGGTGGTGTCGATCCAGCCGGGGCCGATCGCGACGAATTTCGTGCCGAGTTCGATGAAGATGTTCCATGCCCATATCGACATGGCGACATCGGCGCACCGGGCGGTCTACGAGCGGCGGCTGGCGCGGATGGCGCGCGGCGGCGCCTCGACCTTCAAGCTCGGGCCGGAAGCGGTGGTCGACAAGCTGATCAAGGCGATCGAGAGCCCGAACCCGGCGCCGTATTACGGCGTCACCTGGGCGACGACGATCATGGCGGTGGCGCGCCGGCTGTTGCCGAACCGGTTGCGGGTCGAGTTCCTGCGGCGGGTGTCCGACAGCGAGGCTTGATCTTGGCGTTGCCGTCCAGCTCGATGATGGCCAGTGGCGGGAACGGCCCAATGACGAGGATGTGACCGCGTCGCGGCCCGTCGGGTGCCAATGGGCGGCGAATTGGCTTGCGTCGTGGTTGGCTCCGGCGATCTAATCGGTTGATGAAACCGCCGACGATTGCCGCGGCCGGTGATGCGCCATGGACGATGCTTCCAATGGACACTGACCGCCGTCCTCCGGACCGCCACGGCCACGATGGCCGCGACCATCCTCTGGAGCCGGCGGACGCCGGTTCGATCGCGCGCACCGGCGACGATGTGATCGCATTGACGACCTGGGTGGTGGTGTGCTTCGGCGCCGGCATTCTCGGCAGTTTCGCCACGCCGAAAGCGGCGGTCGAATGGTATCCGTCGCTGGTGAAGCCGTGGTTCACCCCGCCGGGCACGGTGTTCGCGCCGATCTGGACGGTGCTCTACCTGATGATGGCGGTGGCGGTCTGGCGCGTCGGCCGGGCCGGGGCGGCGGATGCGGCGCGGCGGGCGGCGGTGGGGGTGTTCGCGGTGCAGCTGGCGCTGAACATGGGCTGGTCGTGGGCGTTTTTCGCCGGACGGAGCCCGGGGCTGGCGCTGGCGGTGATCCTGGTGCTGCTCGATTGCGTCGTGCTGGTCTATTGGCGGTTCAGCCGGATCGACGAGCTGGCCGGGCGGCTGATCCTGCCCTATCTCGGCTGGGTGGGGTTTGCCGCGCTGCTCAATCTGGCGATCGTGCTGGCGAACCGATAGCGCGACCGCTGGCATTGTGCGCGGGTTGGTGCTTGACTGCCGGCCCCACCGGTCGATCCGGTTCGAGCGAGAGGCAAGTGATGGATACGTTGTTCGGCACCTATCTGGTTCCGGTTGCCATTGTGGCGGTTGCGATCGTTCTCGGACTGGGGCTGATCAATCTGGTGCGCGGCGGCAATGCCAACCGGTCGCAGATGCTGATGCGCTGGCGCATCGGGCTGCAATTGCTGGCGATCGTGGTGATCATGACGGCGGTGTATTTCAAGGCGCGCTGAGCTCTCCCGGGGCGGGATCAATTGGCCTGGGCGAGGCGGCCGCCGGTCGGCCGCACCACCAGTTCCTCGATACGGGCGCGTTCCTGCTGGAATTCGGCGAGGATCTTGCCGGAGAGCTCGCGGCCGCGCGGCAGGCGCACGCGCATCGGATCGACGTGGACTTCGTTGATCAGCACCTCGTAGTGCAGATGCGGGCCGGTGGAGGCGCCGGTCGAGCCGACATAGCCGATCAGTTGGCCCTGCCGCACCCGGTCGCCCTCGCCGAGGCCGCGGGCCCAGCCGGACATGTGGGCATAGGCGCTTTCATAGCCGTTGGCGTGCTGGATGCGGATGTAGCGGCCATAGCCGGCATGCCAGCCAAGCTTCTCGATCATGCCGTTGCCGGAGGCATAGATCGGCGTGCCGGTCGGCGCGGCCCAGTCGATGCCGGTGTGCATGCGGACATAGCGATAGATCGGGTGACGGCGATAGCCGAAGCCGGAGCGGGTCTCGCCGCCATCCATCGGCTTGCGGATGAGGAACTTCTTCGCCGACTTGCCCTGCTCGTCGTAATAGTCGACCGAGCCGTCATCGGGGGCGCGGAAGCGGAAATAGCGCTTCTGCTGACCGCGGACATTGACGGAGGTGTAGAGAATGTCCTTGGCGGAGTTCGGATCGTTCTCGTCCTCCAGACCGTAAAACGCCTGGAAACTGTCGCCCGGGCGGGCAGAGGAGTTGAAGTCGAGATCGAAGGAATAGATCTGGATCAGGTTGGAGATCAGCTTGCGCGGGATCTGGTTCTCCAGCGCCGTGGCATAGATGCTTTCATAGAGCGACGGCGCGCCCTCGATGCGGGAGTCGGCTTCCTGCACCGGTTCCTCGGCGGCGGCCAGCGACATCTCGGCGGCGTCGGGCTCGATGGCGGCGACGTATGAACCGTCATCGGCGAGGGCGACGGTGCCGAGGTGCTGGCCCTTTTCCGAATAGATGCTGATGCGTACCGGCTTCGGCTTGTCGGCGCTGTCGTCGATGCGGGCGAGGCCGACGCGCAGCCGGCTTTGCGGGTCGAGGCCCTTGAAATTGTGGCTCTTGCGGAAGGCGGCGATGATGTCGGCGGCTTCCTTGTCGGTGGCGTTCTGGTCGCGCAGCAGGTTCTTGAAGGTGTCGCGGGCAGAAACGGTGATCAGCTTTTCCTCGAGGCCGGAATTGCCGGGGTCGACGATCTCGTCACGGCTGGCGCCGGGCTTGGCCTGGGGGGCGGCACTTTCGCCGGATTTGGAGAAGCTCGAGACGTTTTCCAGCGCGGTGGTGATCGCCGGATTCGACATGCCGGCATCGGCGGCGAAGCCGAGGGCGAAGCGGTTGGGGTCGATCACCGGTGCCGCCGGGGCGGCGACCTGGGTCTTGCCGGCGGTGAACAGGGCGGCCTGCTCGCGCACCAGCTTTTCGACTTCGTCCGACGACATGGTGATGTCGGGATCGTAGAGGCTGGAGTCGGCCGGCATGTCGCGGCTCTTCAGGGTGAATTCGCCTTCGACCTTGGCGGCATAGAATTGCGGGGTGGCGGCGCCGGCCTTCGGCTCCATGGCGTCGTCGGAGCCCATCACCTGGGCGGGGTTGAACGCCGGGATGCGATCCATCGCCGCCGTGCGGCGGGCGCGCAGGTTGGCCTCGATGCGGATAAAGGGCTGGACGCGGACCAGATCGCGGTCGCCGTCGCGGGTGACGGTCGGCAGGTGCAGCACCTGACGGCTGGAGGCGGGTTCGCTCGCCGGGCGCAGCCGGTCGCCCTTGCGCACCTGGCCGGCATCGGCGCCGGCGGCACCGGGACCGCCGGAGACCTCGAAGCCGTCGCGGGTCGGCGCGGCAAAGGAATAACGGCCCTCGAGCGCGACGATGAGGGCGCCGCCCATGAGGAACACCGAAGTCATGCCGGTAAGGATGGTGCCGGAGAGCCAGCGCAGGCTGAGCTTGCGCCGGTCCAGCACGTCGCCGCCATCCGCCAGCAGCGGCGGCTCGTGTCCGAGATCGATGGCAAGGGCAGGGGGGCGGTGACGGCTCATGTGGATGCGATGGTTCCCGACGATCGGCGCGACGCACGACGCATTACATATGGCACGTTCGCGCCAAGGGGCGTCAGCGTCAATCGACCGAAGGCAAATCGACGGTGATTTACGCCGGCGCGGCGCGTGTTGATGCTTCTAAGGCGGCAAAAGCGGCAGGGCTATGGCCGGCGCGGCGCAAATCAGCGGGATGTTCGCGACCAACGGCCGGCTGCGGTGGGTTCGAGGCGGGTGAAATCGAGGCAGGGACAGAATTTATCGACCGGACGAGAAAATTTTTTGGTGCCGAGACGGCGAAATCCGGGGCCGGCGACGTTCTCAACAGGGGTGCGACAGTTATCCACAAGGGGAAATTTCGCGGTATTCCCAGCCTTAAAAACAGGGTGTGCGGATTGTGAAAGTTTTCTGACGGATCGTGTTGACACCTCCGGGGTGTGGGCCTATAAACCGCTCCAACGACGGCGGACACGCCGCTGGCGAACGGAAGGCCATCGCCTGATGGTTGGTTTGCTGGTGGATCTGCCGGGTTTCGGGGCCTGGTCCTGAGGGATTTGGTTTCGGACGCGACATTCGGATCTTTCGAGATTACGGTGTTGACAAGCGGGCCGCCAGTCGCTAGATCGACGGCCTCTCGAATCGACTGCGGTCGGTTCTGTTCTTTGACAATTGAATATGAAGAAAGAGAAACGTGGACGGCGGAGTCC
>JAEULV010000041.1 GCA_016793065.1 Hyphomicrobiaceae bacterium
GGGGAGAACAGGGCCGGACTTGCTCTAGCACGTCGCGAGCGCTTGCGTTATGGTCCGCGCCGATCGGAGACACCCCCATGGCACACCATCCCGAGGCCGCGAGCGACGCCGGCCAGTCGACCCATTTCGGCTTTCGCGACGTTCCGCTCGGCGAAAAGCAGACGTTGGTCGACGACGTGTTCCACAAAGTGGCCGATCGCTACGACCTGATGAACGACGTGATGTCGGCCGGGCTGCACCGACTGTGGAAGGACGCGATGGTGGCGTGGCTGTCGCCGCCGCGCGGCGGCCGGCGGCCCTATGTGACGATCGACGTGGCCGGCGGCACCGGCGACGTTGCCTCGCGCATCGTCGACCGATCGGGCGGCCATGCCAAGGTCACCGTCTGCGACATCAACGGCTCGATGCTGCGGGTCGGCGCCGACCGGGCGGTCAAGCGCGGGCTCGACAAGAACCTGACCTTCGTTCAGGGCAATGCCGAGGAGCTGCCGTTCGAGGCGAATTCGTTCGACGCCTATACGATCGCCTTCGGCATCCGCAACGTGCCGCGCATCGACAAGGCGATCGGCGAGGCGCTGCGGGTGTTGCGACCGGGCGGGCGGTTCATGGTGTTGGAGTTCTCGCGGGTCGACATTCCGGTCCTCGACAAGATCTATGACGCCTATTCGCTCAATGTGATCCCGCCGATGGGCGGCATGATCGCCGGCGATGCCGAGCCCTACCAGTACCTGGTCGAGTCGATCCGCAAGTTCCCGCATCAGGAACGCTTCGCCAAGATGATCCGCGACGGCGGCTTTGCCCGGGTCGAGTATCGCAACCTCACCGCCGGGGTCGCGGCGATCCATTCGGGCTGGAAGATCTGAGCATGGCGCTGTTCGGGGCCTTCCGGCTGGCTGGCGCCGGCTTCAAGCTGGCGCGGGCCGGTCTCTATGGGTATGTCGATCCGGCGACGCTGCCGGCGGGGGGCGATCTGGCGATCCGGCTGGCGCGGCTGATCGAGAAGCCGTGCAAGTCCGACGACGAGCGGGCCGAGCGGGTTTCGCGCGTCTTCAACGAGCTCGGGCCGTCCTACATCAAGTTCGGGCAGTTCCTGTCGACGCGGGCCGACATCGTCGGGCCGGAGATGGCGCTGGCGCTTGCGTCGCTGAAGGACGACATCCCCGCCTTCGGCCGGCCGAAGGCGGTCGAGGTGATCGAGGCGACGTTCGATGCCCGTCTCGACGATCTGTTCCAGAGCTTCTCCGAGCCGATCGCGGCGGCCTCGATCGCGCAGGTGCACCGGGCGGTGCTGAAGCCGGACCCGGACGGGCTCGACGATGAACCGCGGGCCCGCGCCATCAAGGTGCTGCGGCCGGGGGTGCGCAAGCGCTTCAAGAACGACCTTGCCAGCTATTTCGCCGCCGCCCGGCTGATCGACCGGTTTGTGCCGCCGGCGCGGCGGCTGAAGCCACTCGACGTGGTGGCGACGCTCGACCGCTCGGCGACGCTGGAGATGGATCTGCGGATAGAGGCGGCGGCGCTGTCGGAGATGGCCGAGAAGACGGCGCGCGATCCGGGCTTCCGGGTGCCGAAGGTCGACTGGAGCCTGACCGGGCGCGACGTGCTGGCGATCGAGTGGATCGACGGGGTGAAGCTCTCCGACATTGCCGGCATCGATGCCGCCGGGCATGACCGCAAGGCGCTGGCGGCGACGGTGATGCAGTCGTTCCTCAGGCACGCGCTGCGCGACGGGTTCTTCCACGCCGACATGCACGAGGGCAACCTGTTCGTCGAGGCGGACGGCACGCTGGTGGCGGTGGATTTCGGCATCATGGGCCGGCTCGGGGCCAAGGAGCGGCGGTTCCTCGCCGAGATCCTCTACGGCTTCATCCGGCGCGACTACATGCGCATCGCCGAGGTGCATTTCGAGGCCGGCTATGTGCCGGCGACCCACGCGGTGGAGGATTTCGCCCAGGCGCTGCGCGCCGTCGGTGAGCCGATCCAGGGCAAACAGGCGCGCGACATCTCGATGGCGAAGCTGCTGGGGCTGCTGTTCGAGATCACCGATCTGTTCGACATGGCGACGCGGCCGGAACTGATCATGCTGCAGAAGACCATGGTGGTGGTCGAGGGCGTCGCCCGCAAGCTCGATGCGGACTTCAACATGTGGCAGACCGCCGACCCGGTGGTGTCGGAATGGATGGCCGCCAATCTGGGGCCGGCAAGCCGGCTGCGGGACGTGGCCGACGGCGCCGGCGCGCTGGCGCGGCTCGCCGGGCAATTGCCGGCGCTGGCGACCCGGGCCGGGGAATTGTCGCAGGCGTTCGCCGGCATGGCCCGCGACGGGATGGTGCTCGATCCGCGCACGGTGGCGGCGATCGCCGACGCCGAGGCCGCCCGCACCCGCTCGGGGCGCATCGCCACCTGGATCGGCGCGCTGGCGCTGGTGGGGATCCTGCTGGCGGTTCTCTGAAGGGCCACGCCAGACACCCGAAGCGACCTTTTCGCCTCGTGTACCAAAGTGCAATTCAGATGAACCGGTTGAAAGGCGACACTCGCCGCCAATCAACCGGGCTTGCCGACTTGAAGCAGGGCGCCCGGATCGAATGTGAATTCGCTTCTGGGAGGAAGCCCCATGTTGTTCCTGTCTCGCCGGGCGTTGCTGCTCGGTTCGCTGGCGGTTGCCGGCGCGCAATTCGTCGCATCCGGCGCCCAAGCCGGCGGCACGCTGAAGATCGGCGTGTTGAAGTTCGGCACGGTCAATTGGGAAATCGACGTGATCAAGGCCAATGGCCTCGATGCGAAGAACGGCGTTGCCGTCGAGATGACCGAGCTTGCCTCCAATGATGCGACGCGGATCGCGCTGCAGGGGGGCGAGGTCCACGCGATCGTTTCCGACTTCCTCTGGGCGGCGCGGATGCGGGCCGAGGGCAAGCCCGTCGTGTTCGTGCCGTTCTCGGCGACAGAAGGGGCGTTGATGGTGCCCGGCGGCTCGCCGGTCGCCAAGCTGGCGGATCTCCGGGGGCGCAAGATCGGCGTCGCCGGCGGGCCGCTCGACAAGAGCTGGCTGCTGTTGCAGGGCTGGGCCCGGGCCAATCACGGCATCGATCTGGCGAAGGAGGCGGAGCCGGTGTTCGGCGCGCCGCCGCTCCTGTCGGAAAAGGTGCTGGCGGGCGAACTCGACGCGGTGCTGACCTACTGGAATTTCGCGGCGCGGCTGGAGGCGAGGGGCTTCCGCACGCTTGTCTCGCCGGACGAGGCGGCGCGCAGCTTCGGCGTCGAGGGCGCGGTGGCAATGATCGGCTATGTGTTCGACGAGGTGTGGGCCAGCCAGAACGTCGATACGGTGCGCGGGTTCGTCGCCGCGTCGCGGGCGGCGAAGGCGCTGCTGGCGACATCGGAGGCCGAATGGGTGCGGATCCGGCCGCTGACTCGCTCGGAGGACGAGGCGACGTTCCAGGCGCTGAAGCGGCGATTCCGCGAGGGGATTCCGGCGCGCCCGCTGGCGCAGGAGGAGGCCGACGCCGGCCGGCTTTACGACGTGCTGTCCCGGATCGGCGGCGAGAAGCTGGTCGGCCCGGCCAAGACCCTGCCGGCCGGCATCTACTGGTCCGGCCTGCGCAGCGCCAGCTGATGGCGGGGTCGGGCGGCGATCGATCCGGGATGGGGGCGGGGCTGTCGAGTGGGCTGTGGCGGGCGGTGTCGCTCGTCGCGCTGCTCGGGCTCTGGCAGCTGAGCGTCACTTTGATCGCGCCGCGCAACCTGCCGGCGCCGGCGGCGGTGTTCGGCTTCATGCTGGCGGAGGCGGCGAGCGGCGATCTCGGCCGGCATCTGGCGATCACGCTGGCGCGGGTGCTGGCGGCCTTCGCGCTGGCGATGGCGGTGGGCACGGCCGTCGGCATCGCCATGGGGCGGCGGCGGATGATCAATCGCCTCGCCGACACCTGGCTAATCCTGCTGCTCAACACTCCGGCGCTGGTGATCGCGGTGCTGTGCTATGTCTGGATCGGCCTCACCGAAACGGCGGTGGTGGTGGCGGTGGCGCTGAACAAGATCCCGAACGTGGCGGTGACGCTGCGCGAGGGAGCTCGGGCGCTTGATCCGCGGCTGGACGAGATCGGCCTGGTCTACCGGTTTTCGTGGGCGAAGCGGCTGCGCCACATCGTATTGCCGCAGCTGGCGCCCTACACGGCGGCGGCGGCGCGGTCCGGCATCGCCCTGATCTGGAAAGTGGTGCTGCTGGTGGAGCTGCTCGGGCGCTCGAACGGCGTCGGCTTTGCCATTCATCTGGCGTTCCAGACCTTCGACGTCACCGCCATTCTCGGCTATACCCTTGCCTTCGCGGCGGTGATGCTGGCGATTGAATACGGGCTGATGCAGCCGGCCGAGCGGCGTGCCAGCCGCTGGCGCCCGGCGGCGGCGTGACCCGAGATGACCGAGCGGCTTTCCCTGCGCATCGACAGCAAGATCTATCCGACCGTCGACGGCAAGCGGCTGACGGCGCTTGCCGGATTCGAGCTCGTGGCGGAGCCGGGCAGCTTCACCTGCCTGATCGGCCCGTCCGGCTGCGGCAAGTCGACGGCGCTGCGGATCCTGATGGGGCTCGACCGCGACTTCGCCGGGGCGGTGACGCTGCCGGTCGGGCGCGACGGCGGCTCGGCGCGGCTCGGGGTGATGTTCCAGGAACCGAGGCTGCTGCCGTGGCGCACGGTGGAGCAGAACGTCCGGCTGGCGTTGCCGGACCGCGAGCGCGACCGCGACCTCGCCGGGCTGTTTACTGAACTTGGGCTCGATGAGATGACCGGGCGGTTTCCGGCCGAGCTCTCCGGCGGGCTGGCGCGGCGGGCGGTGCTGGCGCGGGCGCTGGCGGTCGAGCCGGAGCTTCTGATCCTCGACGAGCCGTTCGTCTCGCTCGATGCGATGACGGCGGCGCGGCTGCGGCGGCTGACGGCGGATGCGCTCGACCGGCGGCGGGCGACGACAGTGATGGTGACCCACGACATCCGCGAGGCGCTGGCGCTGGCCGACCGGATCGTGGTGATGTCGGCCCGGCCGGGGCGGGTGGTGGGTGAGATGGCGATCGACGTTGCCCGGGCGGCGCGGGACAGCGCCTTCATCGAGGCGGGGCTGGCGGAACTGGCGGGCCGCCATCCGGAGCAGGTGCGCGGCTGAGCGGTGCGCCGCCGGCGGAAAAAGGCGCCGCAAAATCGGGCGAATGCCGGGCGGTTGGTTGAATCTCGCCGGCAAGCCTTGACCGGGGCGGGCGATATCCGCTAAAGCCTCGGCGTTTTCCGATGACCGGAATGACACCCACGCCGACCGGGACCAGATCCCGGAGGTCCACGCCCGTCAGCGCGTTGCGCCCACGGGCGCGTTTTGCGTTGGCGTCATTGCGGTCGCGGCGATCCCGTCGCGGCGGATATCCGCGAAAGGCCGGCCTTCGGGTGCGGCGAACCGAAGTTGAGCAAGGACCAGACCCATGTTCGAAAGCCTGTCCGAAAGGCTTGGCGGCATTCTCGACAAACTGACGCGTCGCGGCGCGTTGACGGCGGAAGACGTCAACGAAGCCATGCGCGAGGTGCGTCGGGCGCTGATCGAGGCGGACGTGGCGCTCGAGGTGGTGCGATCGTTCACCGACAAGGTGCGGACCCGGGCGGTCGGTGCCGAGGTGATCCGGTCGGTGTCGCCGGGCCAGCAGGTGATCAAGATCGTCCACGACCAGCTCGTGGAGATGCTCGGCTCGACGGCGCAGCCGATCGATCTGGCCGCCGTGGCGCCGGTGCCGATCATGATGGTCGGCCTGCAGGGCTCGGGCAAGACGACGACCTCGGCGAAGATCGCCCGGCGGCTGACGCAGCGGCAGAAGCGCAAGGTGCTGCTGGCCTCGCTCGACACCCGCCGTCCGGCGGCGCAGGAGCAGCTGCGGGTGCTGGGCGAGCAGAACGGCATCGACACGCTGCCGATCGTCGCCGGCCAGACGCCGACCCAGATCGCCGAGCGGGCGATGACCGCCGGCCGTCTCGGCGGCTATGACGTGGTCATTCTCGACACCGCCGGCCGCATCCACATCGACGAGCCGTTGATGATGGAAATGGCCGAGATCAAGCGGGTGGCCAATCCGCATGAAATCCTGCTGGTCGCCGACAGCCTGACCGGTCAGGACGCGGTCAACCTGGCCAAGTCGTTCGACGAGCGCGTCGGCATCACCGGCATCGTGCTGACCCGCATGGACGGCGACGGTCGCGGCGGTGCGGCGCTGTCGATGCGCGCGGTCACCGGCAAGCCGATCAAGCTGATCGGCACCGGCGAAAAGTCGGACGCGCTCGACGATTTCGATCCGGGCCGCATCGCCGGCCGCATTCTCGGCATGGGCGACATCGTCGCGCTGGTCGAGAAGGCCGCCGAGGAGATGGACCTCAAGAAGGCGTCGGAAGCGGCCAAGAAGCTGCAGAAGGGGCTTTTCGATCTCGACGACCTGCGCGAGCAGCTCGGGCAGATGATCAAGATCGGCGGGATGAAGGGCATGCTGGGGATGATGCCCGGCATGGCCAAGATCAAGAACCAGCTCGAGGGCGCCAATCTCGACGACAAGGTGCTGAAGCGCCAGATCGCCATCATCAACTCGATGACCAAGGCCGAGCGCAAGAAGCCGGACCTGCTCAACGCCTCGCGCAAGCGGCGCATCGCTGCCGGCTCGGGCACCAAGGTCGAGGAAATCAACCGCCTGCTCAAGTCGCATCGGCAAATGGCCGACATGATGAAGATGATGGGCAAGAAGAAGGGCGGGCTGTTCGGCGGGCTCGGCTCGCTGTTCGGGGGCGGCGGCATGCCGGATATCGACCCGGCGGCGATCGAGGAGCTGCAGCGGCAGGGCAAGCTGCCCCCGATGCCGGGCGGCTTGCCGGGCGGGCTGCCGGGCGCGCCCTCCGGCACCGGCGCGCCACCCGTCGGCCTGCCGCCGATGCCTCCGGGCGGCATGCCCGGGCTTGGCGGCTTTCGCGGCGGCCTGCCGGGGCTCGGCGGACCGAAGGGACCGGGCGGGTTTCCGTTCGGCGGCAAGAAGAAGTAATTCCAACCGGCCACGGCCCTGCAGGACACCAGCGACTTGACTCACCTTGTTCCCGATCTCGCGCCTGAAGGCGGATGGACCGATGCGGCACGCGTTGCCGACATCGCCCGCCTGCGCGCGTCGATCGACAATGTGGACGAGGCGCTGGTGCATATCCTGGCCGAGCGGTTCAAGCTGACGACGCAGGTCGGCCGGCACAAGGCAGCGCTCGACTGGCCGACCTCGACCAAGGACCGCGAGGCCGAGCAGGTGACGCGGCTCAGGGCGCTGGCGGCGCGGGCCGGGCTCGACCCGGATTTCGAGGAGCGGTTCCTGGCGTTCATCGTCGGGGAAGTGCTGGTCAAGCATGGCGACATGCGCCGGGCGGAAGGCGCCGACGCGCCGGCGCCGGCGCGGCTGACGGTGCCGACGCTGGAAACCGAGCGGCTGTGGCTGCGGGCATGGCGGGCGAGCGACTACGAGCCGTTTGCCGCGTTCTATGCCGACGCGGCGGCTTCCGGGTTCATCGGCGGGCCGGAGGCGCCGGAGGCGGTGTTCCGACGGCTGCTGACGCTGGCCGGGCACTGGTCGATCCGCGGCTATGGTCCGTTCGTGGTCGAGGACAAGGCGACCGGCGCCTTCGCCGGCTATGCCGGGCCGTGGAATCCGGCCGGTTGGCCGGAGCCGGAGATCGCCTGGATGACCGTGCCGGCGTTCCAGCGCCGGGGCTACGGCGCCGAGGCGGCGCGGCGCGTCCTTGCTTTCGCCTATGGCGAACTCGGGTGGACGACCGCCGTGAGCCTGATCAAGGCCGACAATATTCCCTCCCGCCGCCTTGCCGAGCATCTCGGCGCGCGGCTGGAGGGCGAGATTTCCATCTTCGGACGTTCGGGTGTGGTCTATCGCCACGCGCCGCCGTCCTATCGCAACACCTGAACATCCGCTTTCAAGGCTTCAAGGAGAAAGAACCCATGCCGTTGAAGATCCGTCTCGCCCGTGGCGGCGCCAAGAAGAACCCGTATTACCGCATCGTCGTCGCCGACTCGCGCTCGCCGCGCGACGGCCGCTTCATCGAGAAGATCGGCACCTACGATCCGATGAAGGCCAAGGACGCCGGCGACCGCGTCGTCCTCGACGTCGAGAAGGCCAAGGACTGGATCTCGAAGGGCGCCCAGCCGACCGACCGCGTGCTGCGCTTCCTCGACCAGGCCGGCGTCGTCAAGCGCGAAGCCCGTTCCAACCCGAAGAAGGGCGAGCCGGGCAAGAAGGCCGTCGAGCGCGCCAAGGAAAAGGCCGACAAGGCCGCCGCGGCCGAGTGATCGGACCCGCCTGACCGCGATCGGACGCAAGCATGAGCATGGACCGCATTCTCGTTGCCCGGATCGGGGCGGCGCACGGCATTCGCGGCGAGGTCCGCGTCAAGTCGTTCACCGCCGACCCGCTGGCGCTCGGCGATTACGGTCCGTTGTCGAACGGCGACGGGTCGATCCGCCTCAACGTGGATCGACTGCGCGACGCCGGCAACATGTTGGTGGTGGCCTTTGCCGAGGTGCGGGATCGCACCGAGGCCGAGACCCTGAACGGGGTCGACCTCTATGTCGATCGGTCGGCGCTGCCGGACGACGGCGATGAGGACGACTTCTACCACGCCGACCTGATCGGGCTTGCGGTCGAGACGACCGGGGGCGATGCGATCGGCAAGGTGCTGGCGGTGCAGGATTTCGGCGCGGGCGACCTGCTTGAGGTCGAGCGCGGCGGCAAGACGACGCTGTTCGTTCCGTTCACCAAGGCTGTCGTGCCGGTGGTGGACGTCAAGGGCGGGCGGATCGTGGTGTCGCCGCCGGACGGCCTGCTCGACGATCCGCAAGCCGAGCCCAAGCCGAAGCGCGTCCGCCGTCCGCCCCGGTCCAACCGGGCGGAAGGCGAGACGGGAGCGGATGGCACCGGAACCGGCGGGGCGGACGCGTGAGCGGGTTCTCCGCCACGGTGATCACGCTCTATCCGGAGATGTTTCCGGGTCCGCTGGGCGTCAGCCTGTCGGGCAAGGCGTTGAGCGAGGGGGCGTGGTCGCTTCAGACCGCGTTCCTGCGTGACCATGCCGAGGGGCGCCATCGGTCGGTCGACGACACGCCGGCGGGCGGTGGTCCGGGGATGGTGCTCAGGGCCGACGTGCTGGGGCGGGCGATCGACGCGGTCGCCCCGCCGCAGGATCCGCGGCCGAGGCTGCTGATGAGCCCGCGCGGGGCGCCGCTGACCCAGGCCAGGGTCCGCGAGCTCGCTGCCGGGCCGGGCGTGGTCATCGTCTGCGGCCGGTTCGAGGGCGTGGACGAGCGGGTGATCGAGGCGCGGGGACTGATCGAGACATCGATCGGCGACTACGTGCTCTCGGGCGGCGAGCTCGGCGCCATGGTGCTCATCGACGCCGTCGTCCGGCTGTTGCCGGGCGTCATGGGGGCGGCAGCCTCCGGTGACGAGGAGAGTTTCGAGACCGGACTTCTGGAATACCCGCACTATACCCGGCCGCAGGTCTGGGAGGAGCGGGGCATTCCCGAGGTGCTGGTCTCGGGCGATCACAAGCGCATCGCCGACTGGCGACGCGCCGAGGCGCTGGCGTTGACGCGCGAGCGGCGGCCCGAGCTGTGGGAGGCGTGGATGCGCGAGCATCCGCCCGCGCCGGACCGCAAGCGACGGCGGCGGACGCGGCCGGACGACTGAATATCGGCGAATTCCCCGGGAAGCCGGGGTGTTTCGCCCGCAATCCATTTTTCGCCCCGCCGTAGCACGACGGGGCGATGACAAACGCAACAAAAGCCACTATAGGCATCGCCAACTTCGAAAGGCTTATGTCATGAACATCATCGAAACGCTCGAGCAGGAGCAAGCCGCGGTCATCGCCGACAAGCGCCAGATCCCGGCCTTCGGCCCGGGCGACACCGTGCGCGTCAACGTCAAGGTCGTTGAAGGCACCCGCACCCGCGTGCAGGCCTATGAAGGCGTCTGCATCGGCCGTTCGGGCGGCGGGCTCAACGAGAGCTTCACCGTTCGCAAGATCTCCTATGGCGAAGGCGTGGAGCGCGTGTTCCCGGTCTACTCGCCGCTGATCGAGTCGGTCGACGTGGTGCGTCGCGGCAAGGTGCGTCGCGCCAAGCTGTACTATCTGCGCGGCCTGACCGGCAAGGCGGCCCGCATCGTCGAGAAGCAGGACAAGAAGGTGGTCGCCGCCAAGGCCGCCAAGGTCGCCGCCAAGGCTGCCGCCGCCGCCGCGGCCAACTGATCGACTCCACTCGAAGTTGGACGTAAAACCTCGCGCCCCCCCGGGTCGCGAGGTTTTCGTCGTCGCGGCTGGTCATGGCGGGCGACGAGACGGCGAAAGCCGGCATCGGCATGAAAAAGGCGCCGGGACGAGGTCCCGGCGCCTTTGGTGTTTCGGTGGCTTGACGGCGGCGCCCGGCTCAGGCCGAAGGCGCTGACACGCCCGGCCTCCGGGGATACGCGAATTTCTCATCTGCATCAGAGGCATGAGAAACTCGCGCCAAGAATACCATCGGGCATTTTCAATGCCCGATGGTATCAGGCCAGTGTGCGGATGTCGACGAAGCGGCCGGCGATGGCGGCGGCGGCGGCCATGGCCGGAGAGACGAGGTGGGTGCGGCCCATATAGCCCTGCCGGCCCTCGAAATTGCGGTTGGAGGTGGAGGCGCAGCGCTGGCCGGGCTTCAACTGATCCGGGTTCATGGCGAGGCACATGGAGCAGCCGGGCTCGCGCCACTGGAAGCCGGCGGCCTTGAAGATCTTGTCGAGGCCCTCGGCCTCGGCCTGATCCTTCACCAGGCCGGAGCCGGGGACGATCATGGCATAGGCGAGACGGCTGGAAACGGTCTTGCCCTCGACCATCTTGGCGGCGGCGCGCAAGTCCTCGATGCGGCCGTTGGTGCAGGAGCCGATCCAGACCACGTCGAGCTCGATGTCGGTGATATTGGTCCCGGGGGTGAGGCCCATGTACTGCAGCGCCCGCCACTTGGAGGCGCGCTTGTTCTCGTCCTTGATCTCGTCCGGGTTCGGCACGGCGCCGGCGACGGAGATGACGTCCTCGGGCGAGGTGCCCCAGGAGACGATCGGCGGCAGCTTGTCGGCGTCGAGGCGGACGACGCGATCGAAATGCGCGCCTTCGTCGGTCTTGAGGGTTTCCCAATAGCGGCGGGCTTCATCCCAGGCGGCGCCCTGCGGCGCCTTCGGCCGGCCCTGGAGATAGGCGAAGGTCTTTTCGTCCGGCGCGATCAGACCGGCGCGGGCACCGCCCTCGATGGTCATGTTGCAGACGGTCATGCGGCCTTCCATCGACAGCTCGCGGATGGCCGAGCCGGCGAATTCGATCACCGAGCCGGTGCCGCCGGCGGTGCCGATCTCGCCGATGATGGCCAGCACGATGTCCTTGGCGGTGACGCCGGAGTTGAGCGAGCCGCTGACCTCGACCAGCATGTTCTTCGCCTTCTTCTGCACCAGCGTCTGGGTGGCGAGCACATGCTCGACCTCCGAGGTGCCGATGCCGTGGGCGAGGGCACCGAAGGCGCCGTGGGTCGAGGTGTGGCTGTCGCCGCAGACGATGGTGGTGCCGGGCAGGGTAAAGCCCTGTTCCGGGCCAACGACATGGACGATGCCCTGGCGCTTGTCGTGCTCGCTGTAATACTCGACGCCGAACTCGGCGGCGTTGGCGGCGAGGGTCTCGACCTGGATGCGGCTCTCCGGCTCGGCGATGCCGAGGGAGCGATCGGTGGTCGGGACGTTGTGGTCGACGACGGCGAGGGTCTTTTGCGGGGCGCGCACCTTGCGGCCGGCGGCGCGCAGACCCTCGAAGGCCTGCGGGCTGGTGACCTCGTGGACGAGGTGACGGTCGATATAGAGCAGGCAGGTGCCGTCCGGCTGCTGGTCGACGACGTGGTCGTTCCAGATCTTGTCATAGAGCGTGGTCGGCTTGGCCGTCATGGCGCTGTCCTCGATGGCGTGTTTGGCGTTTGGCTGTCCGTTTAGCCGGAACAGCCGCGAGAATAAAGAGGCAAAACCCTCAGGCACCGGCGAGCGGCAACGTTCGGGACAGCGTCTTTCGCATCGGTCGCCCTGGCCGCGACGTCATCGACAAAGGCGGCTTGCGAGGCGGGCGCCGCTCTGGTTTCATGGCGGCATGCCAACGCAGAGACGCGCCCACGAAGCCGGGCACCGCCGCAAGTTCCTGGTCGTCGTCGATCAATCGCCCGAGCTTGATCGCGCGCTCTACTATGCTGCCCGCCGGGCCGAGCGAACCGGCGGCGGCGTGGTGTTGCTCTACACCGTCGAGGACCAGGATTTCCGCGGCTTTCTCGGGGTCGAGAAGGTGATGCGGGCCGAGGCGCGGGCGCTGGCCGAGCAAACGCTGGCGCAGGTGGCGGAGCGGGCGCGCGGCATCGCCAATGTGGAACCGGAACTGGTGATCCGCGAGGGCAACCGCGCCGAATCGGTGATGCGGCTGATCGACGACGACGAGGACATCGCCGTGCTGGTGCTGGCGGCGGGAACCGGCTCGGAGGGACCGGGGCCGCTGGTGACGTCGCTCGCCGGGCGGGCGTCGGCGACCTTCCCGATTCCGATCACCATCGTTCCCGGGCATCTCTCCGACGAGGACATCGCGGCGGTGGCGTGAGCGGCCGCGACCGCCGGTCGCCTTGACCATGGTCAAGTTTAGAATCATTAAAATCACTTGATCCGGGCAACGGAATGCCTAAGTGTCTTGGTCAACGAGGCGCCATTTCGGCACTCGTGGACCCACGCGGGGCCTTGACCCCCGACGAGAGGACCAAAACCATGTTCATCCAGACCGAGGCGACGCCGAACCCGGCCACGCTGAAGTTCATCCCCGGCAAGGTCGTCCTGGCCGAGGGGACCCGGGATTTCCGCGCCGGCGAGGATACAGCCGCGTCGCCGCTCGCCGCCAAGCTGCTGTCGATCGACGGGGTGCTCGGGGTGTTCTTCGGCTCCGACTTCATCACCGTCACCAAGGACGCGACCGAATGGCCGCATCTGAAGCCGGCGATCCTCGGCGCGATCATGGAACACTACATGTCGGGCGCGCCGGTGCTGCTGGCGAGCGGTCCGGCGGATGCGGCCGAAGGCGACGAGTTCTTCGACGCGGCCGACCAGGAAACCGTCGAGACGATCAAGGAATTGCTGGAGACGCGGGTGCGGCCGGCGGTGGCGCAGGACGGCGGCGACATCACCTTCAAGGGCTTCAAGGACGGCATCGTCTACCTGCACATGAAGGGCGCCTGCGCCGGATGTCCGTCGTCGACGGCGACGCTGCGGCACGGCATCCAGAACCTGCTGAAGCACTTCATCCCGGATGTGCATGAAGTGCGCGCCGCCTGAGCGACCGTCGGCGCAAGGTCGATCTCGACCTTTGCGCCGACGCGGGCTAAAGCAGCGCCATGTTGATCCTCGCGCTCGATACTTCCCTTGACGCCTGTGCCGTCGCCGTTGCGACGGGAGAGCGGATCATTGCCGAACGCACCGAGGTGATCGGTCGCGGCCACGCCGAGCGGCTGATGGGGCTGATCGCGGCGGTGCTGGCGAATGCCGGCGTCGGCTATGACGCGATCGAGCGCATCGGCGTGACGGTGGGGCCGGGTTCGTTCACCGGCATCCGGGTCGGCGTGGCGGCGGCGCGCGGGCTGCGGCTGGCGCTGCGGCGGCCGCTGATCGGGATCTCGACGCTGGATGCGGCGGCGGAGGCGATCGCGGCGACGGCCGGCGGATTGCCGATCCTGGCGGCGTGGGACGCGCGTCGCGACGAGGTCTATGCCCGGTTCTACGCCGCGGATGGAACCCCGACGGGCGAGGCGATGGCCGCGCCGGCGGCGCAGGTCGCCGCGATGCTTGGCGGGCGGGCGCATGCCTGCGTCGGCTCGGGGGCGCCGCTGGTGGCGACGTTCGCCGGCGACGCGGCACGCGTGGTCGACTTGCGCGGCCATGCGCCGATCGCGGCGGTGGCCCGGCTGACGGCGCGGGCCGTCGAGCCGGTGGCGCTGCCGTCGCCGCTCTACATGCGTCCGGCGGATGCCAAGCCGCAAGCAGCGGCGGGAGTGGCGCGGGCATGAGCGCGTGGTGGTTTCCCTCGGTTCCGGTGACATTGGCACCGGCGACGACGGCGGATGCCGAGGCGATGGCGGCGATCCATTCAGCCTCGTTTGCCCATGACTGGAGCGTCGAGGACATTGACGGGCTCCTCGCCGAACCGCTGGTGTTCGGCATCGTCGCCCGGCGTGGCACCTGGCTCGGCTCGCACCGGCCGGTCGGCTTCGTGCTGATCCGGGCGGTGGCGGGAGAGGCCGAGGTGCTGACGATCGCGGTCGATCCGCGCAAGCGCGGCGGCGGGATCGGCCGGCAATTGATGCGGGCGGCGATCGACCGGCTGACGATCGACCGGGTCGGCATGCTGTTTCTCGAGGTGGACGAGGGCAACGGCCCGGCGGTGACGCTCTATCGCGGGCTGGGTTTTCGCGAGGTCGGCCGGCGGGCCGGCTACTATAGCCAGGGCGGTCGGCCGGCGGCGAGCGCGCTTGTCATGCGGCGCGATCTCGGCTAGAGCAGATTTCGTTCTCGCGGAATCGAAATCCGGTGCGGGCCTGCTGTTTTCGCTGGCTTTTTCGAGCGGGTTCAACCGTTTGGACCGGTGCCATCGGGTCCCGACAACAGTCCGGCGCGGAGGGGCGGTCGTGGGCGACAAACTGGACGACGAGAGCACGCTGGAGAGCCTGTGCGCGACCAAGGGCATGCGCATGACCGACCAGCGTCGCGTCATTGCCCGGGTGCTGGCCAGTTCCGAGGATCACCCCGACGTCGAGGAACTCTATCGCCGCGCCGCCGCCGTCGATAACCGCATCTCGATCTCGACCGTCTATCGCACGGTGAAACTGTTCGAGGATGCCGGGATCATCGAGCGGCATGATTTCCGCGACGGGCGCTCGCGCTACGAGACGATCGGCGAGGATCACCACGACCATCTGATCGACCTGAAGACCGGACGGGTGATCGAATTCCGCAACGAGGCGGTCGAGAAGCTGCAGGAGCTGATCGCGCGGGAGCTGGGCTTCCGGCTGGTCGACCATCGGCTGGAACTCTACGGCGTGCCGCTCGACGACGAGCGCGGCTGAGGCGCGATGGCACGAGCGCGCGCCATCCTGTGTCTGGTGCTGGTGGCGCTGGCGACGCTGCCCTTCATCCCGCTGCAATGGGCCTGCAACCGCCTGCATTGGCGCATCGGCCATTTCATTCCGGTCTGGTGGCACCGGGCGCTGCTGTGGGCGCTCGACGTGCGCGTCCGGCAGATCGGGCCGCCGATGGACGGGCGGCCGCTGCTGATTGCGGCGAACCATGTGTCGTGGCTCGACATTCCGGTGATCGGCTCGTTGCAGCCGCTGTCGTTCATTTCCAAGGCGGAAGTGGGCACCTGGCCGGGAGTGTCGACGCTGGCCAACCTGGCGCGGACGCTCTACGTCGACCGGGCCCGGCGGTCGGATACCGGCAAGGTCAATGCCGAGATCGCCGAGCGGCTGGCGGATGGCGACGCGATCGTGCTGTTTCCGGAAGGCACGACCGGCTACGGCACGCGGCTGCTGCCGCTGCGCAGCGCGCTGCTCGGGGCGGTGCGCGAGGCGATCCTGAAATCCGGCGCCGATCATGTCTTCGTCCAGCCGCTGGCGATCGTCTACAGCCGGGTCGGCGGGTTGCCGATGGGCTGGGCCGGGCGGGCCTTGGTGGCCTGGCCGGGGGATGTGGAGCTCGGGCCGTCGGTCTGGGGGGTGATGGGCGCCGGCGGGATCGACGTCGAGGTCTATTGGGGCGCGCCGATCGCCTCGACGGCGGCATCGGACCGCAAGCTGCTGGCGCGGCGGCTGGAGCAGGACCTCGCGCGGCTCCTGGCGGCGGGGTGCAGCGGCCGGCCGGTCAAGCCGGCGGCGCCGATGGGGCCGGTCGAGGACCCGGTGATCGACTGAGAGCCTGTCTCAAAAGGTCGGACGGGTCGGCTCGACGGGTCTTTTCCCCTCCCGCCGCGTCGAAGATCTCGCCGATATCCTGATATCGGCGTCTACCTTCTCCTCGCGGGCGGGAAAAATCCTCCGGCGATCCTCCGCCTCCGACTTTCGAGACAGGCTCTGAATCGACCCGGCGCGAGATGAATCGTCGGCGCGGGTGAGAAGTTCGCCGCAACGATGTTGACTTCGCGCTGGAATCGGCGGATTTTCGGCGCCATCGTGACAGGTGCGGTCAGGCTGGTGCCACGGGACGCTTGTAAAGGCGCGCGTGGAGCGGTAAGCCATCCGTCAAGATCACGTAGAGTTTCATGTCTAGAGGAGACGACTCCCATTCGCCGTCCGTTTCGAGCGCCGCCGCCCACCAAGGAAGGGCCGCGTATTAACCGCGAAATCCGTGGGACCCCCCAGGTCCAGTTGATCGATGACGAAGGCAAGAACGTCGGTATCATCGCGTTCTTCGAAGCCTTGGCACGCGCCGAGGAAGCCGGACTCGATCTCGTCGAGATCGTGCCGCACGCGGCTCCGCCGGTCTGCAAGATCCTGGATTACGGTCGGTTCAAGTTCCAGTCGCAGAAGAAGGCGGCCGAAGCGCGAAAGAACCAGAAGATCGTCGAAATCAAGGAGATCAAGCTCCGTCCGGCGATCGACGACCACGACTATGAAACCAAGATGAAGGCCATGAAGCGGTTCTTCGAGGAAGGCGACAAGGTGAAGGTCACCCTGCGCTTCCGCGGACGCGAGATGGCGCATCAGGACATCGGCGTGGCGTTGCTGGAGCGGGTGCGAGCCGAGGTGGCCGAGGCCGCCAAGGTCGAGTCCGAACCGCGCCTCGAAGGCAAGCAGATGGTGATGATCCTGGCGCCGCGCTGACGGCGCGGGCCGATCGGGTCGCTGCATCCGATCGGATCCGGCATCGGGAATCGCGAAGGCGGATACGGGAGGGCGGGCTCAGGGCTCGCCCTTTTTGGTATCCGGTCGTTCAAGGTCGTCGGCTGGCCCGGGCGGGCCGTGGTCCGGCATGTGTTGAGGCTTGGACATGGCACGGAAGGTCTATCGCTGGCGGCTGGTTCCCGATGGCGGGATCGAGCATGTGGTGGTCAGCGAGAACGAAGGCGATGTGGTTGCCGAGGGCGTGATCGTCGGCGGCGGCGGGGCGTCGGCGTTCGGCTTGCGCTACCGCTTCGTGCTCGATGCCGACTGGGCCGGCTGGCGCTCGGCGCATGTGACGCTTGTCGGCGGCATCACGCTGGCGCTGCGGCATGACGGTTATGGCGGCTGGACCGATGCCAGCGGTCAGCCGCGGCCGGAGCTTGCCGGGGCGCGCGACCTGCTGCTCGGCGCATCGGCCTTCACGCTGGCGGCGATGATCAAGCGGATCGGCCCGAAGGCCGACGGCAAGGTCCGCGAGGGCAAGGCGGTGCATCTGGCGGTGCCGACGCTGAAGGCGGCGCAGTCGTCGTTCACGCTCGGCGTGCCGGAGGCGGGACGGATCGATCTCGGCTTTGCCGAGGAGGCGGCACGCCATGCGATCGCCATCGACAAGGACGGCTTCGTCGCCGACTGGCCGGGCCTGTTCGAGCGCATCGACCTCGGCGCGACATCGGCACCCCCGGACGCGGCGACGGCCGAACCGACGGAGCGTGTGAGCGCCGAGCCGGCGGAAAAGCCGGCCAAGACCGGCAAGGCGGGGCGGAAAACGACGCGAGCAAGCGGGTGAATGGCCGCGCGGCAGCGCCGAAAAACAAGGCCCCGCCGGAGCGGGGCCTTGCAGGCACTAAGGTCGGTTTGCGATCACCAGCCCTAATGGCCAGCCGAAGCTGGACTTAAGTGCCGGAGCGACCGGCGACAGTCCAGATATGATATTTATTGTGAGGATGTCAAATCACAATCCGATGCCGGCGCGGACACAGTCGCGTACCCGATCCATGGTTGCGGCATCGAGAATGCGGACGTCATAAAGCCGCTGGCCGTCCGACCATTCAGCAAACAACAGTCGCAGTCGATGAAAGGCAACCGTCAGGACGATATCCCCCTTCACCCACATGCGTGGAGAATCGTAGGGGCTTGGCAGAACCGGATCGAAAGCGATCTCCATGTGATGTCGCAAGACGATGGTCGGACGCGAGGTGCTGAGCGGTGTAATGGTGCAGAGTTGCGGTCGACCGGGGATGGGTGGCGACAACACGATCGCGGGGCGACGCTTGACCATTTCGGGCGCGCGAAAGCCCTGCGACAAGTCAACGCGGACGATCGTGCCGGGTTCTGGATGAGAGACTACCGTCAATGGTGTGATTCCTTCCGGCACATACTCGCATTTGATCGAGGCAAATTCAAACAGGTTCGCGGTCCGGCCATTGCATTCGCGCCGGCTTTCCTCTAAAGCAGCGCGGTCTGGAACCGCCCGGCGCAAGGTATGGGCATGCCGTGGCGGTTCTTTTCGGGATCCGGGGCTTTCATCGGAAAGCCGTCGGCCCGAGCTCAACAGCCGAAAAGGCGGAGCGGGGCGTGCCCCTCCTCACGGAGGACGGCCTGCTATCGCCGTAGAAAAGGAGAGCCAAATGCCCAAGATGAAGACGAAGAGCGGCGCCAAGAAGCGCTTCAAGCTCACCGGTACCGGTAAGGTCAAGGCGGCTCAGGCCGGCAAGCGCCACGGCATGATCAAGCGGACGACCAAGTTCATCCGTGACGCGCGCGGCACCATGGTCCTGTTCAAGACCGATGGTGAGAACGTGCGCAAGTACATGCTGCCGAACAACTGAGCCCCGTCCCGCCGGCGCTGCCCAGGCAGCGCGCGTGATCGACAAAACCCGGTTTCCAGGAGTTTCCCATGTCCCGTGTCAAGCGCGGCGTTACTTCGCACGCCAAGCACAAGAAGATCCTCGATGCGGTCAAAGGCCAGCGCGGCCGCCGCAAGAACACCATCCGCATCGCCAAGCAGGCTGCCGAAAAGGCGATGCAGTATTCGTATCGCGACCGCAAGAACCGGAAGCGTACGTTCCGCGCCCTGTGGATCCAGCGCATCAACGCCGCCGTGCGTTCGATCGACTGGAACCTGAACTATTCGCGCTTCATGGACGGCCTCAACAAGGCCGGCATCGAAGTCGACCGCAAGATGCTCTCGGAAGTCGCGATCGCCGACATCGAGGCGTTCAAGGCGCTGGTCGAGAAGTCGAAGGCCGCGCTCGCCGCCTGATCACGACGCTCGAGCCGACGCACAGGCATCGACGCAAAGAGTTCGAAAACCCCGCTCCGGCGGGGTTTTTGTTTTTCCAGACTTATCAAGCCGCGCGGGGAGTCGGTACAATGCAATCCTGACGCTTTGCCGATTCTCCTTGCGACCCTGCATTCGGCAGCGGCCTGTTGCGGGCAGCGTAGCGAGATGACGGGTGAACACGAGGTCAGTCTTGGAGCAATTGGTCTATTTCGATGAGGCCGGCTGCATGTCCTTCGAATTCGGAGAAGGACGGAATGTCTCTCGATATTTCATCGTCTGCACTGTGATCATCAAGGACACGTTGTTGATCAAGGAATTGCACGATCTTCGCTTGGCGCTTGTCGGATCCGGTCACAGGCTGCTCGATTATTTTCATGCCTCTGAAGACAATGTTCCTGTCCGCGAAGCCGTCTTCAACGTCATTTGCCGGCATGACATCTCCATTCAAGCCAGTATTTTTGACAAGCACAAAGCCGAATTGAATATACGAAGCGATCGGTTTGTCTTTTACAAGATTGCTTGCTTCTCGCATTTCAAGGCTTGTTCGGCCCTGATGTACGGGAATGACAAAAAGACGCTGATGACGTTCGCATCCGTGGGAACGGGAAAGGAAAAGACGATTTTTCAGTCAGCGGTCAGGGAGTCGATCCAAAAGACAGGAAGCAACGCAACCGTTACGACGGACTTTCGGCCTTCCCACGCCGATCATGGCTTGCAGATCGCGGACTATTGCGCGTGGGCGATCTTGCGCAAATGGGAGCGCGGCGACGATCGATGGCATAAAAAATTAGCCCCAGTGATCGCATTCGAAAGCGAGCACTGGGGCTAACGAAACTGTGGTGCAACCAGCGAACTCGCTTGTCCAAGCTATCCGTCGGAAGTGCCCAGGGGCCCTTGTCACTTGGCAAGGTTGCACGACGGGAAACATAACGCCAATTCACTACCGAAGCAATACCGTGTGCAACAACGTTGTCGGTGTACAATGGCGTCGGAATGCTGAATGGCGCGATCGTAGAGGCGTATGAGGCGACCACACGTCGCCGTGGCCGCTTGTCCGTGCGCATGTGCGATGTTGGCGTCCGGCCGGACAGCCCCTGGTGGTGTTCCAAGGCATTCAATCCCGGCTGCGTAATACGCAAGGCCTCCGGCATGTCGAGACTGGATGGCGTCGCCAAACTGCGCTATATCGACTTAGCTAAGTTGGTTCAGTCCTGGAGGCTAGGATGCAGGTTACGGTTCATGTGGCGAAGACGAACCTGTCGAAGCTGATCGAGGCGGCGCTGGCGGGCGAGGAGGTGATCATCGCCCGGGGCAAGCGCCCGGCGGTCCGCATCGTGCCGGTGGAACAGCGCCCGTTCCGGGTTGGGATTCTGTCGGGCGAGCTGACGGGGGCGGGACCGGACTTCTTCGCTCCGATGACGGAGGACGAACTGGCGTTGTGGGAAGGGCGGGAATGACGGCCGTCCTGCTCGACACGCATGCCTGGGCCTGGTCGTTGACGGGCGATCGGCGGATTTCGGAAGTGGCGCTGAAGGCGATGGAACAGGCCGAGACCGTATGGATCGGGGCCATCAGCTTCTTCGAGATCGGACAAAAGGTCCGCATCGGCAAATGGCCGGAGATGGAACCGCTGCTCGGGCGTCTCGAGACGATCGCTACTGCGCAAGGTGCCCGGATCGCCGACATCATGCCCGACATTGCGATCACCGCCGCGATGATGCCCTGGGATCACCGGGATCCCTTCGACCGGATCCTCGCGGCGACCGCCAAAGTCCGCAATGTGGCGCTGGTCTCGGCCGATATGGTCTTCGATAGCCTTCCCGATGTCGGCAAACGGCGGATCTGGTAACGGCGATTGGTGGCGGGCAGGTCTTTCCGGCCCGCCAAGGGTGGCTGATCGGCTGACGGTTTTCAACCGCTTCGGCGCATTGAGGTGATCCGCCATTCGGCAACGCCCCGCGCCACCTCCCCCTTTTCCCTATAGCCCCGGGGCGCGGGCGCGATTATGGTGCGGCGCGAAAGCCGGGGCTTTATTCCGAGGGAAATCGCATCATGAATGCCATGCGTCCGCGTCGTTCCGTTCTCTACATGCCGGGGTCGAATGCCCGGGCGCTTGAAAAGGCTAAGACCCTGCCGGTCGATGCGCTGATCCTCGATCTGGAGGATGCGGTGGCGCCGGATGCCAAGGCGGTGGCGCGGCAGCAGATTCTCGATGCGGTCTCGGGTGGCGGCTATGGTCATCGCGAGCTGGTTATCCGCATCAACGGGCTCGATACGCCGTGGGGCGCCGAAGACCTGGAGATGGCGGCGAAGGCCGGGCCGGACGCGATCCTGGTGCCGAAGGTCAATTCGGCCGAGGACATTTTCGCCATCGGCCACAAGCTCGATGCCGCCGGGGCGGCGGAAGGCGTCAAGATCTGGGTGATGATGGAAACGCCGAAGGCGATGCTGGCGGCGGGCGAAATCGCGGCGGCGGCGGCGGCGCCGGCGGGGCGGCGGCTTTCGGTGTTCATCATGGGCACCAACGATCTGGCCAAGGAGACGCGGGCGCGGATCGTGCCGGGGCGGCTGCCGATGCTGGCCTGGCTCTCGACCTGCGTCGCGGCGGCGCGGGCGTTCGGGCTCGAGATCGTCGACGGGGTCTATAACGACTTCAACAACGAGACGGGCTTTGCCACCGAATGCGCCGAGGCGCGCGATCTGGGCATGGACGGCAAGACGCTGATCCACCCGAAGCAGGTGGAGCCGTGCAACGCGGCGTTCTCGCCGGGCGAGGCCGAGGTGGAGTGGGCGCGCAAAATCATCGCGGCGTTCGAACTGCCGGAAAACCAGAACAAGGGCGCGATCACCGTCGACGGCCGCATGGTGGAATTGCTGCATGCGGAGATGGCGAAGCGCACGGTGGCGATCGCCGAGGCGATCGCGGCGCGCTCGTAACCGGCTTCAAGCGGGTCAACACCGCGCGGACCAAGGGCGCCGCACGGTGTTGACGGTCGCCAGGTGGAAGCGACCGAACAGGGGTCAGGCATGCAGCTCTATCGTTATCTGACCGGGGTGGATGACTCGGCCTTCTGCAAGCGGGTGTCGGCGGCGCTCAACAAGGGCTGGGCGCTGCACGGCGCGCCGACGCTGACCTTCGATCCGCTGAAGGGCCGGGTGATCTGCGGCCAGGCGATCGTCAAGGAAGTGCCGGGCGACTGGTCGGACGACGTGGTGCTGTCGGACCACTGAGGCCGTT
>JAEULV010000044.1 GCA_016793065.1 Hyphomicrobiaceae bacterium
GCTGGCCAATCTGGTGCTGGACCCGATCGACCACGCGCTCGAAAGCCGCCGCGTCAAGCTCGTCCGCTATGCCGACGACTTCCTGCTGATGGCGCGCACCGCCGAGGCCGCCGCCGCCGCGCGGGCGCGGATGGAGGCCGAGTTGAAGGCGATCGGCCTCAGCCTGCACGCCGGCAAGACCCGCCTCGCCCGGCTCGACGACGGCATCGCCTTCCTCGGCCTCACCTTCACCGCCGACACGGTCAGCCGAGAGACGGGCGGCCGAGAGGCGGGCGGCGGAGAGGCGGGCGGCGCCTGACGCCGAGGCCGAGACGCGGGCGGGAAGGACCCGCGAGGACTGGCGGCCGGCAGCCCGGAGGCCGGTGCCGTTCCCCTGAAGAAGCGGGGTGGGATGCGAGCCACCGCGACACGGGCCGCGGGGGCGAAACCGTTTCAATCCCCTGAAGAAGCGGGGTGGGATGCGAGACATCGTCGCCGCCTGCTCGCACGGGTACTTTGTTTCAATCCCCTGAAGAAGCGGGGTGGGATGCGAGACGGTGGTACCGCAGGCGTTCGTGGGCCACGTTTCAATCCCCTGAAGAAGCGGGGTGGGATGCGAGCTTTGGGGCAGACGCTCCCGCGGTGCCTGAGGTTTCAATCCCCTGAAGAAGCGGGGTGGGATGCGAGCGGGAAGTGCCCACCAGCAACCCGATTCTGCCGTTTCAATCCCCTGAAGAAGCGGGGTGGGATGCGAGTCCCTGTCGGAGGCGTCGGTAACGTTCGCCGTTTCAATCCCCTGAAGAAGCGGGGTGGGATGCGAGCACTTACACCGGCATATCACCAAAGATGCTCCGTTTCAATCCCCTGAAGAAGCGGGGTGGGATGCGAGTCGTCATCGGCGTGAAGCCGGGGTATGGCGACGGTTTCAATCCCCTGAAGAAGCGGGGTGGGATGCGAGCGCTGCGCCCCGTGGGTGGGGCGCGACAGCGTTTCAATCCCCTGAAGAAGCGGGGTGGGATGCGAGGGACCCTTGGGAGAGAATGCTCATAAAATCAGTGATTTGCAACCCTGAACAAAACGGGATCAAAATTTGCCGCAAAGTTGACATGAAAAGGCACCAAAAAGCCATGACTTGTTCCCGTTTTGCTCAGGGATGCGTGATATTATTGCAACGGCCAAATCGATGCCCCGCAATTGCCGCGCCTTGCGTCCTTCCTTGGCGAACAGGCGCGGTCTCCAGGGCATGATGCCCGGACATAGGCCCCACTTCTTCGGCACGGTCACGCGAGAAAACGCAAGGAACGGCCGTCGACCTGATGCGGTGGTCAGGTCGGATGCCTCCCCGGCGCCAGAGCCGCTTGGCCCCGGGATCAACGAACACCAACGGATGCCGGCTTTTCCAAAGCGCAAGCTTTTGCCGGTCAGGTCGAACAATCTGACCGAATCTTGCTTTCCCTGGCGCAAGCTTTTGCCGGTCAGGTCGAACAATCCGACCGGATCTTGCTTTCCCTGGCGCAAGCTTTTGCCGGCCAGGTCGAACAACCTGACCGGATCTTGCTTTCCCTGGCGCAAGCTTTTGCCGGTCAGGTCTAACAACCTGACCGGATCTTGCTTTC
Source organism: Hyphomicrobiaceae bacterium (assembly GCA_016793065.1). GTDB lineage: Bacteria > Pseudomonadota > Alphaproteobacteria > Rhizobiales > Ancalomicrobiaceae > JAEULV01. The sequence continues at coordinate 1,596 of JAEULV010000044.1, forward strand.
TCTGGCGCAAGCTTTTGCCGGTCAGGTCGAACAACCTGACCGGATCTTGCTTTAGCGCCGCCCGCCGCCGGAACCGGAAGACGCCGTCTTGTCCGGCAGTGGCAGGCCGGCGGGGGACCAGAGAGGCGGCAGGGCATATTTCGGGCCGGGCTCGTTCCGGTCTTCCTTGTTATTGGCGACGAACCACTCGAAATTCTTGCCGTCGCCATCCGGCGCCGGGGTGGCGCGGGGATAGTGGACCGGCAGGTCGTCGATGCCGCAAGCGGCGTTGCGGAAGGCCTTGATGACGCTGACCTCGTCGAACGGCTTGCCGGCGAACAGCGCCGACAGGGCGGCGCGATAGGCCTCGACCAGCGGCTTCGCCGCATCGGAACTGGCCTCGCCTTGCGCCTTGAGCCGCTCGCCGCCCTCGCCCGCCTTGAACAGCGAGGCGTAGTCGGCGCGGCGCGCTTCGCCGTCCTGCAGGTCAAGCCCGGTCAACCGGACGCTGACGCTGCCGAAGCCGAGCGGCTTGCCCATGCCGAGGCGCAGGTGCGCCATCGGATCGGCAAGCTGGCGCGACAGATCGAGCAGCCACAGCAGCGCGCCAAGTTCGGCCTTCGACAGGTTGATGACGTCGATCTCGCCCCGGAACGTGGTCTGCGGGGTGATCCAGCCGCGGATCGAGCGGTTCTGGTCGTCGCGGACTTCGCGCGCGCCTGCCTGACGGATGTATTCGCGATAGTAGGTGCGCTTGTCGGGCCCGGCCAACGGTTCCCCCGGCTTGTCGATCGCCTTGAGACCGTCCCAGTAGTGGTCGATCCGCGTCGTGGCGCGGTGATGCGGATAGACCTTGCGGCCGCGCAGGGTCTTCTTGCCGGCGTCGCCCTTGTAGAAGCTCTGGTCGGCCGATGCACCATCGGCCGGCGGCGTGCCGGCGCGATCGGCGGCGAGATAGAAGCGCGCCTGCTGCGGCTTCGGCGTCGACAGGATGGCGAGCGGCAGGCCGTCGCCGCGGAACCGGGCGATCGGCTCACCCCCGGGGTGGCCGGCATAGTCGAGCGAGGCGATGCGCAGCTGGCCGCGATACATGTTGCGGTTGCCCTTGTCGCCGCCCTCCTGACCGACCCAGCCGAAGACGCGATCGGCCGGTGACAGCTCATGCCAGTTCTCCGCCGGACGGTGGTTTCGCGCCAGCGCGTCCTCGGGGGTGAAATCGCCCAGTTCCCGGGCGATCATCACCGGATAGAGCGCCTTCAGCTTGCCGCCCTCGAACCGGCCGAACAGCAGGTCGCCCGGCTTCAACTCGCCGGCCCCTTCCTCGATCAGGTGGCGGCTATAGGCATACTTGTTGATGTCATTGCCAAGAAAGGCGGCGAGCTTCGCCTTGCGCTGGGCGGCGGGGACGTTGCGCAGGCGCATCTCCATCGCCCGCTTGTTGGCGTCGAGATAGGACTGGATCAGCGTCTTCCACTCCCCACGCCACTGCTTCATCTCGTCGTGGGTGCAGCCCACCTCATGCGGATGTTCGGTGAAGAACACCCGCTCGTCGTGCTTGCCGCCGATGTTCTGGTTGGTGACGACGACATGACCGGTGACGAACTTGTAGCTGCCGCGCCCGCCGCCGGCGTCGAACGGTCGGTGATTGTGACTGCCGCCGAACTCATCAAGCCGCCCCGGAGCAAAGCGGATAGCGTCGACACTACCGCCGATGACCAGCTTGACCACGCGCCAGTAGGAGAAAATCGGCTGGTTGGTCTTCGGGTTGAGTTTCTCGTAGCGTTGCAGGGCGCAGGCAACACGGTCGCCATGCTGGGGGAGAGCGTTCGTCCTCAGGCAACGCACCGCGTTCTTCGCCTCGGCAGGCCCATTTGGATTGCCCGCGCCCTTGACGTAACGCGGCAACCAGGCGGCATACATAAGGCCCCCGGGGACGCCCGGACTGGGGAGATTGTCGGCAAGACGCGGCTTGTCGTGGGAGCCGAGCAGCACCTCGAAGCCCATGCCGTCGTCCTTGACCCGCAGCGGCACCTGCATCAGGCCCTGCTGGGCACTCATGCGGCGGGCGAGTTTTTCGTCATGGGCGCGGAACACCGCCATGCGCGACAGGGTGACGGCCTCATAGGCGGCGCGCAGGGCGCCCTTGAACGAGGTAATCGGCAGGATCGGCGTCTCGCCGTCGACATCGGTGAGGACGTCGAAGATGCGGTGCTTGTTTTCCCTGACATCGGCGCGCGCGGTATCGGCGACGATCAGCGGCGTCTCCGTCGTCAGCTCGAAGGCGATGCGGCCGGAATAGAGCCCGGACTTGTAGAGGTGATGGCCGGCGGGCTTGCCATGGCCGAGGCCGCTGTCCGTGGCAGCGCGGCCGTCCGGAACCGGAATGAAATTGTAGGGATTGTGGAAGTGCTGGTTGCGTCCGGCCGGCTTCCAGACCCCGGCGTCGGCGAACGGCTCGCCGGCGGCTTGCCTTGCGGCCTCGCGTTGCCGTTCCTTCTCCGCCTTCTCCGCCTCAAGCCGTTGACGCTCGGCGATGGCCGCGGCAGCGGCGCGTTCGGCCAGGCCGGCATCGACTGGCCAGACGCGGCTGAGCTTGCGACTGTTGTCCTTGGTGAAATAGACATCGACCGGCTGCCCGACCGGCAGGTCCGCCTCGCTGGCATTGCGCAAGCTGTCGTCCAGCACCCGCGCGACGACGTCGTTTTGCTCGCTATAGGGCTTGTTGTTGAACGTCCAGGTCAGCAGCCAGTTGGCGAAGGGGCCGGACTTGCGACGGACGAGCTTGCCGCGCTGTTCTTCACTCATCGCAGTCGTCCTTCCGCTTGGCAGGCGAGCCGAATTTCGAAATCCCGGTGAGCCGTTCGGCGACGACGAAGGCATTGCCGTGCTTGCCGACCGCGACATGCTCGACGGCTTTCAGCACCAGTTCGACGCCGTTGTCGGGGGAGACCTCGAGCGGAATGGCGCGGATGCGCGGCTCGCGCAGCTCCGACCAGCCGGTCTTGCCGGCGATCGGCCCCGATCGCCCCCACAACAGGTATTCGCGGTGCAGTTCGTCGATCACCTCCAGCACCTGATGCCCCCCGTCGAACGAGCAAGGCGCGAGGATGCGCAGCCGGCCGGCATCGGCGCCGGAGCGTTGCCAGTGGGCGTCGAACCTCTCGCAGAACAGCCGCACTTCATAGGCGGCGTCGAAGAGTTCGGCGCCCTTATCGTCATGGCTCGCGACGCTGAAAACGCCTTCGGCCCAGCGCAGCGTGACGATGTCGAAGCGATGGCGGGCCATGACGAAGCCATGACGAAGCTTGGCGGGTTCGCCTGGCTCGAAGACGGCGGAGAGCTTCGGCAGGATCTCGCCCGGGGCCACCGGGTCGAGCAAGGCGCGGAAAAGCGCTGACGGCGTTTGGGTCTTGGTCATGCCTTCGCCTTTTCCGTGTCGTTCGCCCGCCACGCGGTCCAGTAGCCCACCCACCCCTTTTCCGCCTCGGTGAAGGACGCAAAGGCGGTGCGGTCATCCAGGCGCTCGACAGGCAGCGCCTTGTCGGCGGTGAAGCCGTACTCCTCGGCCGTTGCACCCGGATTTTCGAAGGCGATGCTATCGACCTTGATCGAGCCGAAGCCGCGGGTGGAGCCGAAACCGAACGCAATGTGGCCAAGCGCCAGATCGCGCAGGGCAAACATCAGAAGCGCAACGGCGGCATTCCGCTTCTGGATAGCGCGGTCGCGGGCCAATTCCGCAGCGTCGACTTTCGCCTGATCGAACGGCTTGCACTTGGCCGCCTTTTGCCTCTCGGCTTCCGCCAACCCAATGCCGCAGGCATCGCCGAGGCGGGCGAGGTCGAGGCGCAGGCGGAACTGGCGCCGGTGCGGGGCCGGCGGTTCCAACTGGTTGAACAAAAGTGCATCCGCAGCGCCGCCGGTCCAGCGGTCGATGGCGACGTGGTTGGCGATGCGGGCACTGCCGCGCTTCAAGCCGTCGCGGGCATTGCTGTCCTTCCAGCTCGTCGCCGCATCGACCTGCGCCTGGGCGGCGATCACCGCCTGGTCGACATCGGCAGCGCGGGCCTCGACGATGCGCTTCCACTCGCCGGGGGCAACCGCCGGGCCGACGACGCAATCCTCGACCGCCAGCGCGCCGAGGCCGTGCGCGGCCCTGGCCTCGGCGTCGTCCGGCCGATCATCGCAATCGCCGGCCTTGGGGGTCTTGCCGCTCTTGCCGACCGAGCCAAACAGCTCGGACACCAGATCCATCTCGATCGAGGCGAGGAAGCTGCTGCGGGCGCTCTCGAGATCGCATTTCCAGCCGGCCATCGTCCGCCAGATGCGCTCGGCGTGGGCACGCAGCGCGCCCTTGATCGAGGCGCCGGTGAGGACCGGGGTCAGGGCCGTGGGCGTGTTTGCGTCAAAGCCGCCGCCGAGCAGCGGCAGGCCGTCGATCACCAGGCCGATCGAGCCGGACTTGTTGAACACCGGTCGCGTCGCCTGCCACGACACGACGATGTCGACCCGACCGTCGCGCGCGTTGGCGCCGGCGGCTGCCGCCCATTCCGTCAGTTGCGCGTCGGGGATCGTCGCGGCATTGCTGTTGCCGCGCAGGCGCGCCAGCATGCCGGCGCGGGTCGCCAGTTGCCGCTCGAAAACCTTGACGCCCTTCGCCTGCATCCGGCCGAGGCCGCGGGTCTTGGCCGCGCCAAAGGCGATGTCGCCTGCCTGCAGCGCCGCCACCAGCGCCGCGAGCCGCTGGCGGGCGATGTCGGCGGTGGCTAAACCCTCGACGACGTCGAACCGCAACTTCAGCGCGAAGGTGGTGCCGGCCGGCAGTACCTGGCGGTCATACTTGATCGAGGTGGCGGCGGCGCCGCTCTGGCGGTCGATGCCGACGCCGTCGCGCAATTCGGTCGTGAGCCCGGCGGGCAAGTGCGCCGGCGCATCGGCGACGCTGATCAGGCTGGCATAGCCGAGCGAGGCGGGATCGCGCCCTTTGTCCCGCGCCTCGATCCGGCCGAACTCGAGGTCGGCCTTGTCGCCGAAGGCATCGCGCCACCAGGCGCGGATCGGGCCGGCGAGGCTGGTGCCGGGGATGTAGGGTTCGCCCCTGCCGTTGCAGGCGAGCGGCGCATCCTGGGTGAGTTCGCTGTCGCGATTGCCGACATGCACCGGCAACAGGGCGACCAGCGTGGCTTCGACCTCGAAGCGGGCGAGCAGTCGCTGGGCCATCTCAGACCTCTTTCTCGGATGCGCCGGCGGAAGACGTCTCGCCACCGCGCTTGTAGAGGCGCATCAGGGCCGCGAGGAACATCGCCGTCGCCTTGCGCGC
>JAEULV010000053.1 GCA_016793065.1 Hyphomicrobiaceae bacterium
GGATCGGTCGGTTCGGGTGCATAGTAGAGCGCGTAACGAATCATCGGATCTGGTGCTCGCATGCCTGTCGGACGGAATCGGTGTCAGGACACCGGCATGGCGGGATGCATGTCAAGCGCCGGTGACGCGGCAATGACAACCGCTCGCGGCGCGGACCGATCGGGTCGGGACGCATCGACCGCGACGGACGCCCGGCGGGTGCCGACAACCACGAGAACACGGCCCGGGGAAACAACCCGGCAACGACGGAAAACCTGCCGTCGCCACGATTTACCCATTCGCTTCTTGCAAGTGACTCGCAACATGCCCATTGTAGAATGAAACTAAACTGCAACAAGCGCGGTCTAGGGATCAGTTCGTCGCGACGATCCGGCTTGATCCGATGAGCCGGCTGTCCCAAGCAACCGCCAGCGCGTCCCGACGTCGCCGGAGCGAAACCCGTTCCGGCCGTTCGTGCCGCGCGATCCTGGAGTAGCAAATGTCGGAACTGTTTTCTGCAAACGTCCTGATCGCCCTGTCGATCACGCTCGGCGCTGGACTGGCAACGGTTCTCGGATCGCTCCTCGTCATCTTCGCCCGCCAGACCAACACCCGCATCCTCGCCTTCGGCCTCGCCTTCGCCGCCGGCGCCATGGTCTATGTCTCGCTGGTCGAAATCTTCGTCAAATCCCAGCTGGCCTTTGAAAAGGTCATGCCGGTCAAGGAAGCCTACACCGCCGCGACGATCGCCTTCTTCGTCGGCGTCGTCATTCTCGTCGGCATCGACCGCCTGATCCCCAATCCCCATGGCGCCATGGCCGAGGCCGAGATCGAACCGGCGGCCGACGGTTCCCCGGCGGCGATCGCCGCGACCCACAATCACGGCCATTCCCACAAGCCGGCGTCCGCCACCCGTCCGATCGACCGGCAGGCGATCGCCCGCGTCGGCCTGCTCGCGGCGCTGGCCATCACCGCCCACAATCTGCCGGAAGGTCTGGCGACCTTCTTCGCCACCCTCGACAGCCCGACCATCGGCTTGCCGCTCGCCGCCGCCATCGCCATCCACAATATCCCCGAGGGCGTGTCGATCGCCGTGCCGGTCTACTACGCCACCGGCTCCCGCTCGAAGGCGGTGCTGGCCTCGCTGGTATCCGGATTGGCCGAGCCGGTCGGAGCGCTGGTCGGCTATCTGGTGCTGGCGCCGTTTCTCAGCCCGTCGGTCTTCGGCGCCGTGTTCGGCGTCATCGCCGGCGCCATGGTCTTCCTGTCGCTCGACGAGCTGCTGCCGGCGGCGAGGCGCTATTCCGACGGTCACGAAACCGTCTACGGCATGGTCATCGGCATGGCCGCGCTGGCCGTCAGCCTGGTGCTGTTCAAGTAGCCGCGGTCGCCGGCGGCGGTCGCCTCATCCCACACAGAGGATCGCCGCCTGCACCCCGAAGAATCCGCAGGCCGCCACCGCGCCCACCCAGGCGGCATCCAGCCACCACGGACGATCCGGTTCCATCCCCCAGCGCCACGGGCGCCGCGGCCGCTCGACGGCCCAACGTTGCTCCAGCATCGACGATCCCTGTTCGATCCGCGGCTCTTTGGTCCGCTGGAAGGCTTACGACTTCTTCGGTCGTTGTGTTTTCGATGATTATCGCCTAGACACTGCGTTCCGCTGAAGGCGCATGGCGAAAATGAGGTTTTCCTGCGTCTTTTCGAAGGAGTGGTTCAAAATGGGTTACAAAGTCGCCATCGTCGGTGCCACTGGCAATGTGGGCCGCGAAATGCTGGATATCCTCGCCGAACGGGGTTTCCCCGTCAGTGAAGTCGTGCCGTTGGCCTCGACGCGCTCCCTCGGTTCGGAAGTCTCCTTCGGCGACAAGACGCTCAAATGCAAGGCTCTGGACCACTACGACTTTTCCGACACCGACATCTGCCTGATGTCGGCCGGCGGCTCCGTGTCGAAGGAATGGTCGCCCCGGATCGGCGCCCAGGGCTGCGTCGTCATCGATAACTCGTCCGCCTGGCGCTATGACGAGGACGTGCCGCTGATCGTTCCGGAAGTGAACGCCGCCGCAATCGCCGGCTTCACCAAGCGCAACATCATCGCCAACCCCAATTGCTCGACCGCCCAGCTGGTCGTGGCGCTGAAGCCGCTGCATGACGCCTTCGGCATCAAGCGCGTCGTCGTCTCGACCTATCAGTCGGTGTCCGGCGCCGGCAAGGAAGGCATGGACGAGCTCTGGGCCCAGACCAAGGGCAAGTACGTCCCCGGCCAGGAATACGCCGCCAAGAAGTTCCCGAAGTCGATCGCCTTCAACCTGATCCCGCATATCGACGTGTTCATGGAGGACGGCTTCACCAAGGAAGAGTGGAAGATGATGGTCGAGACCAAGAAGATCCTCGACCCGAAGATCAAGCTGACCGCCACCTGCGTGCGCGTGCCGGTGTTCATCTCCCATTCCGAG
>JAEULV010000120.1 GCA_016793065.1 Hyphomicrobiaceae bacterium
GCTCGACGCCGCCCATGCCGCCAAGGACAGCTGGGGCCGCACACCCGTTGCCGAGCGAGCGCGCATCCTCGGCTTGATCGCAGACCGCATGGAGCAAAACCTCGAACTCCTCGCCACCTGCGAAACCTGGGACAATGGCAAACCGATCCGCGAAACCATGGCGGCGGACTTGCCGCTCGCGGTCGATCATTTCCGTTATTTCGCGGGCTGTATCCGCTCCCAGGAAGGATCGCTCGCCGAACTCGATAACGACACCGTTTCCTACCATTTCCATGAACCGCTCGGCGTCGTCGGCCAGATCATCCCGTGGAACTTCCCGCTGCTGATGGCGGCGTGGAAGCTCGCCCCGGCGCTCGCCGCCGGCAACTGCGTCGTCCTCAAGCCGGCCGAGCAGACGCCGCTGTCGATCGCGGTGTTCGCCGAGCTGACCGCCGACATCCTGCCGCCGGGCGTGTTCAACATCGTCCAGGGCTTCGGCGTCGAGGCCGGCAAGCCGCTGGCGCAGAACAAGCGCATCTCCAAGATCGCCTTCACCGGCGAGACCTCCACCGGCCGGCTGATCATGCAGTATGCCTCGGAGAACATCATTCCGGTGACGCTGGAACTGGGCGGCAAGTCGCCGAACATCTTCTTCGCCGACGTCATGGCCGAGGACGATGACTATTTCGACAAGGCGCTCGAGGGCTTCGCGATGTTCGCCCTCAACCAGGGCGAAGTCTGCACCTGCCCGTCGCGGGTTCTGGTGCAAAAGTCGATCTACGACAAGTTCATCGAACGGGCCATCGCCCGCACCAAGCGGATCAAGCAGGGCAGCCCGCTGGACATGTCGACGATGATCGGCGCGCAGGCCTCGTCGGACCAACTGCACAAGATCCTGTCCTATATCGAGATCGGCCAGTCGGAAGGCGCCAAGGTGCTGACCGGCGGCAATCGCGCCATCCTGCCGGGCGAGCTGGAGCACGGCTATTACGTCGAGCCGACCATCTTCGAGGGCAACAACAAGATGCGGATCTTCCAGGAGGAGATCTTCGGGCCCGTCGTTTCGGTCACCACCTTCAATACGCCGGAAGAGGCGCTCGCCATCGCCAACGACTCACTCTACGGCCTCGGCGCCGGCGTGTGGTCGCGTGACGGCAACCGCGCCTTCCAGTTCGGTCGCGCCATCCAGGCCGGCCGCGTGTGGACCAACTGCTACCACCTCTACCCGGCCCATGCGGCGTTCGGTGGCTACAAGCAGTCGGGCATCGGCCGCGAAACCCACAAGATGATGCTGGACCACTATCAGCAGACCAAGAACCTGCTGGTCAGCTACTCGGCCAAGGCGCTCGGCTTCTTCTGAGACCGGAGCACGGATCCGGTCGGGTGCGGGCTTCGGCCCAAGGCATCCGGCCGGGCCGGCACACCGACGGCGGGCCGCGCCCGCCAAGCGTGAAACTTGCCGGCGGCTTCGCCCCCCGGAGTCGACGTCAAGAAAGCCCGCCGGAGCCCCAAAGACCGGCGGGCTTTACCGCGTCCGGCGGCATCGGTCCGCCATCATCGTCCCATCGAACGGTCCCATCGGGCCAAGGAGCATTGCATGACCGCGCGGATTCTCGCCACCGACGCCGCCCTGGCGCTGATCGCCAAGCTGTCGGCGCGCAACGGCGCCTTGATGTTCCATCAGTCGGGCGGCTGCTGCGACGGCTCGGCGCCGATGTGCTATCCGGCGGGCGAATTCCGGCTCGGCGCCAGCGACGTCAAGCTTGGGGAGATCGGCGGCATGGGGTTCTACATGTCGGCGTCGCAGTTCGAATACTGGAAGCACACGCAGCT
>JAEULV010000126.1 GCA_016793065.1 Hyphomicrobiaceae bacterium
CGCCAGACCAGCCGTCACCTCTCCCTTCTTCCGCTCTTGGAGACAGGCGGTTCCAGGAGCGGGAGAAGGTGTCCCGAAGGGACGGATGAGGGCAATCCGCGGGCGCTTGATCGCGACGCCGGCCTCAGGCCGCCTTGCCGCGCACGATCGCGCCGGCGACTTCGGCCACATGCCGGCCCTGGCTGGCGGCCATGCCGAGTTCGGCCTCGGTCGGCATGCGCGAGCCGTCGCCGCCGGTGATGGTGGTCGCGCCGTAGGGCGAGCCGCCGGTGACGACGTCGAGCGCCATCTGCCGTGCTTCGGTGTAGGGCAGACCGACGACGGTCATGCCGAAATGCAGCAGGTTGACGATGCTCGAGATGATCGTGGTTTCCTGGCCGCCATGCTGGGTCGCGGTCGAGGTCATCACCGAGCCGACCTTGCCGACCAGCTTGTTGCCGAACCACAGGCCGCCGGCCTGATCGAGGAAGTTGGCCATCTGCGAATTCATCCGGCCGAAGCGGGTGGTGATGCCGAAGATGATCGCGTCATAGTCGGCGAGATCGGCGATGGCCGCGATCGGCGCCGCCTGGTCGAGCTTGAAATGCGACGCCTTCGCCACGTCGGCCGGGACCAGTTCCGGAACGCGCTTGACGTCGACCGTGGTGCCGGCAACCGAACGCGCGCCCTCGGCGGCGGCGTTGGCCATCAGTTCCATGTGGCCGTAGCTGGAATAGTAGAGAACGAGGACCTTGGTCATTCGGAGGCTCCTGGAGGCGAAACGCGCCGTTGCTGCGCGACTGTGAACGATTGAATTGGATGGCCCGATTGGGCTCGCTGCGGAATGTGGCAGTTCCTGTGAATTCCGCTAGACTGCGGTCATCGAAACCACTGTTCCAATAAAGCGAACAATGACGCCTGACATCGCCGATCTCACCGCCTTCGTCGCCGTCGTCGAGACCGGGTCGATCACCCACGCCGCCGAGCGGCTCGACCTTGCCAAGTCGGTGGTGTCGAAGCGGATCGCCACGCTCGAGGCGCGGCTGGCGACGCGGCTGCTGACCCGCACCACCCGCAGGACCGCGCCGACCGACGCCGGCGCGCTGTTCTACGAGCGCGCCCGTTCGATCCTCGCCCAGCTGACCGAGGCGACCGAGGAAGTCGCGGCCCAGGCCTGCGACCTTGCCGGCCAGATCCGCATGGCGGCGCCGATGAGCTTCGGCATGCGCCATCTCGGCCGCATGCTGGCGGCCTTCATGGCCGAGCATCCGCGCATCGAACTCCTGCTCGATCTCGACGATCGCCATGTCGACCTGGTCGGCGGCGGCTATGACCTGTCGCTGCGCATCGGCCGCTTGCCGGATTCGACGCTGAAGGCGCGGGCGCTGGGTACAAGTCGCCGCGCCGTCGTCGCCTCGCCCGAATACCTCGCCCGCAGGGGCCGCCCGGCAAGGATCGAGGATCTCGTCGACCACGATTGCCTCGGCTATGCCAATATCGGCGCCCAGCTCTGGCGCTTCCAGTCGATCGACGACCCGACCGAACAGCGCACGCTGGAACTGCGCGGCCGCTTCGGCGCCAACAATGGCGACGTGATTCTCGATGTCGCCGCCGCCGGCCTCGGCATCGCCATCATGCCGCGCTTCATGACCTGCGACGCCCTGCGCGCCGGCCGGCTGGTGGCGCTCGCGTTCCCTGGCTTCGAGCCCGTCGCCGATCCGATTCACGTCGTCTATCCCGCCACCCGCTACCAGTCGCGCCGCATCCGTGCCCTGATCGAGTTCCTGGCCCGGGAAATCCGCGATCCGGCGCCCTGGGACGTTTGACGGCTCACGCCCTTGTGATCGCCGGTTCGGACCTGGCGCATTGTGCCGGGACACCGCCAGCCCAATTTGCCAGTCAAGCCATAACCTTCGCGCCCGCCCGCTCGCGGCGCCGCCTGTCGAGGACCGCCATGACCGCCTTCGTCCGCCCCGGCCTCTCCCGTCGCCAATGGCTCGCCGGTGCCGCCGCGCTCGGGGCATCCAGCCTGCTGCCGCGCGCCGTGCTGGCCGCGACGCCGTCGCCGCTGCTCACCGTCGCCACCCGCACCATCGAAGTGAAGAAGAGGGCCGCGACCGTGTTTGGCATCCTCGGCGCCAATGGCAAGCCGGGACTGGAGGCGAGCGAGGGCGCCCGCCTCAGCGGCCTCGTCCACAACGCCACGAAAGAGCCGCTGATCCTGCATTTCCACGGGCAGGTGCTCTATGCCAACGATCAGGACCGCGCCCGCACCGGCGGTGGCGAGACCGCGCCCGGCGCGCTGGAGCCGGTGGATTTCCCGCTGACCACCGGCACCCACTGGATGCATTCCCATCTGCTCAGCGAACAGCAACTGCTCGCCGCGCCGCTGATCACCCGCGAGATGGACGCCCCCGCCATCCGCGAGGTTGTGATCATGCTGCACGACTTCGCCTTCCGCTCGCCGGCCGAGATCATGGCCGAACTCGGCGGCGCCTCCGCCCACGGCGCCCATGGGGCCGCGGCCGATCCCCACGCCGGCCATGCCGGCCACGGCGCTCCCGCCGCCGCGCCGGCCGATCCCCACGCCGCCCACATGGCCGGCGCCATGTCGGGGATGGTCCACGCCAACGACGTTCGCTATGACGCGTTCCTCGCCAACGACCGCAGCTTCGACGATCCCGAGGTCGTCCGCGTCGACAAGGGCGAAAAGGTGCGGCTTCGCATCATCAACGGCGCCACCGCCACCGCCTTCATCCTCGACACCGGCCGGCTCGCCGCCACCTGCATCGCCGTCGACGGTTCGCCCTGTCAGGCGCACGCGGTCCAGACCCTGCCGCTGGCGCAGGGCCAGCGCGTCGATCTCGTCGTCGAAATCCCGCGCGACGGCGGCGCCTTCCCGATCGTCGCCCAGGTCGAGGCCGCCACCCAGCGCACCGGTATCGTCCTGGCGACCGCCGGCGCCAAGGTCGCCCGGATCGGCAACGACGCATCCCGCGCCGCCGCCCATGCCGATCTCGGCTTCGATCTCGGCCTTGCCGCCGCCGCGCCGCTGCCGCCGCCGTCCGCCCCGGCCCGCGCCATCCACATCATGCTCGGCGAGGAGCCGGGCTATCGCTGGACGCTCAACGGCAAGACCCACGGCGAACACACCCCGCTTGCCGCGAAATCCGGCGAGCGGCTGGAAATCATGTTCATGAATCCGACCTCGATGATGCACCCGATGCACCTGCACGGCCATCACTTCCAGGTCGTCGAGGTCAATGGCCTCCGCTTCTCCGGCCCGGTCCGCGACACCGTGATCGTGCCGCCGCGCACGATGGTGACGGTGGCGGTCGATGCCGGCGCGCCCGGCAGCTGGTACCTGCATTGCCACCACCTCTACCACATGGCCACCGGCATGATGACCGAACTGGTGGTGAGCTGACCCGGTTCGCCGCCCCGGCCGCGCCGGACAAGGCGCGGAAATCTCGACGCTTTTTCCGGGGCGTGCTGCGGTGCGAAACAATTCGCTTGCTATTTCGCGCCGCATCTGCGCATAAGACCCCTACTTTCGCATCGCGCGTGGACATGATGGCTTCCATCACTGGCGATGCTTGATCGATGGCCCTGCTTTCATTGCGTTAGCCGCCATCCGAACTGCGCCTCACCTTCCGAAGGTGGCAACGGCGCGTCGTTGGGCAGCTGTTCTGCGCAGGCTTCCTTGAAAAACTGACGGATGCTCGACCTCGCGCGTTGAATCGCGCCGCAGGCGATCGCCTCTTGTGGAAAGAACTGTTTTGACCGATTTCACCACCCTCGGCCTTGCCGAGCCCATCCTTCGTGCCGTTGCGACCGAAGGCTACACCACCCCGACGCCGATCCAGCGCGAGACCATTCCGGCCCTCATCAACGGCCGCGACGTGCTGGGCATCGCCCAGACCGGCACCGGCAAGACCGCTGCCTTCGTGCTGCCGATGCTGCATCACCTCAGCCTCGATCATAACCGTCCGGCGCCGAAAACCGCCAAGAACCTGATCCTGGCGCCGACGCGCGAGCTGGTTGCCCAGATCGCCGACTGCGTCAAGGCCTATGGCCGCAACCTGCGCTTCAACATGGCCGTCGTCGTCGGTGGTGTGAAGCCGGGTCCGCAGATCCGTTCGATGTCCCAGGGCGTCGACATCCTCGTCGCCACCCCGGGCCGCCTGCTCGACCTGATGGCCTCGGGCGCGATCCGCCTCGACCATACGCGCGGCGTCGTTCTCGACGAAGCCGACCAGATGATGGACATCGGCTTCCTGCCGGCGATCAAGCGCATCATGGAAAAGCTGCCGAAGGCGCGCCAGACCGTGCTGCTGTCGGCGACCATGCCGGCCCCGATCAAGGCGCTCGCCGACGGCATCCTGTTCCGCCCGGTCGAGGTGTCGGTGGCGCCGCAGTCGAAGCCGGTCGACGCCATCGACCAGCAGGTGATCCTGCTGCCGTCGAACGAAAAGCGTGATCGCCTCGTCGATATCCTGTCGAAGCTGCCGCAGGCCCGCGCCATCGTCTTCACCCGCACCAAGCGCGGCGCCGACAAGGTCGCGGCCCATCTCGACGAATACGGCTTCAAGACCGCCGCCATTCACGGCAACAAGAGCCAGGGCCAGCGCGAGCGCGCCCTCGATTCGTTCCGCGACAACAAGGTGCAGATCCTGGTGGCGACCGATATCGCCGCCCGCGGCATCGACGTTGACGGCGTCACTCACGTCATCAACTTCGAAATGCCCAACGTGCCGGAAGCCTATGTTCACCGCATCGGCCGCACGGCCCGCGCCGGCGCCACCGGCGCGGCGATCTCGCTCGTCGACGGCACCGAACGCGGCCTGCTCAAGGACGTCGAGAAGCTGATCGGCCGCTCGCTCGGCGCCACCGGCTCGTTCGGCGGCGACGATCGCGGCACGGTGCGTCCGCAGTCGCGCACGCCCCATCCGGGCGGCAGCCACGGCCAGAAGCCGGCGCGCGGCGGCTCGGCCCACGGCCATGGCGGCGGTCACGCCGGCAATGGCGGCAACCGCTCCCACGCCGCCGGCGGTTCCGGTCGTCCCGGCCCGAAGCCGGCCGGCCGTCCGGCCCGTCCCTCGGCCAATCCCAACAGCCCGGCCCAGATCGCGGCCGCGGTCAGCCAGCGTGACGGCGGCCGCGAAGGCATCCGCCGCTCGGCGCCGAAGGCCTGATCTCACGGCGCAAGGCCGGCCCGGTCGGCCGCTTGCGGTCTGAAAACGACAAACCCCGCCGGTGCTCCCGGCGGGGTTTTGCGTTGTGCCGACGCGGGTTGCGCGAGGTCAAGCAGATGTCGCCGCCCCCGGCGCTCCGCCCGTCGGCGCGATCTCAGCTGATGTTGCGATCCTGCCGGTCGATTCGTCCGGTGATCTCGATCTCCGCCACCGGGATGCCGTGGTCCGATCGCGTCGATGGCGGCGTCAACCGGTCGCCGTCGACGATGATCTTCGCTGGCTTTTCCGGTCGCGCCAGATTGTCGTCGACCAGATGGTCGTTGAAGATCCGCACGTTCTGCACCGACCCGACCCGGTCGGCATAGGCCGAGAGCAGTTCCCGGCTGACGAAGATATGGTCGATGATCGAATAGCGCCCGTCATAGACATGGCTGTAGGCGACATTGGCGAGCGAGCGCTCGGCCATCACGTCATGCACGCTGGTCAGCGCCACGTCGCGGCGCGGCGCCTTCTGCTGCGGGCTCCAGTACCACGGCGGGCTCGGCCCGGCGATGATGCCGGTCGTCACCGAACTGGTGTCGTCGTTGAGGTCGCCGAGCACGATCACCGGCTCACCCGGCCGGTCGCCGACATCGTCCAGCGTCCGCAGGATCAGCGCCCGCAGCGCCACCGCCTCTGCCGCCCGCACGATCAGCGAGCGGAAACTGGCGAGCGCCTCCACCACCGGGTCCTCGGCCGTCTGGATCGGCTTGCCCGCCGCCTGCGCCGCCGAATCGGCGGCAGCCCGGATGTCCTTCTCGGCCTTCAGGTATTTGCCGCGCTTCGACTTCATGTGCGCCACGAACACCGTCGCCGTGGTGTTGGTCTCGGCATCGAGCAGCACCCGCGCCTTCAGCACCGGCCGCTCGAACCGGTGGATCGCCAGGTTCACCACCGGGTCCTCCTCGTCATGCTGGCCGAGCGGGATGTCGAACTTCAGCTCGCGCGGAAATTCGGCGATCGAGGCATATTCCAGCACAGGAAACCGCGTCACCAGCCCCACATGCGGCCCCTCGACTGCCGGCCGGCCATGGGCATCGGCCTTGAGGTTCTTCGGCTTGCCGGTGGCCGGGTCGAGCGCGCAGCCCGGGCACAGCACGGTGACGCCGCGCTCGGCGCTGCCCGGCACCGACACCAGTTCGCCAAAGCTCGACAGATAGCGCGAATGCGCCGTCGGATGCGTCACGATCGCCTGCAGCGCCTCCAGCGAGAACACCTCCTGGAACCCGATCAGGTCCATCCGCGCCTCGTCGATCAGCCGCGTCATCCAGTCGAGCTTTTCGGCAAACAGCGTCTCGTCGAACGGCGCCTCCGAATCGCGATTGAAGAACCGCACGCCGGGATGCGCGAAGTTCTCGGCGTTGAAACTGGCGATCCTGATCCGCTTGCCCATGTCCGTCGCGCCCCGCAGGTTGTCGGGCGCCACCATGGGACGGCTCGCCGCCCCAAGGCAAGGGGGCGACGTCACCACCGGCCGGAAAGACACCCCATGTGCCGCATCGGGTTTTCCATCGGCGTGGCCTCCACCGATGGCGTCTTTCCGGCCGATGGCCCCGCGACCGGGTCCGTTTCGGTCGCGGGCCACACCTCCCCGTCAAGCGAGGTGGGCCACGGACCGGCGCCGCAACCGTAGCGGCACCGGAATTCTCGCGCGTCCCGCCGCGCCACGCGGCCGGCTCGGCCGCGTGGGGGAGGGCGCTTGCGCGCGTCGTCGTCTCGCCGCCGTCAGCCTCGGCGGGCGGACGGACAGGTGGTTCGGCTATTTGATGATCTTCGCCAGGTTGCGCGGGTTGGACGGGTCGCGTCCACGCGCGATCGCGGTGGCGAGGGCGAAGATCTGCAGCGGAATTCCGGCAATGATCGGCTGCACGATGTCGGGGCAGGGGGGCACCGTCAGCGCCCGCCCGCCGATATCGCCGAGCGTGCCGATCGCCGACCGGTCGCCGACCACGGTCACCCGCGCGCCCGCCGTCATCACCGCGCGGATATCGGCCGCGGTGTGGTTGAGCAGCGGATTGCTCATCATCAGCGCCAGGATCGGCTTTGCCCGTTCGATCAGGTTGATCGACGCATGCCGGATCTCGCCGCCGGCAACGCCCTCGGCGTGCAGGTGCGCCAGTTCCTTGAACTTGGTCGCCGCCTCGAGTGCGGTGGGATAGAGCCCGCCGCGTCCGAACACCAGCGTGCCGCGCGCATCGGCGAGCCCGGCTGCCAGTTCCGCCGCCGCCGTCTCGGCATCGAGCGCCGTTTCGATCCACGCCGACGTCAGCTTCAGGATGTCGCGCAGGTCGCCGACCGCCTGGCCGCTGAGGCCGCGCCGGTTGGCGGCATGCACGGCGACGCGCGCCAGCACCAGAAGCGCCGCCGTGTGCGACTTGGTGGCGATCACCCCGCTCTCGCGCCCGGCGAACGTGGTGAGAAAGCCGGACGCGTCTTGCGCGAGCCGCGAGGTCGGATCGTTGACCACCGCGAACACCGCGACGCCGTCCGACTTCAGCCGTTCCACCGCCCGCAGCGCATCCAGCGTCTCGCCCGATTGCGAGACGACGATGGCGATCTCGTCGCTCGCCCGGCTCGGCAGCGGATCATGTGCCGCTTCCGATGCGATCTCGGCGGTGACGTCGAGGTCGGCGAAGGCCTGGAACCAGCGCTTGGCAACGAGGCAGGCGTGATAGGACGAACCGGCGCCGATCAGTCGCAGCCGCCGCACCCGCGACCAGTCGATCGCCAGCCGCTCGTCGAGCGCGCGCGGGTCGTCATAGGCCCGGACGATCGCCTCGGCCATTTCCGGCTGGACGCGGATATCGTCGCGCACCGCCTGCATCGACACGCCGATCATCGCCGGTCGCGGCTTCAGCACCGGCACGGCGCGCCGATGTGCCACCGCGCCCATCGTATCGCGGATCTCGATTCGCCCATGGCTGATCTCGACCATGTCGCCATCGTCGAGCACCGTCGCCTCGCGCGCCAGGCCGGCGAGCGCATCCGCCGTCGTCGCGATGAACGCGCCTTTTTCGCCGGTGCCGACCACCAGCCCGCGGCCGCGATGCATCGCGTGGATCTTGCCCGGCGCGCAGGCCATCAGCGCCACGCAGGTGAACGACCCGTCGATGAAGCTCGACGCCGCCCGCAACGCCCCGCGCGGGCTGGCGCCGCGATCGAGTTCGCGCGCCAAAAGCCACGGCAGCACCTGCGGTTCGCCATCGCCCGGCGCGTCGATACCCGAGCGGTCGAGATCGGCGCGCAACTCCCGCTGGTTCTCGATCGCCCCCGACCACGCCACGGCGACGCCGCCGCCAACGGCCGGCTCGGTCGTGCCATCGCCCGCCTCGCCCGGTGCCGAGGCCCAGCGGGTGCGGCCGATGCCGACTCGCCCCGCCGGGCGGTGCGCCTCCAGCTGGGTGATGAAATCCTGCACGGTTCCTATCGAGCTGACGGTGTCCAGCTTCGAGCCGTCCAGCGTGGCAATTCCGACGGCGCCCCGATCATGCGAGGTCAAGCGTTTCAGGCCCTCGACAAGGACCTCCGTGACGTCTGTTCGTGTTGCGGCGCCGAAAATGCCGGACATGGCGCTGCCTCCTGGTTCGCGTATCTCTTGGTTGTGTCATGTGGACTTAGCAGAGCCCATGCCAAGTGCGAAGCCATTGAAAACGGCGTTCATAACAGTGAATTGCTGCATTATCGGAGTTAGAACCGCGAGTTTGGCATCAAAAGTCTCGAAAATTCGCAATCTGCAACACGCAAAACGCAAAATCCGCAGGCCCCGTCGCTTCGCGCATCGCGCGTGGCGCTGTGCCGTAAGGGCACCCGCGCCGCCGGTCTGACCCGTTCGCCGATGGCCGAATCGCCTGCCGGCCCCTCCGACCTTTTGAGACAGGCTCTCAGTCCGGCCGGCCGTTCACCGCATCGTCCGCCTTCCAGGCTTCCATGCGCCGGTAGATCGTCGACGGGCTGACCTCGAGCGCCGCCGCCGCCCGCGGGATCGAGCCGCCGCTGCGGGCAATCGCGGTTTCGATCGTCTGTCGGATCACCGCTTCCAGCGGCCGGATGAACTCGTCGCCCGCCTCTGCCACGGTCGCGTCAGCAACGGCTGTCGCCGGGCTCGCCGCGGCCGGAACCGCCGCCGCCGTCGGGCTCGCCGCCGGCGCCTCGCCGCCACGCGGCACGCGGATTTCCTTCGGCAGCATCTCGATGCCGACGCGCTCGGCCTCGTTCAGTACCACTACATTGCGCACGACATTCTGCAATTGCCGCACATTGCCCGGCCACGGATAGGCCAGCAGTGCCTGTTCGGCTTCCGGGGTGAAGCCCTTGAACGACCGTCCGTCCTCGGCGCTGAACTGTGCCAGGAAATGCCGCGCGATCAGCAGCACGTCGTCGTCGCGATTGCGCAGCGGTGGCAATTCCACCGGCACCACGTGCAGCCGGTAGAACAGATCCTCGCGGAACCGCCCGGCGGCCACTTCCGCCATGGGATCGCGGTTGGTGGCGCAGACGATGCGTACGTCGGTGGCGCGCGGCAAGTCCTCGCCCAGCCGCTGCACCTGCTTCGTCTGCAGGAATCGCAGCATCTTGGCCTGCAGCGTCAGGTCCATCTCGCCGATTTCATCGAGAAACAGCGTGCCGCCATCCGCCTGCAATGCCGCGCCCTTGCGGTCGGCGGTCGCCCCGGTATAGGCGCCCTTGATGTGGCCGAAGATCTCGCTTTCCAGCATGTCCTTCGGGATCGCCGCGCAGTTGATCGTCACCAGCGGCCCGTTCGCCCGCTTCGACAGCTTGTGCAATGCCTCGGCGCACAGCTCCTTGCCGGTGCCGCTTTCGCCGGTGACGAACACCGTGGCATTGGTCGGCGCCGCGCTTTGCAGGATGCGATAGGCCGGCTGCATCGCCAGCGAATTGCCGATGAACCCGACGAAGCGCTCGCGCCCGAACGTCTCCTGCATGTCGTCGATCACGGCGGCCGTCTTCGCCCGCTCGACCGCGTTGCGCACCGTCACCCGCAGCCGCTCGGCATTGAACGGCTTCATCACGAAGTCGAACGCCCCTTGCCGCATCGCATCGACCGCGAGCTTGACCGAGGCCTGCGCGGTGATCACCACCACCTCGCTCGGCATCTTCTCGGCCTTGATCCGCCGCAGGATATCGAGCCCGTCCATGTCCGGCAGATGCACATCGAGCACCACGACATCGGGAATCCCGGCGCCGATCCGGCTCAGCGCTTCCTGACCCGTCGCCGCCAGCACCACCTCGTAACCGTTGCTGTCGAGATAGGCCGCGTAGGTTTCGGCAAGCGCGATGCTGTCTTCCACGATCAGGACGCGCGGCTGACGTTGGCTCATGGGACAACTCGATGGGCTGGAGGAGGTGCTTTCGGCGTGCGGACGGTCGATTGATCCATCAATAGCAGCACAATGCAAAGCAACTCTTGACGTGCACCGTCAATCCGGGTGAACGCCGGTTAGCAAATGCCGGTCTTCGCTGTTTTCAGGCGCCGCTGACAATCCCGCGCAGGTGCTCGACCGCGATCCGCGTCTCCTCGACCAGGGTCATTGCCTCGACCCGCTGGTCGATCCGGTCGCTCATCCGTTCCACCTTGGCGCATTTGGCGGCGACGTCGACCAACCCGAATTGCGAGGTCAGCCCCGCCATCGAGTGAGTGATCTGGGCGATCTCGACGCCGGCGTCGTTGGCGACCGCCTCGGTCAGGGCGACGAGCCGCTTCTCGACATCGTCGAGGAACCGTCCGAACAGCCGCGCGAAGGTCGCCTGCCCGAGCGAATCGATCATTTCCCGCAGTGCATCGCGGTCGATCCCGACGACCGCCGGCGTCTCCTCCACCGGCAACGCCGCCGGCGTCGCCTGTGCCGCCGCCTGCCGCCGCGCCGCGATCTGGTCGACGATGCCATCGAGATCGACCACCCGCAGCGGCTTGGTCAGATAGCCGTCGAACCCGGCCTGCGCCGCCGTCTCGCGATCGCTCGCCTGCGCCTGCGCCGATAGCGCCATGATCGGCGCATGCGCGTTCGGGCCGACCGAGGCGCGGATCGCCCGGACGGCAGACAGGCCGTCCATCACCGGCATCTGCAGGTCGAGCAGGATGAAGTCGTAGCGAACCTTCGCCGCCCGCGCCACCGCCTGCGCCCCGTCGTCGACGATCGTCACCCGGTGATGCCGGCGCTCCAGCATCTCCCGCACCACCATCTGATTGGCGATCATGTCTTCCGCCACCAGGATGTCGAGCCCCGGCAGGCCGCTGCCGCGCTGTCGCGTCGCGCCCGCGTCGACCTCCGGCGCCTCGCCGATCGACAGGGTGACGGTAACGCGGAACAGCGAGCCCGCGCCCGGCTCGCTTTCCACCTCGATCGTGCCGTTCATCAGATCGACCAGCCGCTTGGTCAGTGCCAGCCCCAGGCCGGTGCCCGATTGCGGCCCGCTGCGCGCATCCTCGCCGCGCTCGAACGGCTTGAACAGCCGCTCGCGCAGCTCCGGCCCGATGCCGGGGCCGGTATCGGCGACCGAAAGCACCACCCGGGCCGAATGCGCGTCGCGGCTCGCCACCGTGATCGCTGCATGCACCTCGCCCTGCCGCGTGTACTTCACCGCGTTGCCGAGCAAATTGACCAGCACCTGATGGACGCGTCCGGCATCGCCGATCAGCACCTGCGGCAGGTTCGGATCGACCGAGGTCGTCAGCCGCAGCCCCTTGCCGTCCGCCAGCACCCTCATCAGGTCGGTTGCCGCCCGCAGCGTCTCGCGCGGTTCGAACGGCGCGGCGTTGAGTTGCAGTTTGCCGGCCTCGATCTGGGAGAAGTCGAGAATGTCGTCGATCACCCCGAGCAGCCGAACGCCCGAATCGGTGATGTTGCGCAGGAATCGCGCCTGATTGGCATCGAGCCGCGTTTCCGCCAAAAGGTCCGACAATCCGATGATCGCGTTCATCGGCGTGCGGATCTCATGGCTGATCATCGCCAGGAACTCCGACTTCATCCGGTTGGCGCGCTGCGCCTCGGTCGCCAGCTCGCGCATCTGCGCCGCCTGCTTCTCGCCGCGCTCCTTGGCCTCGGCCAGCTCGACTTCGCGCCGCTTCAACTCGGTGATGTCGGTACGGATGCCGACGAGCCCGCCATCGGCGGTGCGGCGATCCGATACCATCAGCCAGCGCTCGTCGTTCAGCGCCTGCTCGTACGGGACCATTCGCTTGCGCTGTTCCAGCCGATTGGCGATCCACGCTTCCGCATCCTCGAGCGCGCCCTCGTACTGGCCACGCCTTGCGCCGTATCGCAGGATCTCGGTGAACGTCGCCCCCGGCACCATGGCCGGCGCCGACAGTGCGTAGATCTCTCGATACTTCGAATTGCACAACACCAGCCGGTCCTCGGCGTCGTACATGACGAAGCCCTCGGAGATGTTCTCGATCGCCTCCGCCAACTGCCGCCGCGCCGCGTCGGCCTCGGCGCGGGCCTTCAGCATGTTGGCAAGCCCGAGCCGGGCAATCCACTCCGATCGCCCGAAGAACGCAAACAGCAGCAATGTGGCGATCACCGCGCCGACGCCGAACAGGATCAACTGGTTGCGCATCTGCGTCTGCGACGCGTTGAAGATCTCGCGCTCCTGCCGGTCTGCCTCCAGGCTCATCAGCCCGACCCGCCGCAACGGCTGGGAAAACCGTGCCAGCTCTCGCCGCAGCCCTTCCGCCTCCTGCCGGTCGTCGACCTTCAGCGCGGCGATCCGGGGCTCGATCCGCGTCAGCGTCGCCAGGAAATCGCCGATGATCGCCCGGCTGTCCGGATTGGCCATCGCCACTTCGCGAAGCACGCCGTCGCGATAGAGATCCGCCCGACTGCCGAGAATCTCGAATTGCAGCTGCAGCCGGTCCCGGTCGCCGGTGCGGCCGTCATGGCTGAAATCATCAAGGGCATTGAGCAGCCGGTAGAGCTCGATCTCCGTCTGCGCCGCCGACCAGATGGTGTTTTCCGGCACCCGCGCCGCCAGCCGGTTTTCCAGCTCCAGATAGCGATAGGCCGAAAACGCCGCCAGTAGGACCAGCGACAGCACAAGGATCACCAACAGGAAACGCAGCCGGACCGCTTGCCGCGCCGACTCCTCCAGATGCCGCTCCGATTCCTCGCCGCTCGCCACCGCCGTGAAAGCCTTCCCGGACCACAAGCTCGATCCCAGGGTCGCCAGGCTTTGAGCGAGCGCCGCGCCATCGCGCGAATGCTCCTCGGCGCCTCTGGCGCCGAACTGCCAATCATCGACCCGAGTCAGTTCGTCCGGCATGCATCCTAGCTCAGATTGGCTGCGGTCGCGCATCCGCGAACATCGCTTTTCGCGGGGCCAACCGGCTTGGTCGGGGAGAATCAGTGCCCTTCGTCCACTCGGCGCGAAGGTCTGGAAAAGGCACTCGCCGGAACAGCGAACCGCGCGCGGGCGCAGTTTGATAGAGACATTGGACAAGATGGAGCGATTCTTCGGGTATTTTCCGTCCGCAGCTTCCGGCGAGGCATCAAGACCCGCGTCCCTTACCGATCCAATTTGCTTGCCAGTTCGCCGGCCCGTCGCCGAAATCCGGCGCTTCCGAAAAACAAAAGTAAATACAGCATGATAAGAAAAACGCTCGCCCCTTGGGAGCGTCGCCGGCGCCCGACACTCTCCGGATTTGCCAATCCGCCAAACGGGTGTCATTTGCAAAACGCGAATCCGCTTGCCGTTTTGCAAACGCTTGCGCCGCCGGGTCGTCGACGTCACCGGTCGCGCCCCCGGCCTCGGCCTTGCGGCAAGTCGTCGGAGCCCTGTCGCGGGCCTTGAAACCGCCCGGACTTGATGGCCATCTGGCAAAAGCCGATGGCGAAGTCCCCGGTCGCACCATGCGCCATCCGCCTGCTGAGGAGCCCGCGAATTGCCTGACCCCCGCTCGACCGGAACGCCGCGCTTTCTGCGTCGGCTCGTGATCGCGGCCTGCGGCGCCGCGCTTCTCGCCGCGTTCGCCCCGGGCGGCGTCGGCGCGGTCGGCGTCACCCAGCCGGTCGGCTCGCAGGTCGCGGTCGGCGATTTCGTCCGCCCGGCCACCGCCAATGCCACAAGCCCGGTGATCGTCTTCCTGCACGACGCCATGAGCCACCACGACGCCAAGCCGATTGCCCGCATGCGCGCCGCGCTCGCCGAGCGTGGCTTCACCGTGCTGACGCCGACGCTGACCCTGTCGATCGACCGCCGCAACGCTCCCTTCGATTGTCGCCTCGTCCACACTCATCGCCTTGGCGACGGCGTCAGCGAACTCGACCTTTGGGTCGCCGCCCTGCGTCAGGCCGGCTATCGCAATATCTGGGTCGGCGGCATCGGCCTCGGCGCCAATGTCGCTGCGCGGTTCCTGCGCAATTCCGCCAAGGATGCGACGGTGACCGGCGGCGTTCTCGTCGATCCCTACGCCGAGCCGAACGGCCAGCAAGGCGTCCAGGATGCCTATGCCCTGCGTTTCGGCCTGCCGCTGGCGCCGATCCTGACCCAGGCCGAGCGCCTTGTCGCCGCCGGCCGCGGCTCGAAGGGGTTTGACGCCCCCGGGCTGCTCGAATGCAAGGACGCCCGCACCTCGGCCGAGTCGTTCCTGTCCTATCTCGGACCGGACCCCGATCGCGATACGCCCGCTCTCGTCGCCCGCATCGCCAAGCCGGTTCTGGTGCTGGAGAACGCCGACGATCCCGATGGCGAGGCGGTGTTGCAGCGCGTCGGCGATATCCGCGCCCGCACCGAACTGAAGGTGCAGATGCTGCCCCCCGGCGATCGCGAATACCACGGCAAGGCCGCCGACGATGCCGCCGACGCCATCGCCCTGTTCGCCGCCCGCTTCCCGCGCTGACCGGCGGTCGGCGCCTCACACATACTATATATATAGGGCGCTGCGATCGCCGCCGCCCGGCCCGTGCCCGGCGGCGGGGCCGATCACGGCATCGGCGCGCCGATGCGAATCGTCAGCGTCCCGAGTCCGTGGATTTCGGCGGTGATCTTGTCGCCCGGCACCACCGGCCCGACCCCGGCCGGCGTGCCGGTGAAGATCAGGTCGCCCGGTGCCAGCTGCACCGATTTCGACAAGTTGGCGACGATTTCCGGGATCGACCAGATCATCTGCGAAAGATCGCCCTGCTGCCGCGTCTTGCCATTGACGTCGAGGCGGATGTAGCCGCGCTCCGGATGCCCGACCTCGGCGGTGGTGTGAATGGCGCCGATCGGCGCCGAATGGTCGAACGCCTTCGCCATTTCCCACGGCTGCCCTTTGGACTTCAGCGAATTCTGCAAGTCCCGGCGGGTGAGATCGATGCCGATCGCATAGCCGTAGATCATCGAGCGCGCCTCGTTCGGCCCCACATGCCGGCCGGCCTTGCCGATGGCGATCACCAGTTCGACCTCGAAATGCAGCTCCCGCGTCAATGTCGGGTAGGGGACCGTCTCGCCGTCGCCGACCACCGCGTCGGCCGGCTTCTGGAAAAAGATCGGCGGCTCGCGCTCGTCATTGCCCATTTCCTTGATGTGGTCGGCATAATTGCGCCCGACACAGTGAATCCGCCGCACCGGAAACAGCTTGTCGCTGTTGGCGACCGCGACAGTCGGGGTATGCGGATGGGCAATCACATAGCGATCGTGCGGATTGAGAGTGGACGACGTCATCGATGGGTTCCCCGCGCCGGACCGGCGCGCACTGCCGCCCGGTTGGGCGTTCTGCCTGTTCCCCGCACAAAAAGCCGGTTTTTAGCCCGCGCGCAACTGCGAACCGATCCGGGCGTCGATCGCACGATGCGCACGGCCGAATCTGTCGCGGCGGCGTGACTGTCGATT
Source organism: Hyphomicrobiaceae bacterium (assembly GCA_016793065.1). Lineage (GTDB taxonomy): Bacteria > Pseudomonadota > Alphaproteobacteria > Rhizobiales > Ancalomicrobiaceae > JAEULV01. The sequence continues at coordinate 16,044 of JAEULV010000126.1, forward strand.
CTCGCTTTCGCCTTGTGTCGTTCCGCGCCGGCACCGGGCGGTTCGTTGCCGGCCGATGTCAACGGCAGTTGCCTCATGTTCGCGATACGAACATAAGGCAACATCGAAGCATAGCCCCCTCATTTTTCCAAAAGCGCGGAAGTCAGCCATTTTTGGGCGTCTAAAACCCCGGCCCAAAGCCGAATTGACCTGCATCAACTGCGTGGCAGATGTGCAACACAGGTTCCGAAAGCCCGTTCACTAGGCACTTCTGGGCCTGTTGGGAGTTGAACCGAAAGGCCGGATGGATAATGTGCAAGAGCGGTTCGGCGCCCCGCCGGATCGTGTACCGCGAAGGGCACAAGCAAAACCTCGAGGGGTCTTGCTGGTCAGCCCGGCTCCAGAGTGCGAGCTCTGGAAGATACGGGACCTTCTCGGGGCTAAGGGGCAAGTTCCAAACGGTTTCGGCCGGAAAAACAGAACGCGCCCATTCGAAATTTTTGACTGGAGATCAGGACATGAAGATGAAGAGCTTCGTCCTCGGCGCCGCGGCTGTGCTGGCTGCGACCGGGGCCAACGCCGCCGACCTCGCTTCCAAGAAGCCGGCTGAGGCTGCTGACTACGTGAAGATCTGCGACGCCTACGGCGCCGGCTACTTCTACATCCCGGGCGGCGAGACCTGCCTGAAGATCGGCGGCTACGTCCGTTACGACCTGCTCGTCGGCATCCACAACGATGGCCTCGCCTCGGGTGGCCGTCTCGGCACCGCTTGGTCGACCCGTGGCGGCAACGGCACCTTCACCCGCACCCGTGCCCAGGTGAACTTCGATGCCCGCACCAACACCGAAGCTGGCCTGCTGCGTTCGTACATCAACCTCCAGTTCAATGCCGACTCGGCTGGCACGGGTGGTCTGACTGTTGACCGCGCCTTCATCCAGTGGGCTGGCATCACCGCTGGTCGTACTGCTTCGATGTTCGACTTCTGGACCGGCAACGCTGCCGAGCCGATCTTCGGCACCGCGACCTCGGACGTCACCACCAACCTGCTCGCCTACACCGCCCAGTTCGGTAACGGCGTGTCGGCCACCCTGTCGATCGAAGACGGCACCTTCCGTCGTTCGGGCGCCACCTACGGCGGCCACAAGCTTCCGGAACTCGTTGCCAACGTGAACGTCTCCCAGGCTTGGGGCAAGGCCCAGATCATGGGTGCGGTTCACCAGGTGTATGACGGTCATCGTCGTGCCGCTGGCGCCGACGCGATCCTCGGCACCGCTGACGACGTCTTCACCGGCGCTTCCGGCTCGAAGGCTGGCTGGGCTGTCGGCGCTGGCGTGACCGTCAACGTCCCGATGATCGGTGCTGGCTCGACCTTCACCGTGCAGGGTGCCTATGCTGACGGTGCCATGAGCTACCTCGGCCTGTCGAACGCCGACTACACCGTTGCCGGCGGCGACATCAAGTCGACCAAGGGCTGGGCCATCGGCGCTGGCGTGAACGCGGTCATCACCAAGCAGGTCGCTCTCGCTCTCGACGCGTCCTACGCTTCGGTCGATCCGTTCGGCGCTTCGAACACCGTCAAGCAGTGGGACGTTTCCTCGACCCTCGTCTACACCGCTACCCCGGGCCTCCTGTTCTCGGTGTCGCTTGACTACCGCAACCAGAAGGTTGGCGCCGCTGCCGGCACCGACGCTCTCGCTGGCGGCTTCCGCGTTCAGCGCACGTTCTGATAATCCGATCCATTCGGGTTGTTGAGAACCCGGCCGCGAAAGCGGCCGGGTTTTTCTTTTGATTTGTGGTTCATGGCACAACGGCACAATTGAGTTTCCCTCGGCCTCTCCCCTACGTCATTCCGGCTCCCGAACCGGAACCCAATCCCACGCAGGTGTCGGAGTAGGGGAAGTGGGGCCAGGACCGTAATGCGACGCCGCTCAGAGAGCGATCGCCCGCCTGTAGACACGCGAATTGCGACGCCCCATTCTTGCATCGGCTGCCGGCTCGACATGCCGAACGCGCTTGTGTCCCCCCTCGGCCTCTCCCCCACGTCATTCCGGCCTCCGAGCCGGAACGCAATCCACGCCGGTGTTAGGGTAGTGGAGATGGGGCCGGCACCGCAATACGCCGCCGCTCACTGACCGATCGTCCGTAAACATGCCGGCTGCGCCGCCGGGATGTCAGCGGCATCAGGATCGAGTCCGGTCCATCTGCCACGAAGTGCGTCACTGCTGCGACCACACCAAGCCAGAACCCGATTCCCCGGATGCAGGTCGCGCCCGGCTCGGAGTGTCTCCCTGCAGCCGTTCAGAAGGTCCGGAAACCAAGATAAACAAAGGCTTAATCGCTTTTGCCCTTTTTGGCGGCAAACTGCCCGCCTGCGTGGCAACGAATTGTGACACGTTCGCAACAGCAGGGGGCAATGTCGGTTTCGGACGGCCCAAAGCCCGGAAAACCAATTGCACCAAATCCGGTTCCGAGTAGGTTGATTTCGAAGCGAGGCCGAACCGGGTGCTGGGTAACCGGTCAGGATCTTTCGGTCCAAATGGTTCAGAGTTTCGGTCGCGTTGTTCCAACCTGGTTCCACATCTGGGGGTCCCCATGAAGAAGATTGCTATTTTCGCTGCGGCCATGATGGCTGCCTCGGCTGCCTCGGCTGCCGATCTGGCTTCCAAGAAGCCGGTCGAAGCCGCTGACTACGTCAAGATCTGCGACGCCTACGGCGCCGGCTTTTTCTACATCCCGGGCGGCGAGACCTGCCTGAAGATCGGCGGCTACGTCCGTTACGACCTGCTCTTCGGCGTTCACAATGACGGTCATGCTTCCGGCGGTCGTATCGGCGCTGGCTGGGCGGCCCGTGGTGGCAACGGCACCTTCACCCGCGCTCGCGCTCAGGTGAACTTCGATGCCCGCACCAACACCGAAGCCGGTCTGCTGCGCTCCTACATCAACCTCCAGTTCAACGGCGACTCGGCCGGCACCGGTGGTCTGACTGTTGACCGCGCCTTCATCCAGTGGGGTGGCCTGACTGCTGGCCGTACCGCATCGATGTTCGACTTCTGGACCGGCAACGCCATGGAGCCGATCTTCGGCACCGCTTCGTCGGACTACACCACCAACCTGCTCGCCTACACCGCTGCCTTCGGCAACGGCGTGTCGGCCACCCTGTCGGTTGAAGACGGCACCTTCCGTCGCGTCGGCGGCACCTACGGCGGCCACAAGCTCCCGGATCTCGTTGCCAACGTCAACGTGACCCAGGCTTGGGGTTCGGCTCAGGTGATGGGCGCTGTCCACCAGATCTATAACGGCAACACTCGCGCTGCCGGCGCCGACAACATCCTCGGCACCGCTGACGACGTGTTCACCGGCGGCACGGGCTCGAAGGCCGGCTGGGCGGTTGGCGCTGGCGCCACCGTTAACGTGCCGTTCCTCGGCGCTGGTTCGTCGCTGTCGCTGCAGGCTGCTTACGCCAACGGCGCCATCGCTTACCTGAGCGACAACATCGCTTCGGGCGCCGACTACTCGGTCGTTGGCACCGCGATCAAGGCCACCACCGGCTACTCGATCGCCGGCGGCCTGAACATCGTCCTGAACCCGAAGCTGTCGCTCGCCTTCGACGGTTCGTACATGTCGATCGATCCGGCTGGCGCTTCGAACACTGTGACCCAGTGGGACCTCGCTGCCTCGGCTTCGTATGAAGCCACCCCGGGCCTCACCTTCACCCTCGGCCTCGACTACGAGAACGTCAAGGACAAGGCTGTTGGCGGCGTCGACGGCAACGCTCTCGCTGGCTCGTTCCGCATCCAGCGCACCTTCTGATTTCTCTTGAACGAGAGAGATCTCGAGCCCGGTGGAGCAATCCACCGGGCTTTTGCTTTTGCTGGCCGGGCAGGGGATGATCGCGTCGCATCGTGGATCTCGACATCGATATCGGCGTATTTGCCGCAAGCGGTTCCGTCTTCGCGACGATGGCAACGGCCCAAACATCGCCTCGCTGGCAGCGGTCATCGGCCAACGCCGAACCGAATTCGCGGCGCAAGCTGTTGCGCCATCCTGCCCGTCGCCCGCGCTCTGATTCTCTGCCGCGATCACGGCCAGCCAGCCCTGCCTTTCCTTGGGACTCCGGCGCGCGCCCGCATTTGTCCGCCATCTGAACATTGCCGCGGCCCGGCCGGCCCAATCGATGCCCAGCACTGAAGGTGGCCCGGCAAAGCGCGATTTTCGCAATTCAATTCGGGCTTTGCGGTCCGAATCCGTAAAAATTTCAGGTCTCGATCTTGCTGGAATTGCCGACCTCCAATAGTCTCACGTTAACGCTTGGTTAAGGTTCTCCGATAGCGGGCTGCCGCATCGCGCACTGGGGGGTACACCCGGTCGCCGGCACGCAACCACCTAAACAGTCTCCCCGGCGAGCGGGCTGCCGGCCTGTCGGACCGGTCCGGCGTTGACGTGATCCGGGTGCCGCGCCATCGCGCGGCCCTGGATAGAGGGGCGCCGTTCCGCGTGCGGCCTCGTGGTAGGGAAGTGGGGGCAGTCTATGCTTGACCTGTTGTGGAAGAAGTGGGTCATCGGTGGCGTCTTCGCCATCCCGCTCTTGACCGGTGGCACATTGGCCTGGAAATCGGCGACCATTGAGAAGGACCTGACCGCGCGTGGCACCGAGGCATTGCGCAAGATCATTCCGGATGGAACGCTGGTCCTCGACGGCCGCGACGCCCGCATCACTGGCACCGCCCCGACGCCTGAAGCCCGCGAGGCGGCGCGCGAAGCCGTCTACAAGGTGACCGGCGTCTATGTTCTTGGCGACAATCTCGCCGATCTGCCCGAAAAGAAGCCCTTCACCTGGGTGGCGACCCGCCAGGGTGACGCGCTGACGCTCAGCGGCTTCGTCCCCTCCGATGCGGTCCGGCTCGAACTGCTCAAGGCGGCCGAAGCCGCCACTGGGCTGAAGCCGGTCGACCGCATGGAAGTGGCGCGCGGCGCCCCATCCGGTTTCGCCGCATCGACCGCCTATGCGATCGGCGTGCTCAAGGGTCTGTCCGACGGCACGGTCGGCCTGATTGACAGTCGCCTCACCGCCAACGGCAAGGCCGCGACGGTGCAGAGCTACGACCAGACCGTTTCGCTGCTCGACGGCGCCGCGCCTTCCGGCCTGACCGTCACCGAAAAGCTGATCACGCCGCCGGCGGTGAAGCCCTACACCTGGATGGCCGAACTCGTCGATGGCAGCCTGAAATTGTCCGGCTTCGTGCCGTCGAACCTGGCGCGTGCCCAGATCGTCGCCGATGCCAAGGCCGCTTTTCCCGGAATCGGCATCACCGACACGATGAAACTCGCCGGCGGCGCCCCCTCCGGCTATGCGCCGGGCAGCGCCTTCGCGCTCGCCCAGTTGGCCCAGCTCGCCGGTGGCAAGGTGATCTTGACCGATCAGCAGATGCTGGTCGAGGGAACCGCCAAGTCGCCCGGCGCCTATAGCCTGGCGACCGCGGCCCTGGCCGGGACCATTCCTGGCGGCTATAGCGCCGAATCGCGGATTGCCGCGCCGAATGTCGCGACTTGGGGGCTCTCGATCGTCAAGGACGGCACCTCCGTCACGCTCGACGGCCTGGTGGGCTCGGCGTCGGCCAAGGCAGCGTTGATCGCCGCCGCCAAGGTGGCAATGCCGGATGCCACGTTCATCGATCGGCTTGGAATTGCCGGCAACATCCCCGATGCGGCGCAGACGGCGGCCATCGCCGGCCTCGGCGAACTCGGCAAGCTGAAGTCGGGGCAGCTCGATCTCGATGCCGCCGGCCTGAAGCTGTCCGGCGCCGCGCCGAGCCTCGATGTCCGGGAAAGTGTCGAACGCCGCCTCGCCGCCGGCTTGCCCGGTGGCCTGCCGGTTCGACCGGGCGCCATCAAGGCGCCGGCCGCTTCGCCCTACGGCTTTGCCCTGGTCAATACCGGCAAGTTGATCGAGCTCAACGGCTTCGTTCCCGACGCGGCGTCGCGCTCGACGCTGTTGAAGGCGACCGAGGCGGCCTATCCGGGCATCGCCATCCGTGATCTGACCCGCATCGCCGATGGCGCGCCCGAGGGCTTTGCCGCCCTGGCGGCCGCCGCGATCGGCGAGGCCGCCAAGTTCAAGAACGGCGGATTGTCGATCAGCGACACCAAGCTGGCCTTGACCGGCGAGGTTGCCGACGGTTCGCTGCTGGACGCGGCCAGTGCCGCCTTGCGGCGGATGTTCTCCGGCTGGACGCTGGATGCGACCAAGGTCGCGGTCGTGCCGCCGCCGGCCAAGCTCACCGATTCGCTGCCGGCATTGCCGAATTTCGGAGTTGATTTGCAGACTCCTCCGCCGGTTCCGGTGATTCGGCCGGTCGCGACTCCCGCTCCAGTTCCCGAACCGGCCGCCACACCGGCTCTGGCTCCGGCCAACGCCGGATCGGCTGGCACGACACCATCCTCCACAGGCGAACCGGCCCCGGCCTCCGGCGGATCGGCCGTGGCTGGTGCGGTCGCGCCCGCTTCGCCGTCGACGGTTGTCGTTGCACCGACGCCTCCCCCGCCTCCGCCTCCGCCTCCGCCACCGGCGCCCGTTTCCGCCGAGTCGAACTACTGCCAGGTGCTGATTGATATAGCGCTGACCAAGGGCAAGGTGTTTTTCGACTTTGACAAGTCCGACCTGCGCGCCGAAGCCGCAGAAAGCCTGCGTGAAGTGGTCGGCGGCGCCGCCAAGTGCCCGAAGGCCTTCCTCCACGTCGAAGGCCATACCGACAATATCGGCTCCGATACCTATAATCAGTGGCTGTCGGAGGAGCGCGCCACCGCCGTTCGCGGCTTCCTCGTCGACAACGGCATCGCCGCCGAGCGCATCGACGCCGTTGGTTATGGCGAGACGAGGCCGGCTGCTTACAACGTCAACGAAGCCGGCCGCCAACAGAACCGCCGGATTGAAATCCGCGTGACGGACAGCAAGTGAGAAGGGGAGGCGCGTCATGTGGTATCTGATGCAGCAATATTGGCTGGTCTTGCTGATCGCCTTCGTCGTCGGCGTCTATGTCGGCTGGTCGAGCCGTCGCTCGCGGGCCCAGGGCTGAGGAGAGCGCGATGTTCAATCTGCTCATTCATACCGCGCTGCTCATTCTGGTGTTTTATCTGCTCGGGTGTTTCGTCGGCTGGCTGTTGCGCGGCCTGTTTGCCGGCGGTTCGTCGGCGAAATCCGACCGCCCCCACGGCGGCGCCGAACCGACCGTGGTCGCGCCTCGGCCTGCTGCCGCGCTTGCCGCCGGCGCCGGTGTCGAGCCGACGATCTTGCAGCCGGCCCTGGCCGCCGTTCGCCCCTTCGCCTGGACGGCGACCCATGCCGGCGGGCGGTTGACCCTCGCCGGCCACGTGCCGAACGAGGCGACGCGCGCCGATCTGCTGACGCAGGCACGCAAGCTCTTCCCCGGCAAGGCGATTGACGATCACCTGCGGCTTGGCGGCGGCGCGCCGCTCGGCTTCGGCGCCGCGACGGGCCACTGCCTGTCGCAGCTTGCCAAGCTGAATTCCGGTCGCGCCATGCTGAGCGACACGGCCCTGACGCTCACCGGCGAGGCGCCGCACGCAATGGCGCGCGACGCGGTCCGCTCCGCCACGCTTCCCGCCGGCTACCGCGCCGAGGCGTTGACCATCTCGGTCGCCGACAGCTACGCCGGAGGCACCGCACCGACGCGGCTTGCCCTCGCCCCGGTGGCAGTTACCGCTCCGGCGGCGATCGAACCCACCGTATCGCCGGTCGTCGCCGCATCGCCGTCGGCCGAAGCCGCGTCGCTGCCCGTGGTCAAGCCCTATCGCTGGCAGGCGGCGCTGGCCGACAACGTGCTCACGCTCTCCGGTCACGTGTCGGGCGATCGTGATCGCCAGCGCCTGCGCACCGTCGCCCAGGCGGCGCTTCCGGATGTGAAGCTGATCGACAACAGCCATCTCGGCGCCGGCGCGCCGGAGAATTTCGACGCATCCGCGGTCGAGGGCCTGAAGCTGCTCTCCGGACTCAAATCCGGCAAGCTGATGTTCACCGACGGCGCGCTTGAGCTCGCGGGCGAGGCCAAGGGCGGGCTCGAACTGCTGAAGCTGCGCAAGGCAATCGCCGATCTGCCTCCATCGGTCACGCTCGCCGGCCATGCGGTGACCCAGGCCTACGGTGCCGAACCAAGCGTGCTGACGTCGTCCGGCATTGCCGTCGATGCGGCCACCGCTGCCGCGATCGGCGCGGCCGGCGCGGCGGCAGGCTCGGCCGGTTCGGCGACGACGAGCGCCTTCGTGTCGGCAGATGCGCCAACGTCCGCCACGACCGCTGTCGCGTCCGCCGTCGCCGCTTCCGGCCCCATCGCGGCAACGGCCGTGCTGCCGAAAGTCAGCCCCTATCGCTGGAATGCCAGCCATGACGGCGCGACGGTGACGCTGACCGGCTATTGCCCGGATGACGCCACCCAAGCGGCCATCGCCGCCGGCATTAAGGCGGTGTTGCCGAATGCGATCATTCGCGACCGCACCCTTCTCGCCGCCGGCGCACCGGCAGAATTCAGCCAGACGGCCACCACCGCGGCCGGATTGCTCGGCAGCCTCGGTCGTGGTTCCATCAGCCTGGAGGGTGATGAAATCAGCTTCGTCGGTGAAGCCCGTTCCGGCCTCGATCTGCTTTCCTTCCGCAAGGGGCTTGCGACATTGCCGGGGTCGAACAAGATTGGCGCCAATCGCGTTACCCAGAGCTTCGGCGCGGTATCGGCGGATGCGTCGTCGGCTGCATTGACGTCGACCGGGGTCGCCGTCGAACCGCCGCGCCTCGCTTCCGCTGTTTCGCCCGCCGAATCCGGCGCGGCCGCGTCGCCCGCCGAGATGCCGCTGCCGGCCGGCGATGCCGACGGCTCGAAGTCCGCCGCCGCCAATGCTGTCGGCGATCGCCCGATCGCGCTGGCGCAAGCACGCGGCGACCGGGCCGATGATCTCAAGCGGGTGCGCGGGATCGGCCCGCAGAACGAAGCCCGCCTGCATCTGCTCGGCATCTGGCATTTCGATCAGATCGCCGCCTGGACTCCGGCCAATGCCCGCTGGGTCGGCGCCTATCTGTCGTTCCCGGGACGCATCGAACGCGAAGACTGGATCGAGCAAGCCCGCGTCCTCGCCCAAGGTGGCGAGACCGACTTCTCGGCCCGGGTCGGTCGCGGCGAGGTCGCGTATCAAAAGATCGTCGATCTCGGCACCGAGGCCAAGGCCATCGCCGACCGGTTTGTCGATGATGACATCAACATGCCGCAGGTGATCCCGCCTAAGTCCTGATCTGCCCCAGCGGACCGAACCCATCGAAGCCGCCGCATCGAGCCGATACGGCGGCACGGCGCCGCATGGCTCTTTAACGCTGCTTGCGCCGTTCGCTTCGGTGCGCGGCAACCGCAGCATCGGCACGCGATAGCCAGCGGCATCGGTTCGACCGGCGCCACCACGCGACCGCCGATCTAGGTGATCCGGATCGACATCCCAGACCAACGGCTGCCGGGAGCCGATGAGCTTGCTGGCGGTCGGTGTTGCCGACGCCAGCATGGACCGGGCGGAACCATCCGGCATCCGGTTCAGTAAAGCCAAACAGTTTCAAAGGATTACAGCAATCCGCGGACTCATCTCCTGAGCCGGCCAGCAATCTCGAGCCGTCCCTTCCGCCGCGCTTCGGCTGGCGCCACGCCATCCGGCCAGGCCCCCGCGATCGACGGCCCACCTCGGTCGAGTGGAGAGCCGCCCTCCGCACACCGGCTTGCGGTCGAGTTCCCACCGTGGGCATTGCCGTAGCTGGGGTTGATCGGTCATCAGTCGATCCGCTTTGCGGCCGAAAGGCAGCATTTCCGGCGACGTCGCGTGTCGTGCCGGCCGCCTCGATGGTCGGCACCGCAACCGATTCCGGCCTGCAGCCGAACACCAACCTGCAAGACCGGGCGCAGCCTGATTCATCGCTTTAACGGGCGCATCCGCTTGAATCGGATTCAGAACCTCAACCACGATCGACTTGAATCAGAATCAGAATCAGAACCTTAACGTTGCGAATTATGGAATATCATTCAATATCAATGAATTATAAGAAGATACGGAATCAGTCCGGCAAGCGGCGTCCGGACAACACCGCCAAGCAAGCTGCCTTGCCGAGGCATCAACCGGCGCAAGCACATCGACCCGTTCTCAAGTCACGCACCCTCGCGACTGTTCCGCCGCCGCAAGCCTAGGGTCGCCCCAATGCATCAGCCGGGACAGGAGCCGCCTGGCATTCGCTCGCCGGCCTCAGCCGTCGCAATCGGTCAGCCACTGATCGAGATCGGCGAGCGCCCGGGCGCTCATCGCCTTTTTCTTCTCGATCGTCTTCTCGGCCCCGCGCAGCCGGCGACCGTCGCCCGATCGCGTCGGCGCCTGTGTCAACGGCGGGAACAGGCCGAAATTCACATTCATCGGCTGGAACGAACGAACTTTGCGCGGCTTGTCCCCCGTCGCGCCGTCCTCATCCTCGTCGACTGCCAGATGCCCGCCGGTGATATGCGCCAGCAGCGCCCCCATCGCCGTTGTCGCCGGCGGCACCGTCACCGCTCGCTCAAGTCGCTCGGCGGCGACAAACCGTCCGGCCATCAGCCCGACAGCCGCGCTCTCGACATAGCCCTCGCAGCCGGTGATCTGCCCGGCGAACCGCAGGCGCGGCGCCGCCTTCAGCCGCAACGAGCCATCCAGCAATTGCGGCGAGTTGAGATAGGTGTTGCGATGCAGACCGCCGAGCCGGGCGAACTGCGCGTTCTCCAGCCCGGGAATCGTCCGGAAGATCCGCACCTGATCAGCATGCTTCAGCTTGGTCTGAAACCCGACCATGTTCCACAGCGTGCCGAGCGCATTGTCCTGCCGCAACTGCACCACGGCATAGGCCTTGATCTCGGGCTGGTGGGCATTGGTGAGGCCCATCGGCTTCATCGGGCCGTGCCGCAGGGTCTCCGGTCCGCGTTCGGCCATCACCTCGATCGGCAGACAGCCGTCGAAATACGGCGTTTCGGCTTCCCACTGCTTGAACGAGGTCTTCTCGCCCTCGATCAGCGCCGTGACGAACCCTTCGTACTGCTCGCGCGTCATCGGGCAATTGATGTAATCCGCTCCGGTGCCGCCCGGCCCCTGCTTGTCGTAGCGCGACTGCCGCCAGGCGATCGACATGTCGACCGTCTCGACATGGACGATCGGCGCGATCGCGTCGAAAAACGCAAGCCCCGGTCCTGTCAGGTCCTGGATCGCCCCCGCCAGCGCCGCCGAGGTCAGCGGCCCGGTCGCCACGATCACCGAATCCCACTCTTCCGGCGGCAAGCCGTCGATTTCGCCTCGCTCGATCGTGATCAGCGGGTGGCGCGCCAGCGCGTCCGTCACTGCGGCGGAAAACCCCTCGCGATCAACCGCCAGCGCGCCGCCCGCCGGAACCTGGTTGCGATCAGCCATCGCCATGATCAGCGAGCCGCACCGCCGCATCTCCGCATGCAGCAGTCCGACCGCATTGGTGGCCGCGTCGTCGGAGCGGAACGAGTTCGAGCAGACGAGCTCGGCCAGACCCTCGGTCTGGTGCGCCTCCGTCCGCCGCATCGGCCGCATCTCGTGCAGCACCACGGGCAAGCCGGCCTCGGCAATCTGCCAGGCGGCCTCTGAGCCGGCGAGACCGCCGCCGATGACATGAACGGGTTTTTGCTTCATCGGCCGGATATGCGGCAAGCCGCCCCAATCGTCAACGCGAAGCGGCATTTTCGCCGGCGTTTAAGTCGACATTAACCATGATATTGCCTGATGGAGCGACCTTAACCCGGCAGAAAGAGACTTCAATGCCGCGTCGCCTGCTCGCCTCGATCGCATCGCTCGC
>JAEULV010000128.1 GCA_016793065.1 Hyphomicrobiaceae bacterium
CATCAAGACGGGACACGAGTTTTTCGCTGCCGGCAGGGCCACCTCGCCAAGCAGAAAATGTCCTGGCTGTTTCGTTGCCGACCGTTCCCGATCTCCGGGGACATTCAGATCATCCGGACGAAGGCTGACCGGCCGGATGTATGAAGAAGTATTGTTTTGGACATTTCATCGATTTCAAGGCGCTCTGGTCGCAAGATCAGGGCGCCTTTTGCTTGTGGCGCCAGTACGATAGCCACCTCATTCGCCGCGACGTACCGCGCCGGTCATCCCTGCCGGTTGCGCATATGCGCCGCCAGTCCCTCGATCTGCGGCCAGATCGCCTCGACCAGCGACGGGTCCGGCGCGTTTTCCTCCAGCGCGCGGCGGAAGCACAGCACCCAGCCGTCGTGCTCGTCCTTGCCGATCGGCGCCTCCATGTGCCGACGCCGCAGCATCGGCGCCCCGCGCCGCTCGACAAACAGCTGCGGCCCGCCGAGCCAGCCGGAAAGATACCAGAACAGCTTCTCCTCGCTGCCCTCGAGGCTCGGCGGATGGATCGCCCGGCACGCCGCCGCCTCCGGCAGCGTATCCATCAACTCATAGAACCGCTGCGTGATCCGGCGAATGCCGGCAGCCCCGCCGAAGCGGTCATAAAGGGTCAAAATCGGCAATTCGCTCATGGTCGCTTCATCGGCGGATAGAGGTCCGCGTCTCCGGGTTCGTGGATATCGGCCGCCAGATAGCGCGAAAACCACCATTGCGACAGGACGGCAATTGCGGATGCGGCAATCAGGGCCGCCGGCAGGCTGACCATGCCGAACATCAATGTTCCGAAGATCAGCGACAGGACCGACATCAGCAGCGAACTTTGGACCAGGCGCCCGTCCGTCGCGGTCGATTGCGTCATCAGCGTTGCCTCGACGCCGAAGCCGATCGAAAACGCCAGATGGGCGAAGACGAAGCCGGCGAGGCCGGCGATCGGCCCGTGATACCAGTAAACGCACCGGGCCTCCCGCACCAGGAAGCCGAACACGAACCCCGCCGCCGCCGGCCCGACAAATAGCGCCGCCGCCGAGGCAAAGGGAAACTGCAGGAACAGCGCCGCGCCGAGCCCGCCCATCACCGCGACCTCCGCAATGAACAACGCCGTCGCCATGGCCAGCGACGACAGCCGGACGAACCGGTGAAAGCGGTCTTCCGCGGTCATGATCTCGACCTCCCCGATGCGCCAATCGGCACATCTCCATGCGGCGACAACAAGGCAAGACGCGGACAACACAGGCTGTTTTCCGCGTCGCGCCGCACGTCCGCCGGCGCCCCGGCGGGCGTCATAAGCCCGTAGCAAATAAGCGTTAGTCCTCCAATCCCGAGACGGGATCAATCCACCCGACCTGAGACAATTGAAACGCCGCAAGCGCGAGCTTGACGGCGGTGGGGACGTGCATGCTCAAGATCAGGGGTTTGTCCAAGCGTTTCGGCCAGAAGGCGGCGGTCGACGACGTGACCCTCGACATCCCGGCCGGCAGCTTCATCGGCGTGATCGGACGTTCGGGCGCCGGCAAGTCGACGCTGCTGCGCATGATCAATCGCCTGATCGACGCCAGCGACGGCAGCATCCAGTTCGGCGACGTCGACGTCACCAGGCTGAAGGGTCAGGCGCTGCGCGACTGGCGCTCCGATTGCGCCATGATCTTCCAGCAGTTCAACCTGGTCGGTCGCCTCGACGTGCTGACCAACGTCCTGACCGGCCGCCTCAACCACGTGCCAAGCTGGCAGGCCCTCCTGAAGCTGTGGAGCGCCGATGACAAGGCCATCGCCCTCGCCGCCCTCGACCAGTTCGACATGGGCCAGCTTGCCGCCCAGCGCACCGACAGCCTGTCCGGCGGCCAGCAGCAGCGCGTCGCCATCGCCCGCGCCCTGGTGCAGGAACCGAAGATGATCCTGGCCGACGAACCGATCGCCTCGCTCGACCCGCGCAACACCCGCCTGGTCATGGATGCGCTGCTGCGCATCAATCGCCACTACGGCATCACCGTCCTGTGCAATCTCCATTCGCTCGAACTGGCGCGCGGCTACTGCGACCGCCTCATCGGCATGGCCGCCGGCAAGGTGGTGTTCGACGGCCTGCCGGGCGAGCTGACCGAGGATGTCGCCCGCGAGCTCTACGGGCTCGAGGCCGGCGACGTCATGGACGATGCCGCCCCGCCGGTGCTGGTGCCGGGCATGGCGCCGGAAATCGCCCAGCTCATCCAGGCCTGAGTTTCGGCGCCGGCGGCGCGATCCGCCCCGGTGCCGCCCGTGTTTGCGATTGGCCGCGTCCGCGAGGACCGCGCGCCCGCCGCGAAAAGGAATACCGGCACAAAACGCCGGCCAACGCCCCTGACAGGAGACGTCAACAATGTTCACTCGTCGCATGGTTCTCGCCGCGACCGCCGGCCTGGCGCTCGCCGCCGCCTCGGTTGCCCCGGCCGCCGCCCAGGCCTGGAAGACCGAGTACAAGGAACTCGTGTTCGCCATCGTTCCGGCCGAAAACGCCTCGGGCGTCACCGAGCGCTACAAGCCGTTCACCGAATACCTCACCAAGGAACTCGGCGTTCCGGTCACCCTGCGCGTCGCCAACGACTACGCCGCCGTGATCGAGGGCCAGAAGGCCGGCAACATCCACATCGGCATGTATGGCCCCTCCGCCTTCGCCCGCGCGCTGATGCAGGGCGCCAAGGTTGACGCCGTCGCCATGGAAGTCAACGCCGACGGCACCAAGGGTTACTATTCGGTCCTCTACGTCAAGAAGGACAGCCCCTACCAGAAGATCGAGGACCTGAAGGGCAAGAACCTCGGCCTCGTCGACCCGAATTCGACCTCGGGCAACAACGTTCCGCGCTTCGCCATGAACAAGATGGGCATCGACCCGGAAGCCTTCTTCTCGAAGGTCGTGTTCACCGGCAGCCATGAGAACGCCGTCATCGCCCTCGGGCAGGGCACCGTCGACGGCGCCTTCAACTGGTGGAACGACGCCGACGAGTCGAACCTGATGCGCATGGAGCGCAAGGGGATGCTGAAGTACTCGGACTTCCGCATCATCTTCAAGTCCGACCAGATCGTGAACTCGCCGATGGCGATCATGTCGACCCTCCCGGCCGACCTGCAGGCGACCCTCAAGACCACCATCCTCGCCTTCCCGACCAAGGACAAGGCCGGCTTCGACAAGATGACCGACGGCAAGGCCAAGCCGTGGGAAGCCACCACCAATGACGCCTACAAGCCGATCATCGAACTGAACAAGTTCGTCGACGAGCTGCGCAAGAAGAAGGCGAGCTGATCGAGGCTCCCGCGCCCGCCCCGGAACCCCTCCGGGGCGGGCTTGCTTTTCTCCGGTCGAACTGGACGCAAAACCGATGGCATCCACCGTCGCACGCCTGCCCGACGCGCAACTCGAACCACTCGCCCGTGCCTACAAGGACGCGCTCGCCGCCAAGCAGCGCCAGATCCTCATCGGCATCGCCACGCTTGTCGTCGCGCTGTTCGTCGCCGGCTACATGGCCGAAGTCCGCATCGGCGAATTCCTCCGCCACATCGACCGGTTCCCGACCTACATCGTCCGCCTGTTCTTTCTCGACACCGGCGCCAGCGTCTTCACTGACATCGGCGAATGGTTCTGGGGCTGGAAGCACTGGCTGAAGCTGCTCGTGGAAACGATGCTGATCGCCTATACCGGCACGTTCCTCGGCGCGCTTGCCGCCTTCGTCCTCTCCTTCGTCATTTCCGCCAACCTGTCGCGCACCGCCTGGCTGCGGATCTCGGTCAAGCGCTTCCTCGAATTCTGCCGCACCGTGCCGGAACTCGTCTTCGCGCTGATCTTCGTCGTCGCCTTCGGCCTCGGCCCGGTGCCGGGCGTGCTGGCGATCGCCATCCACACCATGGGCGCGCTCGGCAAGCAGTTCTCCGAAGTGGTCGAGAACATCGACATGAAGCCGGTCGAGGGCATCACCGCCACCGGCGCCACCTGGTGGGAAACCGTCCGCTTCGCCGCCGTGCCGCAGGTCCTGTCGAATTTCGCCAGCTACGCCCTGCTGCGCTTTGAAATCAACGTCCGCGGCGCCGCCGTCATGGGTTTCGTCGGCGCCGGCGGCATCGGCCAGGACCTGATCGAGGCGATCCGCAAGTTCTACAATTCCGACGTCAGCGCCATCCTGATCCTGATCATCGTCGCCGTGATGCTGATCGACCTCGGCACCGAACGCCTGCGCCATGCGCTGCTCGGCAAGGAACGCTCGTGATGACCGACCTCTCCAGCGACACCCCGACGTCGTTCGCAGCCCATGCCCGCGCCAACCGCCGTGAACTCGAACGGCGCTACCCGCTGGTGTTCGCCGGCGATCCGCTCGGCCGGACGCTCACCATTGCCACCGTCCTCGGCATCGCCGGCCTGCTGGTCTTCGGCTTCTGGTATCTCGAATTCGAACCGATGAAGATGTGGCTCGGGCTCGGCAAGCTCGGTGATTTCGTCCGCTTCATGATCCCGCCCTCGACCGGAACCTGGTCGAAGTTCCTCATCTATCTCGACGCCCTCGGCGAAACCGTGGCGATCGCCTTCCTCGGCACCCTGCTGGGGGCGATCCTCGCCGCGCCGTTCGGTTTTCTCGCCGCCCGCAACGTCATGGCCCGCCGCTTCGTCCAGTTCACCACCCGCCGCTTCCTCGACAGCGTCCGCGGCGTCGATGAACTGATCTGGGCGCTGATCTGGATCAACGTCGTCGGCCTTGGCCCGTTCTCCGGCGTGCTCGCCATCACCGTCACCATGTTCGGCGCCTTCGGCAAGCTCTACTCCGAGGCGATCGAGGCGATCGACGAGAAGGCCTCGGAAGGTGTGATCTCCACCGGCGGCAATGCCATACATCGCATCCGGTACGGTATCATCCCGCAAGTCCTTCCGGTCATCGCCGGCCAGGTACTCTACTATTTCGAATCCAACACCCGCTCGGCCACCATCATCGGCATCGTCGGCGCCGGCGGCATCGGCCTGCATCTGGCCGAGCAGATCCGCACGCTGGAATACCAGCACGTCTCGGCGCTGATCCTGATGATCCTCGTCGCCGTCGCCACCATCGACTATTTCTCCAGCCGGCTGCGCTTCGCCATCATCGGCAAGTCGCAAGTGGCGGTCTGATCCCGCCTCCGACGGGCGACGGAGGTCAGGCTTCCGCCGCCCGCCAGACGAGACCCGGCCGCGCCGCGACGAACCGCTCCGGCGCGATGTCGCGCGCCGCCAGCGCCTGCGCCAGCCCGGTCATCGGCTCGTCGATCGGTTCGTTGGTCAGCCGAAACGTCCCCCAGTGATAGCCGAGCGCCTCTCGCGGCCGCAGGATCTCGTAAAGCGCCACCGCCTCTTCCGGGTTGACGTGCTGTGGGTGCATGAACCAGCGCGGCTCATAGGCGCCGATCGGAATGAGCCCCAGCCGCAGATCCGGATGCCGCTCGCGGATGATCCGCGCCGCCCAGCCGCCGCCAAAGCCGGTATCGCCGGCGAAATACACCTTGCCGCCCGGTGTCGCGATGACCATCGCCGCCCACAGCGCATGCCGCCGGTCGCCCATGCCCCGCGCCGACCAGTGCTGCGTCGGCTCCAGAAAGAGATCGACGCCGCCGCCGAGCGCCAGCCGGTCGCCCCAGTCGCCCACCGTCGCCACGATCTCCGGCACCGCCCGCCGGATGATCGTATCGTTGCCGAGCGGCGTCGCCAGTCGCGGCCGGTCCCGCCGCCAGAGCTGGCGGATGAACCCCAGATCCATGTGGTCGTAGTGATTGTGCGAGATCAGCAGCCAGTCGATCCTCGGCAGATCGGCAAAGGCGATCGCCGGCGGGTTCACCCGCTTCGGCCCGGCAAAGCCCACCGGGCTCGCCCGCTCGGCATAGACCGGATCGATCAGCAGGTTCAGCCCCGCCGTCTGCACCAGAAAGCTCGCATGGCCGATGAAGCTGACACGGATGTCGGCGCCCTCGACCCGCGCCGGCGGCCGGTCCGCCTCAAGCCCCGGCCACGCCTTCGGCCAGGGCGTCCCCTTGTCGCCGAACGACCAGCGCAGCAATTCCGCAAACGACCGGTCGGTATCGACGCCCGGATTGAAGAAGCGAACCCCGTCGAAATGGTCGCTGACCGGACCGGAATAGTAGCGATTGGCGGAGCGACGGCCGAAAAGCCGCGACAGCAGGATGGGACGAACGGTGTCTGGCATCGATCCTCGGCTACGGCAGCGCCGGCGCGACGCCCGGCCCAACCGATATGGGGCGCCGCCCCCGACCTGTCGAGCCCCGCAGAACCGATCCGATCGGCCGCGTCCAGTCCGCCGACTAGCCGCGCCCCGGCGGCACGATCCGGATCGCCTCGCCGGCGTGGATCGCCCCCTCGCGCTCGACCAGCGCCACCAAGCCGCGCTTGCCCTTGGCGACCTTGGCGAATTCGAGCTCGATCCCCGGCCGGCCATGGGCCTTGGCCACCGCCGCGCCCGCGTGCCGGCATGGCGCGTTCGGCTCGGTGACGAACAGCGTCGCCCCCGACGGCCACATCAGCCGCGACGCCGACGGTAGCTGGGTGAACCCGGCCATCCCCTCGACCAGCACATTCGCCCCGACCCAATGCGCCTCAAGCGCGCCGAGCCCGAGCGCCGCGGCGATCTCGGCCAGTTCCTCCACCGAAAGGAGCGACACCTGCCGGGTATTGGCGATGTCCTTGCCGCGCCCGTGCCACGGCGTGCGCGCGTCGCTCTCCCGCGTCCGTCCGGCATGCCGGTCGCCGCGAATGCCGTCAAAACTGAGAAACAGCTCCGGCACGCCCCGCGACACGAAGCCATCGCCATCGGCGGTAAAAAGCGCAGTCGTCGTCAGCGTCATCGCCCGTCCCTGTCAAAACCCGTCGCGGCACCCGCGAACCGACTATTGCCCTTCGCGCGCGGCGCGCGGCGTCCCGAGGATCAGCAACGCCACCGTTGCCAGCGCCACGGGGGCAAACGAAATCAACAGCACCGTGTTCCAGCCATGGCTCGCCAGCAAGCTCCCCGAGGAAAACGACCCGACCGCCATCGTGCCGAAGACAAGAAAATCGTTGAGCGACTGCACGCGCGTCCGCTCTTCCGGCCGATGGCATTGCAGCACCAGCGCCGACGCCCCGACGAAGCCGAAGTTCCAGCCCACCCCGAGAATGATCAGGCTCAGCCAGAAATGCATGACATCAATGCCCGCGAGCCCGATCCCGGCCGAAATCGCAATCAGCGCCAGGCCGACGAAGACCACCGGCGACGCACCGAAGCGGCTGATCAGCGCGCCGGTGAAGAAGCCCGGCGCGTACATGGCGATGATATGCCATTGCAGCCCGATATTCGCCGCTTCCTGCGACAGGCCGCAGAAATGCATCGCCAGCGGCGCCGCCGTCATCAGGAAGTTCATCACCATGTAGGACACCACGCCGCACACGACGGCGGTGATGAAGCGCGGCTGCCGGGCGATCTCGCCGAGCGGGCGGCCGCCGGCGATTTCCGCCCTGGTCGGCATCGGGATGCGAACCCCGATCAGCACCAGCGCCGAAACGGCGGCAACCAGCGCCTGCCCGATATAGGTAGCGGCAAACAAATGCGGCGGCCACAGGTCCATCGTGTGGTTGACGAGCTGCGGCCCGAGCACCCCGGCGAAGACCCCGCCCGCCATCACCAGCGACATGGCGCGCGGGCGCCGCTCCGCCGGAACGCAATCGGCGGCGGCAAAGCGAAACGACAGCACGACCGCGCCATAGGCGCCGCCGAGAAAGGTCGCCGCGCAGAACAGCCAGAATGACCCCAGGAGCGATGCAAGCGCCGCCAGCAGCCCGGCCAGAACGCCTGCCCCGGTTCCGGCCATGAAGGCCGCCCGCCGGCCGTGATGCCGGGCAATCGCCCCGGCCGGCAGCGTGCAGGCGGCCATGCCGACGACGAAGATCGAAATCGGCAGCGTCGCCAGCGCCTTGTCCGGGGCCAGCACGTTGCCGACGATCGAGCCGGTCGCATAGACCACCGCCGCGTTGGCACCCGCCAACGCCTGCGCGATCGTCAACCGCCACACATCGATATCGCCCGATCGCGCCGTTGCCGCGCCGCTTGCCGCGTCGTCGCGAATGTCCCCCGCGCCCGTTCCCGCCATCTCGTCTCCGAACCCGCGACCATGGCCCCCGGCGTTGAAGCTGTCGCGCCTGCGCAAAATGCTTGGGTGGAATCCACGCGGCACGCCTCGCAACCGCCTTCGGCAAAACCTATCAGCCGGCGAACATGAGCAGAAATGATATATTTTGATTGATCGATTAACCAGATCGATCATCGTACCGATCCGGCTGGCCGCCCCAGCCGCCAAGCGGCGCGCGTCGGCCGGCGCGACGCCCAAGGCTGTCCCGCCGGTCCGAGCTTTTGCAACGACGCTCAGTTGCCGGCGTTGACGATCTCCCAGGTGACGCTCACCTGTGCCGACAGCGTTTCCTCGCCGGCTTCCACCGGCACCGGCGCCGCCGCCATTTCCGCCGCCATTGCCCGCGTCGCCTTGAACACCGGCATCGGATGCGCGCCGGCTTCGCTGATCGACAGCACCCGCCCGAGCCGGGCGCCAGCACCGGCGACATAGATCTCCGCCTTGCGCCGCGCATCGGCGATCGCCGCCGCCCGCGCCTCATCGAGCTTGCGATCGGCGCCATCGACGACGAAATCCAGCCCGTTGATCTGGTTGGCCCCCTGCTGCACCACCTGATCCAGCAACGGTCCCAGCTTGTCGATCGGCGCCACCCGCACGCTGACGACATTGGCGACGTTGTAGCCGACGACCTCCTGCACCTCGCGCCCGTCGGCGCGCTTGCGGCTGGCATAGGTCGGGTTGATGCTGAACTGCGCGGTGCGCAGGTTCTTGGCCTCGATACCGGCCGCCTTCACCTGCTCGACAATGCCGGCAACCGCCTTGGTATTGGCCGCCAGTGCGTCCTTGGCGGTCTTAGCATCGCTCGAAACCCCGATCGACACCACCGCCGCATCCGGCGCCAGCTTCAGTTCGCCCGTGCCCGACAGCGTGATCGTCGCCGCCGGCGCCTTGTCCTCGGCCATCGCCGCCCCACCCGTCAGCATCAGCGCCAGCGGCATCACGGCAAGAATTTTCGGCAGCGACATCGGATTTCCTTTCGAAGACGGGACGGAAGCTTGGGCCGGCGCCGCCCGGGCCGGAGATGCCCGCGCGAAACCGACGATGAAGACGATCGACAGCCAATTCCGCCCCCGCGCCATGCGGCCACCGGCCGGAATCGGCTTCGAGCCCGGGAACCCGATCGATAGGGCGTGATCACGGCAAAGCCGTGGCGGTGCCCGGCGGGTTCGCGCCAGGATTGCCCGCTATTCGGCGTGCCTCGCCGCTGCCGGCACGTTCCGACAGCGAGGTCGGCAGCGACCGACGCCCGGCCGCAACGTGATCGCGGCAACCGCCAGCCGCCTTGCCCGCGGATTGCGCCGCCGCAACCACCATCCCCAATGTTGCCACCCTTGCCGCCCATGCTATAGGAAGCCCTGACGCCGGTTGCACCGCTTCGCCTGCAACCCGTGGCCCTGTAGCTCAATGGTTAGAGCCGGCCGCTCATAACGGTCTGGTTGCAGGTTCGAGTCCTGCCGGGGCCACCAATAAAAACAATGGATTGCGTCAATATTTCCCCCGCAACGCCGGAATGCGGCAATGGTTGCGGCAATGATATCAGGCACTATCGCCGCCACCGCACACCCGCGCCCGATCGCCCGTCCGGTGACGCCGGCGGGAGTATCTCCACGCCAGCCGCCGCGACGGCCTGGGCGATCATCGCCAGGTTGGCAGCGATCATCACGAGGCGCCGCGAGCTCGCGACCGCGTGGAGCCTGGCATGGCCCGAAAGCACCGCACCCGCCGCAAGCGGCGGCAGCTTAAGCAGTTTCTGAAATGGGGCGCCAAACCCCGCCACACCCTGATCGCCGGGCGGACCGGCAGTGTGCATTACAAAAAAACAAAGCCTAAACAATGAGGTATGACGATGTGGCGTATTTTTGACGTCGCGGTATCGACCGCCATAGCCGGCCCAGGCCCGGCAATCGAGTCCCGCACCGTGCCGGCGGGGCGATGCGGGCGCATCCGCGTCACGCTGATCCGCTTGCCGTGGCGGGTCGACGGCGACGGCAGGCGCGCGGTCGTGCTGTCGTGGTCGGCGGGGTAGGCGGCGGCCGCGCAAATACACTTGACACTGTACACGCGTCGTGTACAGTGTCCCTATCAACGCAGCGGGGTGGCCCGCCGCAAGAGGAACAGGAGTCCTGCCATGATTACCGCCTTCACCTCCCAACTTCCGTCCGGCCGCGCGCGATTTTTGGCGATGGGTCGCCATGTTGTCGACGCGCTGGCGCAGATCAGGGAGCGTGGGGTCGACGCCGCGAGCGAGTACGTCGCCACGATGGGCGGCGTCTCGCAGAAGATGGCGATCGCCCGCGACCTGACGGCGATTGCCGCCGAGGCCGAGAACATCCCCCCGTATCGGATCGCGCGGACGCCGCGACGGCGCGACGATGGCGCCACCGTCGTCGACATCACGGTCGAGACCCCGCACATCACGTGGGTGTGGCGCGGGCGGCGCCAGGTGGCGCGATTGGAGTGGTGGCCGATGTTCGGCGCCACGGACCAGCGGGGCGCGCCGACGACCCCGCGCAAGCTGGCGGCCTGACATGGCGACGATTTTCGATCTGCTTGTTTCCCGCTGCGGCCTATCGCAGCTGGAAGCCGCCGAATATCTCGGCGTCCGAATCGACACCGTCAAATCCTGGGCTAGCGGGCGACGCCAGCCCCAAGACGCCGTGCTGGGCGATCTTGCCCGGCTGGCCGAAAAAATCGCCCGAGCCGCCGATGAGGCCATCGCCCAGATCGACGCCATGGCCGCCAGCCATGGCCCGCCGGACGCAATCGACCTCGGCCTCGCCAGCGACGACACCGAGGCCCGCGACCTTGGTTGGCCCTGCGTTGGCGCCCAGGCCGCATGCCTGGGCGCCGTTGTCGCGGCCGGCATCACCCGGGGGTACACTTTTCGCGTCAGCCCGCGCGGCGCGACGCCCCCGACGGCAGCGGCGGCGGACGCGCACGATCGATCGCGCTAGTCCACACTCACACCAGCGGTCGCCGGTCCTCCGGCATCCGCACCCGGTCGATACCGAGCGAGGCGATGTGGTCGTAGTGGGTGATGACGGCGGCGGCGAGGTCGACCGGGTCGACTGCGCGGGCCGCCGCCTCGATTCGCAGGCAGGCGGCGATGGCGGCGATGGCGGCGATGCGGGCGGCGTAGTCGGTGGCGGCGCCTAGGTCAGGAGACGGCGTCATCGGCCGGGCTCCTCGCGGTCGTCGACGCCCAGGCGGTGGCGGACCGCGTCCTCGATCACGTCGGGGGCGCGGTCGCGCAGGCGGCGCAGCACCGCCGAGGCGCCGGTGACGACGACGAAACCGAGGGCGCCGGTGACGAATCCGGCGAGCGCCAGCACCTCGTCCGGACCGAGCGGCACCCATGACCGCAGCAGCGCCGCCGTCAGCGGCGAGACGTAGATCGAGGTGATGGTCCCGACGGCGGTCGCCACCAGTCGCACCGGCGAGGTGGTGCCGCGCGGCATCGACAGACCGGCGACGACGCCGCCGAAAAAGGCCGCCAGGACGCCGGATGATTTCATGCCAAGGTAGTAGTGCATCGGGTCGCTCATGGGCTATCAGCCTCCGGTGGTGGTGTCGGGCAGAAAAAAAGCCGCCGCACCGGGCACGACCCAGCGCGGCGGCGCAAGACGGGGGAGCCTCGTGGCCCCACTCAGCCGAGGCCGAGCAGCATGGCGACGACGCCCGCCCCGACAGCGAGGACGAGGAGCCAGGCGAGCAGGGCGAGGATGTCGTCGACGACGGAGCCGTGGCCGCGTCCGCCGGGATAGTCGCCGCCCATGTCACCGCCCTCCCTCGAGGGCGCGGCACTTGGCTCGCATGTCGAGATAGTCCGACAGCAGCGCGGCGAGCGTCGAGTTCGGCCCGAGCTGGCGGGCCTCGATCGACGCGGCGGCGCCGACTGTCGAGGGGTAGCCCTTGAGGGCGGGGCAGCGGACGACGGCCACCGGCGGGCCGGTGTCAGAGCTCGTCGCGCAGCCGCCGAGGCAGGTCAGCAGGATCGCCAGGGCGGACAGCGTCAGCCCGGCGGCGGGCGGCATCTTCGGCATGGGTGATCTCCAGTTTGGCGGTGGCGGCGCCGAGGTCCCTCAGGGACTGCTCGGCGCGGCGATCCTTGAGCCAGGCGCGGGCGCCCTCGATCACCGCGCCGAGGATGGCCGATAGGATGGCCTCAAGCATGGCCGAGCGCCTTGGCGATATGGGCCTCGACCAGCGGGCCGAGCTTGGTGGCGTCGAGACCGAAATGGGCCGCTGCGCCGGGGCTGGTCTTGATGACATAGGTCATCGCCTCGGCGAGCAGCTGGTTGCGCACCTCGATCGTCATCCGGCCGGCGGCGACGTCGCCGACCTTGGCCGTCGCCAGCGTGACGCCGCGGGCGATGGCCTGGTGCAGCGCCTCGCGCTGGCCGGCGTCGATGCTGATCTTGAGCACGGCGAGCCCGCGCGTGACGAGGGCGCCGATCAGGGCGGCGAGCACCGCCCCGGCGATCTGGAGCAGCGGCTCCAGCAGCGGGGAAAAGTCGACGGCATGCATGGGGATGGGTCCTTGTCCGTGGCGTCGCGACCGACATGGCCGCGACGCGATGAGGGGGAAGCCGATGGTCAGAGCCGCGCCGCCTGGAAGTGCATCCAGTCGTAATCGCGGGCCGGGCCGAGGCCGACGAATCCGTACTCGGCGACCAGCCGCCAGAACGGCGCGGCGTCGGGGCGGGCGAGCCGCGCCGTGGTGTGGTCGGCGCGCAAGCCGTTGCGGTCGGGGTCGAGATCGACGGCGATGCCCCAGGCGTGCATCGACCAGGCCGAGCCGCCGCGCATGCGACGGACATTGAGACACCCGCCCCACAGATCGAGGCCGAGGCTGGCGCGGGTGTCGCGGTCATAGGCGCGGCCGACGGCCTCGAGCAGGCCGATCAAGTCGTCGGCGATGAGGTGGTGGCAGGAGGTGCGCTGGACGATTTGGGGTTTTTCCCAGGCGAGGCGCATCGGCCACGGCAGTGTCACCGTCACCTGACCGGTGCCGGGCGGGCCATAGACCCGCTCGACATCGGCCTGTCGCGGCCGCGCCATCTGGCGCGGCGTCATCTGGCCGGCCGGCGGCAGGCCGCCGCCATCGCGCCCACCGAGCGGCCGCGACGGATAGCGCGAAAAGGCAACGCGGGTCTGCGGGCCGATCAGCCCGTCGATCGGGCCGGGGTCGATGCCGTCGGCCTGACATATCGCCTGGGCGGCGGCCACCAGCAGGCGCTCGCCGGACCAGCCGCGCCGCGCATCCGGCGCGATGCCGCGCGAGGCCAGCAGGTGGCCGATGGCGGACCATGTCCGGTCGCCGGCGAGGCCGTCGACCTCGCCGGGGTCAAAGCCGCCGGCGGCAAGC
>JAEULV010000138.1 GCA_016793065.1 Hyphomicrobiaceae bacterium
CGATGCCCTTCAGCGCCTCGACATATTTCTGGGCAATGAAGTAGTTGATTGCCTGGACGTCGCCCTTGGAAATGGCTTCCGACACCATGCGGGTGGCGTTGGCCTCGGCCTCGGCGGAGCGTTCGCGCGCCTCGGCGTCGCGGAAGGCGGCTTCCTTGCGGCCTTCGGACTCGAGGATCTGCGCCTGCTTCTGGCCCTCGGCGCGGAGGATCTCGGCCTGGCGCAGGCCCTCGGCCTCGAGGATCGAGGCGCGCTTGTCGCGCTCGGCCTTCATCTGGCGACCCATGGAGGCGACGAGATCGGCCGGCGGGACGATGTCCTTGATCTCGATGCGGTTGACCTTGATGCCCCAGGGCGCGGCGGCGGCGTCGACGACGTGCAGCAGCTTGGAATTGATGTCGTCGCGATGGGACAGAAGGGTGTCGAGGTCCATCGAGCCCATGACGGTGCGGATATTGGTCATGGTCAGGTTGAGGATGGCGACCTCGAGCTGGGCGACCTCGTAGGAGGCGCGGGCGGCGTCGATGATCTGGAAGAAGGTGACGCCGTCGACCGCCACGGTGGCGTTGTCTTTGGTGATCACTTCCTGGCGCGGCACGTCGAGCACCTGCTCCATCATGTTCTTCTTGGCGCCGATCGTGTCGATGAACGGGACGATCAGGTTGAGGCCCGGCTTCAGCGTGCCGACATACTTGCCGAATCGCTCGACCGTCCAGTTGTAGCCCTGGGGGACGGTCTTGACGCCGGCGAAGAACACGAAGATCGCAAGCGCGATCAGGATGATGAGTGTGATGTCGAGACCACCGAGGTTCACGGGTCAATCTCCTCAAGCCAAAGCAATGGAAACAAGGATCGCACGAATCCGCCCCTTCGCGCCATCCCGCAAGATGACGCTGCGTCGTGACGGGCAAACGACGCCGGCCGGTGCGCGGGCCTTGCTGGCTCAGCCGCGGGCGGCGGCGAGGGCGGCGCGGGCGCCGACGGCGATGAAGTTCATGTCGGAGGCGAGGGCGACGAAGGTGTAGCCGTAGCGCTCGTAGGCCCGCGCCAGCGCCTCGCTGCCGGCGATGATGCCGACGGGCTTGCCAAGGGCGCGGGCGGCGCGGGCGCCGGCCTCGAGCTCGGCCTGCGCGTCGGGGTGGGTGATCTCGCCGAGGAGGCCCATGTTGGCCGAGAGGTCGGCCGGGCCGATGAACAGCGCGTCGACGCCGGGAACGGCGGCGATCTCGGCCATCCGCGCCACGGCCTCGGGGGTTTCCAGCTGCAGGATCACGCCGATCTCGGCATTGGCGGTCTTGAAGTAGTCGGCGGTGGTGCCGTAGCCGCAGGCGCGGGTCGAGCCGGCGACGCCGCGGATACCGTCGGGCGGATAGCGGGTCGCGGCGACGGCGGCGCGGGCTTCCTCGACGGTCTGGATGAAGGGGAACATCAGCGTTTGGGCGCCGACGTCGAGGACGCGCTTGACCATGACGGCGTCGTTCCACGGCACCCGCGTCACCGGGGCGGCGTCGGTGTTGCCGACGGCCTGCAGGTGGGCGACGACATCGCCGAGATCGAGCGGAACGTGTTCCATGTCGATCACGAGGAAGTCGAAGCCGAGGAGCCCCATGGCCTCGGTCGCCGTCGGCGAGTTGGTCATCAGCCACGAGCCGTGGATCACCGGACGGGCGGCGAGCTTTTCACGGAACCTGTTCTTCGGCGCTGCCACGAAACATCCTCCCTCAAGGCCGGCGTCCTGCCGCGCCGGTCAGCCGCGATTGTAGACGTCCTCGTAGCGGATGATGTCATCCTCACCGGTATAGCTGCCCGACTGCACCTCGATCAGCTCCAGCGGAATGCGGCCGGGGTTTTCCATGCGGTGGACGGCGCCGAGCGGGATGTAGACCGACTCGTTCTCGCCAACCAGCTTGACCATGTCGTCGACGGTGACGCGGGCGGTGCCGCTGACCACGACCCAGTGCTCGGAACGGTGGACATGGCTTTGCAGCGACAGCTTGTGGCCGGGGCGCACGGTGATGCGCTTGACCTGATAGCGCTTGCCGATGTCGATGCGCTCGTAATGACCCCAGGGGCGATAGACGCGCAGATGCTCGCTCGCCTCGGGGCGCCTGGCGGCGTTGAGCTTGCCGACGAGGGCCTTGACGTCCTCGGAGCGGGCCTTTGAGGCAACCAGCACGGCGTCGCGGGTGGTGACGACGATGACGTCGTCAAGGCCGACGACGGTGGTGAGGATGTCGGGCGAGTGGACGAAATTGCCATGGGCGGCGTGGAACACCGCGTCGCCGATGGCGGCGTTGCCGTCGGCATCCTTGCCGGCCATGTCCCAGACCGCCGACCAGGCGCCGATATCGGACCAGGCGAAGTCGGAGGGGACGACGGCGGCCAGCGCGGTCTTTTCCATCACGGCGTAGTCGACCGACTTGGCGATCGACCTGGCGAATTCCCCGGGGGCGAGGCGGAGGAAGTCGAGATCGCGGGCGGCTGCGGCAACGGAGGCGAGGACCGGGCGGGCGATGTCGGGCGCCAGCCGGTCGAGTTCGTCAAGGAAGACCTTGGCGGAGAACAGGAAATTGCCGGAGTTCCACAGATAGCCCTCGCCGACATAGCGCTCGGCGGTCGCGGCATCGGGCTTTTCGACGAAGGCGCCGATGTCGTTGACACCCTCGACGTCGGCGATGGTCGCGCCGGGGCGGATGTAACCATAGCCGGTGGCGGGCTTCGACGGACGGATGCCGAAGGTGACGATGCGGCCGGCGCGGGCGGCGGCGAGGCCGCGATCGACATGGGCGAGGAAGCCGGCGGTATCGGGCATGGCGTGATCGGCGGCGAGCACCAGGACGATGGCCTCGGGGTCGCGATCACGGGCGACGGCGGCGGCGGCGGCGATGGCGGCGCAGCTGTCGCGACGCATCGGCTCAAGCAGGATGTCGGCCTCGATGCCGAGGCCGCGCACCTGCTCGGCGACAAGGAAGCGATAGTCGGAGCCGGTGACGACGATCGGCCGGCCGAAGCGCTCGCCGGCGACGCGCAGGATGGTGTCCTGAAAAAGCGAATGGGGCGAGCCGAACGACAGGAACTGCTTGGGATGACCCTCCCGCGACGCCGGCCACAACCGCGAACCCGAACCACCACAGAGAACGACGGGAATCACGGTCATTGCTGTTGTCTCCTGTGCCGGAATCGCTCGGCCGAACCGATGCGCGGATCGATCTTCCGATACCGCATCGGGAGTTGACTTAACATTGCGATCAAGGCCGAAATCGGCCGTCGAAACCGGAAATCGCCAGCGGATTGTCCATCATCGCGTCGCGATCGGGCGTATCGATGCCGATGGCGTTGATGAAGGCGTCGAACATCCGCCGGACGAAGGCTTCCTCCAGGTCGCGGGTGATGAAGACGAGGCGGGTGCGGCGATCGGCATCGGGCCAGGCCGGCAGCCGGGTCGGCGGGTGCATGACGTGCTGGACGACATGCAGCACCAGCGGCCGCTCGGGGTCGTCGGCGAGGCGGACGACGCCCTTCATCCGCAAGAGCTTGGGCCCATGGGCGGCGCGCAGCAGATCGACGAACATGTCGATGGCGGCGGCGGAGACGGGCGTGTCGGTGGCCAGCGCGAAGGCGCGGATGTTGTCGCCGTGCCGGTTGGGATCGTGATCGTGGTGGTGGTCATGGTCGTGATGATCATGACCGTGGTGGTGATCGTGGCCATGATCGGCGTGGCGGTGGTGGTCGCGATGGGCCTCTTCCGCCAGCCAGCGGCCGACATCGTGGATCTTGCGCTTTTCATCCCACAGGCCGATGTCGAACAGCACCTCGGCGCCGGGGCCGCCGTCGCGGGCCTCGATCACCGGGGCGGCGGGGGCGATGGCGGCGAGCCAGCCGCGCAATCGCGCCAGGGTCCTGGTCGCGGCCTCGCCCTCGACCAGATCGACCTTGGTCAGGACGATGCGATCGGCGACGGCGGCCTGCTTGACCGCCTCGGGCTGGGCCTCGAACGTTCCGAGGCCGTTGACGGCGTCGACCATGGTGACGACGCCCTCGAGTCGGTAGCGCATGACGAAATAGGGATGCTGCATGATCGTGTGCAGGATCGGCGCCGGATCGGCGAGGCCGGTCGTTTCGATGACGACGCGGGTCAGCTGCCGGATGCGGCCGTTGTCGAAGCCGCGCAGCAGGTCTTCCAGCGCGCGCACCAGGTCGCCGCGAATGGTGCAGCACAGGCAGCCGGAGGAGAGTTCGACAATGCCCTCCTCGGCGGCATCGACGAGGAGGTGATCGAGGCCGATCTCGCCGAACTCGTTGATGATGACGGCGGTGCCGGCAAGGCCGGGGTCCTTCAGCACCCGGTTGAGCAGCGTCGTCTTGCCGGCGCCGAGAAAGCCGGTCAGCACGGTGACCGGAATCGGCTCGGGTCGCGACGGCGGGGCGATGGGCGGCATGGAGGGATCCCTGATTGGCCCCGCGACGCGGGCGCATGTGAGCGCTGGCGATTTCAGCTGCGGCACCGGTTGAACCATGCCGGAACCGGATCGGCAAGATGGCGGCGGCGGGCGTCGGTTCGAACGAGCCGGGCCGAGACCGACCAGCGATGACGCGGGCGCCAGCAGGTTGCGACGCGGCCGGAGCGCGTCGTTGCATATGGGCAACGTCGGGGCGACGGATTGGCGCAGCCTAATGGAATACCGCCGGCGACAGGCTCCAATCAGGGGCTTTTTCACGCTGGAATCACGGACGCCACGTCACCCTCTGAAAATCAGGGGGGCTTCGGGCGGGGCCATGTCGAGAATGAGCGCATTATAGGCGCAATTTTTCGAACGCGCAACTCATCCCTGTACCCTTGGTCCGATTTCGATCTACCGGCCTGAACCGACGCGCCGCCGAGTGGGCAGCCGGCAAGGCCCCTCACCGATGTCTGGAGCAGTCGGCCATGGCTGAAGAAACGCACAAGCTCATCCAGCTGAACCCGGTTTTCGTCGGTGAGCCCGAGCGGATCGACATGGAGCGGGTGGTCACGGATCTGAGCCCGCGCGAGCGCGAGTGCCTGCAATGGACCGCGGCCGGCAAGACCAGCTGGGAGATCGCGCAGATCCTGCAGATCTCGCATCACACGGCCGATTGGTACATCGCCGCCGCGACGCGGAAGCTGTGCGCCACCAACCGGACGCACGCGGTTGCCGAGGGGCTGCGCCGGGGCGTGATCCACTGAGCATCCGGTCGTGATTGCCGTTCGGCCCTTGCCGCCGCGCGGGCTTCGAACGGCGTAGATTATTGACAGGACGTGCGTCTGATCGGCGACGACGGGGATTTCAGCGCTGGGCCTTGTCGGCGTCATCCGCGACGACGTCGGCGCGAAACCCGGCTTCGGCGCATTGCCGGCATTTCGACATCGGGTCGGGCCGGTGGACGTGGGCGGATTCGGCGGATTGATCTGAAAACAACGCGTTGAAGACGGCATCCGTCGCCGCGCCGCCACGCACATCGCCATTCGCGGCGCGCGTTGCCCGAAAGATCCGGCCGATCAGCGTTGCGACTGTCATTGCCCCTCCGAAACAGCTGTGATTGCCGGGCGATGTGCCGGTGTTTGCGGGTCGTGTGATCGCGACGCGGGCCCGCATCGTGTTGAATGGAACTGTTACATCATAACAGGCGATGACGCCAGGGGGATTGGTGGCTAGCCCGGAGCGCGGGCTTGAGGTCCGCCCTCCGCGCAACCCACCCCACCCGGCGCCTTCGGCGCCACCCTCCCCATAAAGGGGAGGGAAATCGGGGCAAATTCGGGTCTTGCGGAGGGCTTTTGTCCGTCCGTTCCGGGTCAGGCGGTGGTTGTCGCCAGCTTGGCGAGGTCGACGTTGGCGCCGCAGACCAGGACGCCGACGCGTTCGCCGGGGGCGGGGCGGTAGGCGCCGGACAGCAGGGCGGCAAGGGCGGTGGCGCCGCCGGGTTCGGCGGCGATCTGGCAGCGTTGCCACAGGCGGCGCTGGGCTTCCTCGATGAAGGCGTCGGAGACTACGACGCTGTCGTCGACATAGTCCTCGGCGATGCCGAAGGCGAGTTCGCCGACGCGGCGGGCGCCAAGGGAATCGACGGCGATGCTCTCCGTGGCGACATCGACCGGACGGCCGGCGGCGCGGGCGGCGTGCAGGCAGCACGAACCCTGCGGTTCGACGCCGACGACCTTGACGCCGTGACCGAACCACAGGGCAATGCCGGCGATCAGGCCGCCGCCGCCGACGGCGACCAGAACGGTCTGCAGATCCGGCACGTCGTCTTCCCATTCGAGCCCGGCCGTGCCCTGGCCGGCAATGGTGAAGGGGCTGTCATAGGCATGGACGACCAGGGCGCCGCTTTCGGCGGCATATTGGTCGGACAGTGCCAGCGCGTCGGCATAGCGCTCGCCGGCGACGACCACATCGGCGCCGTAGGAGCGGATGCGGGCGATCTTGGTCGGGCTGGAGACGGTCGGCACGAAGATGCGCGCCCGATGGCCGAGGCAGGCGGCGGCGTAGGCGACGGCGGCGCCGTGATTGCCGCCGGACGCGGCGGTGACGCCGGCGGCGGGGACCTGACGGCCGAGCAGGTTGTTGAAGGCGCCGCGCGGCTTGAACGAACCGGTGTGCTGGGTCAGCTCCAGCTTGAGGTTGACCGGTTCGGCGACACCGAAGGCGGCGCCCTCGACGTCCATGGTCGGCGTGTGGCGGACATGGCCGCGAATGCGTTGAGCGGCCG
Source organism: Hyphomicrobiaceae bacterium (assembly GCA_016793065.1). Lineage (GTDB taxonomy): Bacteria > Pseudomonadota > Alphaproteobacteria > Rhizobiales > Ancalomicrobiaceae > JAEULV01. The sequence continues at coordinate 6,727 of JAEULV010000138.1, forward strand.
CTTCGATCATCGCCGGGCTGAGGATTTCCGCCAAATTTGTCACTCCCCGCCAGTCTTTTCGCGGCACTGTCACAAGACCGCCGCGAGAAAGACGAATGAATTCAACAAAGCAGCCGGTCCAACGCCGCCGCCGTGACCGCTTTCCCGCGCTTTCCGGCGCCAAAGCGTCGACGGGTGCGCGGAACTGCGCTTGCGCCGCTGAATCAGGGCGTTCACTATGGCGCGTGTGCCAGCGTTCGCGTGCAGACCCGTATTCCACGGATATATGACACGTGTTTGCCCCGATTGCAGCACCTCGGTAGATTAACTCAGGTTTGATGGTCCAGGCGCGGACGACGCGCGTGGTCGGGCTTGGGTGAGTGCCTCGATCCGCCCGCCCGCCGGCCTCCGGCCCGCGATTCCACCTTGGGATCGGTAGTGCCAACGGGGCTGAAACGGGTGGACGGGGAAAGCGCCAATTGTCGGTCTCTCGGTGAGAAACTGTGTCGGTACAAGGTTTTAGTGCTTGCGTTGAAACCGGACAGCCATGATAAGCGTCGTTCAACACGCAGAGAGGAAGACCTGATGTTCCGCCCGCGATATCTGTTGCCGTGGATGCAGACGATGACTTCGAACGCGGTCGCCATGGGCGAAATCGCGGCGTTGTCGCCCATGGTGATGGCGATGCGCGCCGAACGCATGGCCGATCCAACCGCCGGGTTCGGAGGTTTTGAGAATTTCCGCATGGTCAGCGAAAAGCTGAGCGCCCTGCAGGAAAGCGCCATGGCCGCCGGCACGGCCGCCGGCAATGTGATGGGCGCGGCGGTGATGACCGGCCGGCCGCCGTTCGACGCGCCGCTGCTGATCGCCGAGGCGGCGATGAAGCCGGTGCATGACCGCGTCAAGGCCAACGTCAAGCGGCTGTCAAAGAAGTCGCCGAAGCGCTGATCGCGGCGGTGATGATTGCCGCAGCAGGTGTCTGACATTTCGCCGCGAGGCGGCGGATCGCTGTCGTCGTATCCCTGCCGCGCCAACTCAATCCGCCGGCATCGCCAGCAGGCTCGCCATCGGCACGAAGCCGAGTTGCTTACCGTCGACGGCGATCAGGCCCCAGTCGCCACGGGTCGACAGGACGCGGACGAAGGTCTTGGCCGGCAGCCTGGTGCCGCCGGCGGCGGCGCCCGGCTCGGCGGCGACGGCCACCGGTTCCCACACCACATGGGTCGGACGCTTCGGCGCTTGTGCGGTCTCGGCGGCGGTGATGCCGGCGGTGACGGCGGCGACTGAGAAATCGTCGCCATTGATCGCCATGCGCGGCACCTGGCGGTAGTTGAAGGCCGAGAAGCTGACGTCCTGCACCTTCTGCAGCACATAGCCGGCGAGTTCGGTGACCTCGATCGCCTTGTTCTTGTTGAGATCGGCATTGCCGACGGCATCGAGAATGGCGAAGGTGAAGACGCCGTGGCCGCGATAGCCCTCCAGCGCCGGCTTGTCGTCGGTCGCCGCCGAGATGGTGGTGCGGCCGGTGGAGCGGCTGAGCTTTTCGATCGCGGTTGCGTACTCGATGCCGGCCGAGCGTTGCCCCGGCACCTGGGTCATCGAGCCGCTTTCGCAGGTATCGAGCAGCACCAGGCTCTTGGCCGCCGGGATGCGGGAGAGCCATTCCTGCCAGCGGTCCTGACCGATGCCGGAGCGGACGACGTCGGCGCTTTCGGCAAGGCGGATGTCCTGCGGCAGGAAGTAGTAGCGACCGTCGACGGTCTTGCCGTGGCCGGCGAGGAAGAAGACGAAGACGTCGCTCGGCTTGATCTCGCCGGCAAGCCGGGTGAAGGCGGCGTCGAGCCCGGTCGACACCGCGCCGTTGTCGGTCAGGGCGGTGACCTTGACCTCGGTGTAGAGCGGCTGGCCGGCCTTGGCGAGGGCGGCGGCGATCGCCTCGGCGTCGGGGCGGGCGTAATTCAGCCGCAGCGCGGTGTCGGCATAGGCGTTGACGCCGACCGAGAGGACAAACAACCGGGGCTTCGGCTGGCTGGCGACGACGCGTTGCAGGGTGATCTGGCTGGGGCGGGAGGCGATCAGGTCGGCCTTGTTGTAGACGACGACCTCGATGCGGTTTTCGCCCGGCGACAGTTGCAGCGGCTTCTGCAGCTTGATCATGCGGGTGCCGGCCGGCGCGGCGGTGTCCTGGACCGGCGTGGCGCCGCGCAGTTCCACCGCCTTGGTGACGCCGTTGACCTTCCATTCGATCTTGCCGATGCCGCCGCCTTGATCCTCGATCTCGGTCTCGACGACGACGATTTCACCATCGCCGCCGTCCTGCGGCCGGCTGGCGAGCGAGCGGATGGAGGGGGCGGCGCCGGACGCGATGATGCGGGTCAGGTCGAGCTGGGCGGCGGCGGCCCTGACCTTGCCCTGCGGGTCGCCGGCGAGCTTCTCGCGCACCAGATCGGGGCGGTAGAGCTGTTGGTAGAACTGGTCGATGGCATAGAGCTGCATGCCCTGAACGATGCTGATCAGGCGGGCGCCGTTGGGGGAGGCGTCGAAGAAGCCCTCCGGGGTGATCGTCAGCCATTCCTTGCCGATCGAGACATGGGTCGTCAGTTCCGTCAGGGTGGCCATGTCCCAGACCCGGGTGGTGCCGTCCTGACCGCCGGTCACGAGGCGGGAGCCGTCCGGCGTCAGGCTGAGGGACCAGATATCGCCGAAATGCCCGCCCCTTGTGGCAAGCGACCGGGCGGTTTCGAGATCGAACACCTCGATCTGTCCGTTTTTCAGACCGGCGATGACCTTGCGCTGCTGGGGAACGAACCGGGCGGAGCGGACCTCGCCGCTGGCGGTGATCTTGGTCGTCCTGGCGGTCGGCGC
>JAEULV010000007.1 GCA_016793065.1 Hyphomicrobiaceae bacterium
GGTCGCGTCGCCGTGACCAAGGAAGAGGCCGACCGCTTCAACTTCAAGGTTCCGACCCTGCGCAATGTCGAGATGACCTACCCCTACTTCCACGATGGCGAAGCCGCGACGCTGACCCAGGCCGTGGACGTCATGGGCCGCATCCAGCTCGGCAAGAAGTTCACCGACAAGGAAAACGCCCAGATCGTCGCCTTCCTCAAGTCGATGACCGGCGACCAGCCCGACTTCAAGCTGCCGATCCTGCCGCCGTCGACCGACAAGACCCCGGTGCCGAAGCCGTTCAACTGAGCCACTTCGCCAATCCGCGAGCGGGGCCGGCCGGCGCGAGCCGGTCCCGCTCGCGGCATCGTCCGCCCTTGTCCCGGGCGCCGCGCCACCCCGTGAACCGCCCCCGCGAGCCGTCGGTGACGGCCGCGCGAAGGAGTGTCGTCTTGTTCGAAACCCTGCGGCGCCGGGTCCGTGCGACCATGCTCGCGCCCGCCGGCATGGTCGGCCTTGCCCTCGGCATCGTCGTCTGGGGCGGCTTCAATACCGCCCTGGACGCGACCAACAGCCTTGAATTCTGCACCTCGTGCCACGAGATGCGCGCGACCGTCTATCCCGAGTATCTCCAGTCCGCCCACTACAGCAACCCGTCCGGCGTCCGCGCCATCTGCTCCGATTGCCACGTGCCGCGGGACTGGACCCACAAGCTCATCCGCAAGGTCGAGGCCTCGAGCGAGCTCTACGCCAAGCTGGCCGGCACCATCTCGACCCCGGAAAAGTTCGAGGCCCGCCGGCTTGATCTCGCCCGCCACGAATGGGACCGCATGCGCGCCAATGACAGCCGCGAGTGCCGCAACTGCCATTCCTTCGAGGCGATGAACTTTCACAAGCAGAAGCGCGAGGCCGCCGACGCGATGCGCGAGGCGGAAAGGAAGGGCAAGACCTGCATCGACTGCCACAAGGGCATTGCCCACAAGCTGCCGGACCTCACCGCCCGCCATCGCGCCATGCGCGCCGCCCTCGCCGCCGCCGCCGAGGCGGCAACGGCCGGTCCCGGCGAGCGCCTGATCGCCATCGGCGCCGCGCCGTTCCGCCTCGTCCGCCCCGACATCGCCCCGCCGGCGCCGCCCGACGGCGAGATCGCACCCTTGGCGCCGGTTTCGGTCGTGGCCCGCGAGGGCGGCTGGCTCGCCGTCGAGCTTGCCGGCTGGCAACGCGAAGGCTCGCCCGAGATCCTGTTTGCCGAGCAAGGCAAGCGCATTCCCCGCGCCGCCCTGATGCCGGCGGCACTGCCCCGGGTCGAAACCGTCCGCGTCGTCACCGATGCCGACACCGGCCAGGCCTGGACCGAAGTCCGCCTGACCGTCTGGGTGGCGCCGGCCCGCTTCACCGCCGAGGCCGCCGGCATTGCCGCCTATGGCGCCGAACTCTACCTGTCGTCCTGCTCGTTCTGCCACGCCCTGCCGCGTCCCGATGCCTGGCCCGCCAATGACTGGATCGGCCAGCTCAACGCCATGAAGCGCTTCGTGCCGCTCGATGACGAGGAGATCCGCACCCTGCTGGTCTATCTCCAGACCCGCGCCAGGGACATGCCGCCGGTCAGGCCCTGATCGGCTCCCTGGCCGTCGTCGCCATCGTCGCCATCGTCGCCGTCATCGCCGCCGCGATGCGGTCGCGATCGTCGTCCGAGATGGAAAACAGCCCGAACCGCAGCTGATATCCCCACCCGGGATTGCCCCGGGTGAAGTCGAGAATTGCCAGCAGCGGCCGGATCGGCGTTTCCGCCGCCGCCTGCCAGTCGACATCGCGGCGCCACGGGTGAAATCCGCCGCCCATGTCGACCTGATACGACTCGCCGTCGCGAACAATGCCGCGGGCGGTGAATGCCTGTAGCTTGTCCGTTCCGCCGAATGTCGTCGTCGGCGAATAATAGACGACGCTGTCGCCGGGCTTGATTCGCCGCAGCGGTGCCGCCTTGCCGTGGCAGACCTGCATGAAGCCCTCGGCGCGGCCTCGGCGCACATGCTCGGCCGAGGCCACCGCGATCCATCCCTTGTTCATTTCAGCCCCCGGCCGCGAACACCCGCAGTCGGTGGCCGTCGGGATCGTGGGTGACGAAGGTCGGGCCGAAGTCCATCCGCGTCAGCGGCTGCAGGATCGGCAGGCCGCGCGCGGAGAAGTCGGCGAAGGTCGCGGCGACCGCGTCGGCATCGGCCACCGTCAGCCCCAGTTCGCCGCCGCCGCCGCGCAGCGTCGCCTTCGGCTCCACCGTGTCGGCCTTCCACAGCCCCAGCATCAACCCGGACGCCAGCGCGAACATCGCGAAGGTGGGAGAAGCCTCCACCGGCTCGCGCCCGGTCAGATCGGCATAGAAACGGGCGCTCGCCGTCGGGTCGGCGACATAGAGGATGATGAAATTGGCATTGAGCATGATCGTTCCCCGGTTGGACACGATCCGACCATGCCGCATGCTGCTGTCAGTTTTTGTCAGCAGTCGTCACGGTGTCGCGACAATACCCTCCGCCTCGCGCCAGGCCTTCAGCAGCGCCTGCCGTCGACGCGGATAGCGGATGTCGGTCGCCTCCAGTTGGCTGATGCGGTCGGCCCGGAACGAGCGGAAGCCGCCGCGCAGCTCGCACCACGCCAGCACCACCCGGACGTGATCGAAAAAGCCGAGACCGAACGGCCAGATCAGCCGCTCGCTGGCGAGCCCGGCCGCGTCGCGATAGCCGATCGCCAGCTTCCGCTCGGTGCGGATCGCCCGGCGGACGACGCCGAGGTCGATCGCATCGGCGATCACCGACGCACTCGGCCCGACCAGCAGGGCGGTATCGCGCAGGCTTTCCGCCAGATCCGCCGGCAGCACCGCGCCGATCTTCGCCAGCGCGCTGCGCGCCGCTTCCGCCAGTCGCGGGTCCGCCCGCTCCGCCACCCAGCGCGAACCGAGCACCAGCGCCTCGATCTCGTCCTCGCGGAACATCAACGGCGGCAGCATGAAGCCCGGCCGTAGCACATAACCGAGTCCCGGCTCTCCCTCGATGTCGGCGCCCTGGGCCTTCAGCGTCGCGATGTCGCGATAGAGCGTGCGCAGACTGACGCCGATCGCCCGCGCCAGCTCGTCGCCGCTGACCGGCCGCCGGTGGCGCCGCAGCAACTGGATCAGATCGAGCAGGCGGGCGGACCGCATGGGGCAAGGCTCCAGCCGGATTGGTCAGGCGCCGGGGCGGGCAGGGCGGTCAACCCTGCCGTCCGTCGACCCAGCGCGACAGGCAGACCACATCGCCGGTTTCGTAGCCGATCGCCTTGTAGAACGCCACCACGCCGGCATTGTCGCTGCGCACCATCAGGCAGAGCTTGGGGATGCCGGTCCGCGCCGTCCACGCCTCGCCCGCCCGCACCATCGCCTGCCCATGGCCGTGGCCCCGGCAATCGGGCGCCACCGCGAGATAGTAGAGCCAGCCGCGATGGCCGTCATGGCCGACCATGGCGGTGGCGACGAGCCGGCCGTCGATCCGCCCGGCCAGCACCGTCGATGCCGGCTTTTCAAGCGCCATGGCGATGTCGGCGCGCGCGTCGTTCCACGGCCGCGTCAGCCCGCACGCCTCCCACAGCGCCACCGCGGCTTCGGTCTCGTCCGGGCGCAGATCGCCGATCGTCAGTGCCGTCATGTCCCGAACAGGTCCTCGAATGGGCGAGCCACCGGCCGCCGATGGCATCCGTCGGCCGATGCCGCGCGTCGCCATACTATCGCGGCAAGACCAAGCCGCCGATATCGGGGAAATCCGATAGGCGACGATCGCCGCGACCCGCCGGTCGCGGCCGCCAGCGGGAATGCGGTCAGAACTGCAAGGTGTTGATCGATTTCGGCGGAGCGTCGATGCCGGGGCAGGCGCCTTTCTCGGCGCCGGTCGCACGCTCGCGTCCCTAACGGTTTGATCCATAATGAAGTCTTGCGGGGAAATGAACCAGGCTCATCGGCTCCGATCGATGGCAGGATTTCGGGATAACGAAAAATCTCGAAATTATTTCGGCAAACAGTACGCGAAGGTATTGACTAATATCAAATTCCAATTAGGGTCCGGCTCAACACTAATCGATCGAAATGAGCCAACGGCCCCATCCGATCGGCTCGTGCGTCGATCGCCATACCAAAGTGTATTGAAATGCGCGACGGCCCGGCGACGCGACAAGTCGAGCGAACGCCATGCCGGCAAGGTGGAGAATTCCGCCGCCATCGTCCGCTGCCTCGCTGTCCCGTGCGCTGGCCGGACCGGTGGCGCGGCCTTCTACCGCCCGTCGAGGGCAAGCTTCCGCCGGCGCTCCGCGCCGCCGGGTGGGTGCAGGCACCCGAACCAACAAACGCGCGAGGTGGGCATCGGCAACGGCAAGTCCCGCCCGCAGGGAACGAAACCGGAGGGAATTCATGTCGGACAACGTTGTTTCGAAGGCGCTGCTGCGTCTGGCCTGCTTCGGCGCCGCGCTGGCGGTTCAGGGGGCTGCGGTCGTCAGTGCCCAGGACATCACCATCGGCGTTTCCATCGCCACCACCGGCCCGGCCGCCGCCCTCGGCGTGCCGCAGAAGACCACCCTCGGCTTCTGGCCGGAGGAGATCGCCGGCCGCAAGCTCAAGGTCATCCAGCTTGACGATGGCGGCGACCCGTCCGCTGCCACCACCAACGCCCGCCGCCTCGTCACCGAGAACAATGTCGACGTCCTGATCGGCTCCTCCACCACGCCGCCGTCGATGGCGATCAACGGCGTTGCCACCGAAGCCGGCGTGCCGCACTTCGCCCTCGCCCCGGCGGTGTTCGCCGGCGACAAGGCCAAATGGTCGGTCGTCGTCGCCCAGCCGGTGTCGCTGATGGCCAGCCAGATCTTCGCCGACATGGAAAAGCGCAAGGTCAAGACCGTCGGCCTCATCGGCTTTTCCGACAGCTGGGGCGACCTCTGGGCCAAGTCGTTCAAGGACATCGCCGAGCCGAAGGGCATGAAGCTCGTCGAGGACGTGCGCTATGCCCGCGCCGACACCTCCGTCGCCGGTCAAGTGCTGAAGCTGGTCGCCGCCCAGCCCGACGCGGTGCTGGTCGCCGCCTCCGGCACCGGCGCCGCCCTGCCGCAGGTCGCCCTGAAGGAGCGCGGCTATGCCGGCAACGTCTATCAGACCCACGGCGCCGCCTCCAACGACTTCCTGCGCATCGCCGCCGCCGCCGCCGAGGGTGTCGTCCTGCCGGCCGGCCCGGTGCTGGTCGCCGAGCTGCAGGCCGACACGGCCCTGACCAAGAAGCCGGGCCTTGCCTTCGCCGCCGCCTACGAGGCCAAGAACGGCCCCGCCAGCCGCAACCTGTTCGGCGCCTATATCTACGACGTCGCCAAGGTGCTGGAACGCACCGTTCCCGTGGCGCTCAAGGCCGGCCAGCCGGGCACGCCCGCCTTCCGCGATGCCCTGCGCGCCGCCGTCGAGACCGAGCGCGACATCGCCGGCAGCCATGGCGTCTACAACTTCACCGCCGCCGACCGCAACGGCGTCGACAAGCGCGCCGCCGTGCTGATCACGGTCAAGGGCGGCAAGTGGGCCGTGGTCGAGTAAGGCGGACCCGGGCAAGCCCCGTCCGCAATCGTGACGATCCGGGCACCCAAGGGCGCCCGGGTTGTCGGCCGCCCCCCTCCGCCCCCCCCCCCGGGTGACGCCCGGCCGGCGCCGGCCCTATCTTGCCAATCAGACCAAACCGTATGTGACGTTCGGCCTGTTGCGGTCGACGGCGAAGCCCGGAGAGATCCCATGGACTGCGCGACCACGCCGGCCTTGAACGAGGTCGGAGCCCCCCGCCCGAGCTTTCCCGATGTCGTCGCCATGTTCGACCACGCGGTCGCGGTGACGCCGGAAGCAACCGCCCTGGTACATCTCGGCCGCCACCTGACCTATGCCGACGAAGCCCGGGCCGTCGCCGCCCTCGCCGATCTGCTGCTGGCGCGCGGTGCCGGCGGCCAGGTCGTGGCCCTGCCGGTCGCCAACTCCATCGAATACCATGTCGGCTTCTTCGCCTGCCTGCGGGCCGGCGCGATCCCGGCGATGGTCAACACCACCTTCCCCGCCGATCCGCTGCGCCCGCTGCTCGCCGACGCCCGGCCGCTGCTCGCCCTGACCACCGCCGACCAGGCCGAGAAGATCAGTGGCCTCGGCGCCGAACTCGGCTTCGAGACGCTGGTGTTCGGCGACGGGCCGCTCGATCTCGCTGCCCTCGTCGCCGCCGGCAATCCCGCCGCCCCGCGCCCGGCGATCGATCCCGACCAGACGGCGGTGCTGATGTTCTCCGGCGGCACCACCGGCGTCTCCAAGGGCATCCGCCACAGCCACCGCCGGCTGATGGCCAAGGTCGAGCGCATCGAATGGGGCTGGCCCACCCGCCCGCGCGGCGAGGTCTGGCTGCCGGTGGCGCCGTTCTTCCACGTCTACGGCATGCTGATGGGCGTGCTCAATCCGGTCTACGGCGCCGCGACCGTCGTCATCCCCGAACGCTTCCAGCCGGATCTCGTCGTCTCGATGCTGGCCAGCCACAAGGTCACCATCTTCGGCGGCGGCCCGCCGGCGATCTACAACGGCCTGCTCGCCGCCACCTGCTTCGCCGGGTCGGATCTGTCGGCCCTGCGCGTCTGCCCCGGCGGCGGCGCCCCGTTCCCGGTCGAGGTCATCCGCCGCTGGAAGGCCGCCACCGGCCTCGGCATCCACGAGGGCTACGGCATGACCGAGATCGCTCCGATCGCCATCAACACCGACGCCCACGGCACCCGCTACGGCTCGGTCGGCAAGGCGGTTCCCGACACGGTCGTCGAGGTCGTCGATCTCGTCGCCGGCACCCGCGTCCTGCCGCCCGGCGAGGCCGGTGAAATCCGCGTGCGCGGCCCGCACATGTTCGTCGGCTATGTCGACCGGCCCGAGGAAACCGCCAGTACCATCCGCGACGGTTTCGTCTACACCGGCGATATCGGCGTCATCGACGCCGACGGCTTCATCACCATCACCGATCGCAAGAAGGACGTGATCTTCGTCAGCGGCTTCAACGTCTTCCCGCGCGAGATCGAGGAGGTGCTGATCACCTGTCCGACCGTGCGCATGGTCGGCGTCGTCGGCACCAACGACGATCGCACCGGCGAGAAGGCCGTCGCCTTCGTCGTTCCCGGCGACGATATCGATGCCGCCGACCTCAAGGCCTACTGCAAGAGCCACCTCGC
>JAEULV010000020.1 GCA_016793065.1 Hyphomicrobiaceae bacterium
AATGTCAAGGCCAAATGCATACCTGAGGTTGATTTCAACCGGGTTGCCGCGCCACGTCGCGCAGTTCGCGGGGGAGGTTGAAGGTGAGGGTTTCCTCGGCGGTGCGGACGAGTTCGACGCGGACGTCGTAGCGTTCGGCGAAGGCGGCGACGACGTCCTCCACCAGGACTTCCGGGGCGGAGGCGCCGGCGGTGAGGCCGAGGGTGCGCAGGTTGGAAAACAGCGACCAGTCAAGGTGTTCGGCGCGTTGCACCAGCACCGAGCGGGGGCAGCCCTCGCGCTCGGCGACCTCGCGCAGACGCTGGGAATTGGAGGAATTCGGCGCGCCGACGACGATCATCGCGTCGACGCGACCCGCCACCGCCTTGACCGCCTCCTGGCGGTTGGTGGTGGCATAGCAGATGTCTTCCTTGTGCGGGCCGGTGATGGTGGGGAAGCGGGCGCGCAGGGCGGCGACGATGCCGATTGTGTCGTCGACCGAGAGGGTGGTCTGGGTGGTGTAGGCGAGGTTGTCGGGATCGGCGGGCGTCAGTCGCTCGACATCGGCGGCGGTCTCGATCAGGGTCACGGCGCCGTCGGGCAACTGGCCCATGGTGCCGATCACCTCGATGTGGCCGGCATGGCCGATCAGGATGACGTGGCGGCCCTTGCGGTGATGGATCTCGGCCTCGCGGTGGACCTTGGTGACGAGCGGGCAGGTGGCGTCGAGCTGGAAGAAGCGGCGCTCGCTGGCGGCGAGCGGTACGGATTTCGGCACGCCATGGGCGGAGAAGATCACCGGCTGGGCGGTGTCGGGGATCTCGTCGAGTTCCTCGACGAAGATGGCGCCCTGTTGCTTCAGCGTGTCGACGACGAAGCGATTGTGGACGATCTCGTGGCGGACATAGACGGGGGCGCCGTATTTCCGCAGCGCCAGCTCGACGATCTGGATGGCGCGGTCGACGCCGGCGCAGAAGCCGCGCGGGGCGCAGAGCAGGATGTCGAGGCGGGGCTTGGCGGTCATGTCGGCTCCAGGGCAGCGGCGACGGGCACCGCAGGAGGGGAGATGCGGCCGGCGCGCGGCGGCGTCAAGGGGCAGGGCGCGGTTGTCTCGTGAAGGCGGGCCGGAACCGGGAGCGCGGCGGACCGGAACCGGCGGCGCGGCAACCGCCCCATGGCGTCCGGCGCCACCTCTTGCTATAGACGGGCGATCGAGTTTTGCCGAACCGGGGCCGAACCGGGCGGATTTCCGAATTGGGATTGACGAAAATGCGAATGCGCGCAGCTCTGATGGGTGTGGTCCTGGCGGGTGGCCTTTCGGCCTGCAGCTCGGTTTCCGATGTGGTGACGCCGGTCGAGCGCGGCATTGCCAGCGCCCCGGAAGCGTCGACGGGGGCGCCGGCGGCGCCGATGTTCGATCCGCGCGATTTCGCCATCACCGGCACCTGTCCGAAGGTGTTCATCCAGAACGGTGCCGAGACCATGCTGCTGTTCGAGCCGGGCAAGCAAGGCGATCCGCAGGCGATCCGGTTCCAGGCGACGCTGACGCAGACGGCGCGGGAGTGCTCGCTGGTCGGCGACAAGACGCTGATCAAGGTCGGCATGGCCGGCCGGGTGCTGTCGGGGCCGAAGGGCTCGACCGGGGCCATCACCTTGCCGGTGCGGGTGGCGGTGCGCTCGGGCGAGACGGTGCTGTATTCGGGGTTGCATCAGGTGCCGGTGTCGGTGAATGCGCCGGATTATGCCGCCGCCTGGTCGAAGATCGACGAGATGGTGGCGATCCCGGCGACGAGCGCCGACGAGGCGCAGATCTATGTCGGCTTCGACGAAGCCGGCTCCAAGGGCGCGCCGGCGAAGAAAAAGAAGTGACGCCAAGGCGCGCGAGCGTCGGCGTCGCACGGAATTCGGCGCCCCATGGCGTGCGTCGGCAAGACCTGTCGGATAACGGCAAATGGTGGATTGACAGGGGCGCGGCGCTGCCGCAATCCTAAGGGCATTCGGGGTTTGTCACGCCCCGGACGGAGTCGGATGGTTCGCCATCCGGCGCCGAATTGGATCGAGCGGGAGAGATCGACCCGGCTTCCCCAGGGTGCGGAAGTCGTGCCGGCGCCGAAGGAGCAACCGCCCCGGAAACTCTCAGGCATCGAGGACCGCACTCGATCGAGTGACACTCTGGAAAGCAGTCGCGGGCCTTGGTCCGGCGGCTCACCGAAGGAGTAACCGGCCAGGAGACCTTGGGGAACAAGGTCGAAGGCACGGATCGAGGCTGGCGCCGAGCGCGCGGCCCGGTTCGCGCACGGCCCGGGAAATCTCTCAGGTCACGGGACAGAGGGGGCGTCGGAGAGGTCGGCCGGGGAACCGGGCGGGCGCATCCGGCGTCATCGTCGTCGCGCGGGCAGCATTTGCCGGCGGGCGGCCACCTTGTCCCCGCCGACGCGAGCGCTTCGCATCGGTCGACCCCGAGTGTCCCGAATGGCAGCCGATCCGGCCCAGACCAACGACATCAAGACAACACCCCTGAATGCCGCCCATCGCGCCCTTGGCGCCAAGATGGTGCCGTTCGCCGGCTATGACATGCCGGTGCAATATCCGCTCGGCGTGCTCGGCGAGCACAAGTGGACGCGCGACAGCGCCGGCCTGTTCGACGTCTCGCACATGGGGCAGGCGTTCATCACCAGCACCGACGGCCGGCACGAGACGGTGGCGCGGGCGCTTGAGGCGCTGATTCCCGCCGATATCGTCGGGCTGAAGCTCGGCCAGCAGCGCTATTCGCAACTTCTCGCCGATGACGGCGGGGTGCTCGACGACCTGATGGTCACCCGGTCGCAAGCGAGCGCCGATGACGGCAGCCTGATGCTGGTGGTCAATGCCGGCTGCAAGGATGCGGACTATGCGCATCTGCGCGCCCGGCTGCCGGCGGGCATCGCCTTGAGCGTGCGCGAGGATCGGGCGCTGATCGCGCTGCAGGGGCCGCTGGCCAGTGCGGTGATCGCCGGGCATGTGGCCGGGGCCGAGCGGATGGCGTTCATGACCGCCGCGTCCGACCGGTTCGACGGCATCGACATCCACATTTCCCGCTCGGGCTATACCGGCGAGGACGGCTACGAGATCTCGATGGCCGCCGACAAGGCGGAAGCGATCTGGACGGCGCTGCTGGCGGATACGCGGGTGAAGCCGATCGGGCTCGGGGCGCGCGACAGCCTGCGGCTCGAGGGCGGGCTCTGCCTTTACGGCCACGAGCTCGACCCGACGACATCGCCGATCGAGGCCGGGCTTGCCTGGTCGATCCAGAAGCGGCGGCGCGAGGAGGGCGGCTTTCCCGGCGCGGCGCGGATCCAGCGGGAATTGCGCGACGGCCCCAGCCGGCGCCGGGTCGGCATCCTGCCCGAGGGGCGGGCGCCGGCGCGCGAGCACACCGAAATCCGCGCCCGCGACGGCCGCGTCATCGGCGAGGTGACGTCGGGCGGGTTCGGGCCGACGCTGAACGGCCCGCTGGCCATGGGCTATGTCGAGGCGGCGTTCGCCGCGGTCGGCACCGAACTCGACCTGATGGTGCGCGGCAAGGCGCTGCCGGCCAAGGTCGTGGCGCTTCCCTTCGTTCCCAACCGCTTCTTCCGCGCCGCCAAGGCGTGACCCCTTCCCGAGAGAGGATGATTCCCATGCTGCGTTTTTCCAAGGATCACGAGTGGATTCGCGTCGACGGCTCGATCGGCACGGTCGGCATTTCCCATCACGCCCAGGCGGCGCTCGGCGATGTGGTGTTCGTCGAACTGCCGGAGGTCGGCAAGTCGGTCGAGCAGGGCGGCGAGGCGGCCGTGGTCGAGAGCGTCAAGGCGGCGTCGGAGGTCTATTGCCCGGTCGCCGGCACGGTGACCGAGGTCAACGAGGCGCTGCCGGACAATCCGGCGCTGGTCAACGAGGACCCGGAAGCCGGCGCGTGGTTCTTCAAGCTCGAGATCGCCGACAAGGCGCAGCTCGACGGGCTGATGGATGAGGCCGCCTACAAGGCCTATCTGGAAACCATCGCCTGAGCCGTGCGCCCTCGCCCGTTATCGGGGGAGGGCCATTCGCCATGCCGGCCGGGCGCCTTGGCGTGCCGGTCGGAGCGGCGATTTCCGCGTCGTTCGCAGCCTTGTCCAATCGAGGATTTCATGCGCTATCTGCCCCTGTCCCCCACCGACCGCGCCGATATGCTGGCCCGGGTCGGCGTCGGCTCGATCGACGAGCTCTTCGCCGACATTCCGCCGGAGATGCGCCTCGCCGGGCTCGTCGACCTGCCGCGCGCCCGCACCGAGCTCGAGGTCGAGCGGCTCTTGACCCGGATGGCCGGCAAGAACACCGCCGCATCGAGCGTGCCGTTCTTCGTCGGCGCCGGCGCCTACAAGCATCATGTGCCGGCGAGCGTCGATCACCTGATCCAGCGTTCGGAATTCTTGACCAGCTACACGCCGTATCAGCCGGAAATCACACAGGGCACGCTGCAATACCTGTTCGAGTTCCAGACGCAGGTGGCCAATCTCACGGCGATGGAAGTGGCCAATGCCTCGATGTATGACGGCTCCACCGGGGCCGGCGAGGCGGTGCTGATGGCGCACCGGGTGACCCGCCGGCGCAAGGCGGTGCTGTCGGGCGGCCTGCATCCGCATTATGCCGAGGTGATCCGCACCCTGTCGCACATGTCGGGCGATACGGTTGCGACCCTTGACGCCGATCCGACCGGCACCGAGGACATCCTGGCGGCGATCGACAAGGACACGTCCTGCGTCGTGGTGCAGTCGCCGTCGGTGTTCGGCCATATCATCGACCTGAAGCCGATCGCGGCGAAGTGCCAGGCGAACGGGGCGTTGCTGATCGCGGTGGTGACCGAGATCGTGTCGCTGGGGCTGATCGAGCCGCCGGGGGCGCAGGGCGCCGACATCGTCGTCGCCGAGGGCCAGTCGATCGGCAACGGGCTGAATTTCGGCGGCCCCTATGTCGGGCTGTTCGCGACGAAGTCCAAGTACATCCGGCAGATGCCGGGGCGGCTGACCGGCGAGACGGTGGACGCGGAGGGCAAGCGCGGATTCGTGCTGACGCTGTCGACGCGCGAGCAGCATATCCGCCGCGACAAGGCGACGTCGAACATCTGCACCAATTCCGGCCTGTGCGCGCTCGCCTTCACCATCCACATGACGCTGCTGGGTGAAAGCGGCCTCACCCGGCTGGCGCGGCTCAACCACGAGGGCGCGGTGAAGCTCGCCGACCGGCTGGCCAAGGTGCCGGGCGTCGAGGTGCTGAATGCGAGCTTCTTCAACGAGTTCACCATCCGGGTGAAGGGCGATGCCGCCCGCGTCATCGACGAACTGGTCGGCCTCGGCGTCCTCGGCGGCGTCCCGGTCAGCCGGCTGCTGCCGGGCGCGGGCCTCGACGACCTCATCCTCGTCGCCTCGACCGAGATCAACACCGACGACGACCGCGGCGCGTTCGCGCGGGCGCTGGAAGAGGTGCTGTGAGCAGCGAGCGCCGATGCAAGTGGACCCCGGGCTTCGTTTCCCTTCTCCACTCCGGGGAGAAGGTGCCCCGAAGGGGCGGATGAGGGGGAAAGCCCCGGGCGCCGCGGGGGGGCCGCCCCCCGCGCGCGCCCCCACCCCCCCCTTCTGGGGGCGGGAAATGGGGGTTGATCCAAACACCCCGCCCCCCCCGCCCCGCCCCCGGGCGGGGTGGGGGGGGCCGAGGGCGGGGGGGGGGCCGCGGCGCCCGGGGCTTTCCCCCTCATCCGCCCCTTCGGGGCACCTTCTCCCCGGAGGGG
>JAEULV010000029.1 GCA_016793065.1 Hyphomicrobiaceae bacterium
CCGTCGCTGATCCGTAGCGCAGATCATCCACGAGGCCGTTGCCCGAACCTTTAGGCACGAACTCGTAGATCGCGGTCACCGTATGGCCCGAGCCGATTTCGCCGGCATCGACCTTGTCGTTGTTGAAATCCTCGCGATTCAAAAGCCGTGTCTCATAGCCGATAAGGCGGTATTCGGAGATGGTCGCGGGATTGAACTCGACCTGGATCTTCACATCCTTGGCAATCGGAAAAAGCGTGGAGGTCGCCTCATCGACCAGCACCTTGCGCGCCTCGTTGATCGAGTCGATGTAAGCGGCATTGCCATTGCCGTTCTGGGCGAGCGTCTGCATCATCGCGTCATTGTAATTGCCCTGGCCGAAGCCAAGCACCGAGAGATAGACCCCGGTAGCGCGCTTCCGTTCGACGAAGCTCTTGAGCTCGTCGGGGTCGGTGATGCCGACGTTGAAATCGCCATCGGTTGCGAGAATGACGCGATTGATGCCGGTCTTGTCGAAACTCTGCTCGGCCAGCTGATAGGCTTGGCGGATGCCCTCGGCGCCGGCGGTCGAGCCTTCCGACATGAGACCGTCGAGCGCTGAAATGATCTTGCCCTTCTCCTTGATCTTGGTCGGCGCAAGCAATGTGCCGGCATTGCCGGCATAGGTGACGATCGACACCGTGTCTTCAGGCCCCAGGCTCTCGACCAGCATCTTCATGGCATTGCGCAGCAAGGGCAGCTTGTTCGGCTCGTTCATGGAGCCCGACGTATCGATCAGGAAGACAAGATTGGCGCGCGGCTTTTCCTGGCCGTTGAGTGAGAAGCCCTTGATGCCGATATGGAGCAAGCGGTTCGACGGGTTCCAAGGCGCCGGGAAGACCGAGACACTGGCCTTGAACGGCTCGGCCTTGTCGGCGGGGCCGGCATAATCATAGGGGAAGTAGTTGACCATCTCCTCGATACGCACTGCATCCTTCTGCGGCAATGTGTTGTTATTGAGCGATGCGCGGACGAAGGAATAGGAGGCCGTGTCAACATCGATGGAGAAGGTCGAGACCGGCTCTTCTGCCGTGATCTTGACCGGATTGGTCTCGATCTCGGCGAATTTGTCACGACCCTGGTCGTGATAATATTGCGGCTGCTGGTCCGGCATGGATGCAAGCCCGTCGCGCTTCATCTTCGCCACACCTTGCGCGAAGCTGGCGGGCGGCGGCGGACTTTCCGCAACACTCATCTCAGGCAAGAGCGCATCGGTCGATGGTGCGACGGGTTCTGCCGGCGCGACCTCACCGATCACATTTGGTTTCGCAGCCGGCGCATCCTGACGCGGAGCGGTCGTCGCATCCGCTTCTTTCTTGTCGCTATCGGTCTTGATCGCCAATGGCTCGCGCATCAAAGGCATCAGCGCGTTGATGTTGATAGCGACGAGCGTCAGCACGGCAAGGCTCGTGCCCATCATGAGCGCGTGGCTCAAACGAATGGATTGCATGATCGGTCTCCCTCGAAGTCGTCCGATGAACGCCCCTGCCCGATCACTGAGACGCCTGGGAGTTGTCGATCCTTGGAGACGAGATTGCGAAATTTTATCGAAGCGCGCCGAAGCGAGCGCGATCGCCGCCGCGCGTGCACCTGGCGGGGGCACCGCAGCATCAGCGCTCAGTTCAATCTTCAATCGTTCGAGTTCATCCATCCGTGTCGCGTCCCACCATGGATTTGAGGCGCTTCCGCACCTCATGCATGCGCCAGGACACCGTCTTCTCGGCGATGCCCAGAATTTCTGCCGCCTCGGCGTGACTCAGTTCCTCGCCGACGACGAGGAGTGCGGTTTCGCGCAGAGCCTCATCGAGCCGCGCGAGTGCCGCCTTCAGCCAGTCCTGCCGAGCCACACCATCGGCCCAGTCGGCGGCGTCATGGGCGGCAAAGGCCATGTAGTCGGCCTGGATGCGGGCGCGGCTTGCCTGTTTGCGCCTGTGGTCGCGGCAGGCATTGACCACGACCCGGTAGAGCCAGGTCGAGAAGCGGCTTTCACCCCGGAAGCTTGCGATGCGGTCGGCGAGCCCCAGGCAGATCTCCTGAGCCACATCCTCCGCCTCGACGGCCGAGCCAAGTAGCCGGCGCGCCAGGCGGAAAATCATGTCGTAATGCCGCTCCAGCAGAAGCCGGAAAGCGGTCCCGTCGCCATTTTTGGCCTCCAGGGCCAGGTCCAGATCGCTCGCTTCCATGGGGCGTTTCGCAGAGTTAGACGCAAGGAACCGGGCGAATCCTTGGAAGCGCCGAAAAAATTGTGGCTAAGCCACGTAGCGCCGGCCGGCAAACAGCAATCCATACATGCCGATGGCAATCACCGCCATGGCGGCGACCTGGTAAGCCGCGACGCCGCCTCCCAGGAAAAGAACCGTGAGCAGCATGGTGACGGCGGGGGCCGGCACCGTGACCGAGCTTGCCAGCGACACGTCGATATGGCGCATCGCATAGAACCACAGGATCAGTTCCAGGTAATAGGCGACGCCGAGGATAAAAGCCGCCTTCTGGAAATCGGCTGCAGCGAAGGCCTCGACTAGCGCACCAGGCGTTTCGATGACGAGTACGAGAAGCAGCAAGAATGCGCCAGATATGACGAGTCGCGAGATCGTCACTTGATTGGGCGTGATGGCGGTCGTGGTCAGCACATGGCGCAGGAGAAGGTGTGCGATGCTCCAAATGAGAGGAATGCCAAGCGCAAAGGCCGACCACCAGGAAATATCGGAAATACGGAACGTGCCTTCGGTCGTGAGATAGACGAGGGCCAGCAGCATCACTGCCATGAAGAAGAGTTCGAGGCGTGATTTGCGCTTGCCGAGGAACAGCGTCTCCCAGGCGGTCGCAAAGAGCGGATAGGCCTGGAGCGCAATCACCATGCTGACGGGACCGGCCTTATCGGCGGCCACCACATACATGTAGGTCGAAAGCCCGAACATGGCGCCGGTGGCGAGTGTGATCAGGCCGGCGCTGCCGCGGCCAACGAGCTGCGGAAGTCGCCAGCCGTCGCGTTTCATCTCAAGTGCAAAGAGCGGCATTGCGGCGACGAGCTGCCAGAAGGTGATGGCGATCGCAAAAGTGAGGCCTTCGAAGCGTGCCGGGCGGTTCGCGGCGAGGATCGGCATGGCGCCGAGTATCAGAAGGCAAAGAAGCGCCAGTCCAATGCCGACGCCGCGCGATCTTGCCATGTGCCGTTCCTCCCAATGGGAGGTTCGATATAGAGGCCATAATCGCGAACGCAATCAAACAATTGCCGTGGTGACAATTGCTGCGGAGCTAGACCCTGAAGTCGAGCCGCATCAAGGGACGCTTCGGGGAACGGCGCGCGACCTCGTCAAACCCGAGGCGCCGGAACACGGTGGCGAGGCCGACAAAGCCTTCTCCCCACTGCAACGGCTTATCGGGCTCGATGGCGCAAGCCTCGATCGCCTCGGCTCCCTGCTTGCGGGCATGTTCCGTGGCCGCCTTGGCGAGTTCCTCCATGAGACCCTGCTTGCGATGGCCGGTGCGGGTATAGAAGCAGGAAATCGCGTACGTCTTGTCAGGATCGGGATCGCCTGCGCCATCGGTAGGTTTCGACGTCCGGCCCTGATTGAAGCGCGCCACGCTTATGCGCGGGCCAACCGCCACCCAGCCGATGGCCTTGCCGTCCTCATATGCAAGCAAGCCCGGCGGCGGGCCTTTCTTGACGATCGCCGCAAAGCGGCGCTTGCGTCCGTCCTTGCCGAGCGCGTTCCATTCGCTGCGGGCTAGGCGCGGCCACATGCACCAGCAGCCGGAATTGGCACCGCGCTCCGGCCCGAAGAGATCGACGAGATCGGGCCAGCGTTTGGCTGTCAAAGGGCGGAAGGTGAGCGGCATTGGTCAGGCCGTCTCTTCGAACAATTCCCTGCCGATCAGCCAGCGGCGGATTTCGCTGGTGCCGGCGCCGATCTCGTAGAGCTTGGCATCGCGCAGCAGCCGGCCGGTCGGGTAGTCGTTGATGTAGCCGTTGCCGCCGAGCAGCTGGATGGCATCGAGGGCAACCCGGGTGGCGGCCTCGGCGGCGTAGAGGATGGCGCCGGCGGCATCCTCGCGGGTGGTCTGGCCGCGATCGCAGGCCTGGGCGACGGCGTAGACATAGGCGCGGGCGGAATTGAGCGCCACGTAGATGTCGGCGACCTTGCCCTGCACCAGTTGGAACGAGCCGATCGCCTGACCGAACTGCTTGCGCTCGTGCACATAGGGCAGGACGATGTCGAGCGCCGCCTGCATCAGCCCGAGCGGGCCGGCGGCGAGGACGGCGCGCTCGTAGTCGAGGCCCGACATCAGCACGTTGACGCCCTTGCCGACCTCGCCAAGGACGTTTTCCTCCGGCACCTCGCAGTTCTCGAACACCAGTTCGCCGGTCTCCGAGCCGCGCATGCCGAGCTTGTCGAGCTTTTGCGCCACCGAGAAGCCCTTGAAGTTCTTCTCGACGAGGAAGGCGGTGATGCCGCGCGGGCCGGCGGCGGGGTCGGTCTTGGCGTAGACGATCAGGGTGTCGGCCTGCGGGCCGTTGGTGATCCAGAATTTCGAGCCGTTGAGGACGTAGCGGTCGCCTTGCCGGTCGGCGCGCAGCTTCATCGACACGACGTCGGAGCCGGCGCCGGGCTCGGACATGGCGAGCGCGCCGAGATGCTCGCCGGTGACGAGCTTTTCGAGGTAGCGCTGCTTCTGCGCCTTGCTGCCCCAGCGGCGCAACTGGTTGACGCAGAGATTGGAATGGGCGCCGTAGGACAGGCCGATGGAGCCGGAGGCGCGGGAGATTTCCTCGACGGCGATGCAGTGGTGCAGATAGCCAAGGCCGGCGCCGCCCCATTCCTCCTCGACTGTGATGCCGTGCAGGCCGAGTTCGCCCATCTTCGGCCAGAGCTCGCGCGGGAACCAGTCCTCGCGGTCGATGCGGTCGGCGAGCGGGGCAATCTCGCTGGCGGCGAAGCCGGCGACGCTGTCGCGCATCATGTCGGCGGTTTCGCCAAGGCCGAAGTTGAACGGCACCATGGAATTGCGGATCGACATCGGTTTTCCTCCCCGGAGCCTCCGGCCGGTCGCCCGCGGCGCGGCCGTGATTTTAGCCGGCAGTGTGGGAAGCCGACGGCGGGAAGGCAAGCCCGCGAAGATGCAGGATGGAAGTGCGGTGGGGATCGGGGCGGGAGGGAGGCGCGGGCAAGCGCGGCATTGCGTTTCCAGGTGGCGCGAAATGTCGAAAATTGCGCAAAATTTGCTATTGGTGTAGACTGGGTTTTGGCTTAATCTCAGGTAGAGGAATGGTTGCAATGAACGTATCCGTTGGCGAACAGTGGGAAAGCTTCATCGCTGATCTGGTGGCGTCCGGGCGGTATGGTTCGGCGAGCGAGGTGGTCCGATCAGGGCTTCGACTGGTCGAGGAGCGTGAAGCCAAGCTTAAGTGGTTGCGCGAGAAGATCGAGGCGTCGATCGCGGCCGGAGGCGAGCACAGTCTCGACGATATCCGGGCGTCGGCGCGCGATCTCGCGACGGAATTGCGATCGAAGCGGAGAAGCGGATGACCCGACGCGTGCGCATCACCACTCATGCGGCGGCGGACTTTCTGGCCATCGTCCGGTACTACGACGATGAAGTCGCCGATCCGGAGGCGAGTGCCAGTCTTGTCGATGCACTGGCGGCGAAACTCGAGCACCTGGCCGGGCTTCGTCCGATGGTCGGTCGGCCTCGTGATGATCTGGTGCCCGGCGTGCGCAGCTTTGCCTTTGATGATTATCTGCTGTTCCTACGATACCCCGAGGATGATTCCGTTCTCGAGGTCATCGCCGTGATTCATGCCAGCCGCGACTTGCCGGCGGTTTTCGACGAGCGCCAATGAGCGAGTACCTCGACCGACCCAACCGCATTCCCTGGCCGCCGATCCTGCTGGCGCTGGCGCTCGCCGGCGCCTATGCGGGGCGGGCGGCGTTGAGCGTCGCGGCGCTGGGACCGGCACAGACGATGGCCGGCTTTGCCGTCGCCGGGGCGGGAATCGGCCTGATCGGCTGGGCGTTCGTAACCTTCGGCGTCGCCCGCGCCAACATCCTGCCGCATCGGGCGGCGGACCGGTTGATCACCTCGGGGCCGTTCGCCTGGTCGCGCAATCCGATCTATCTCGGCGAGGTGGTGGTGCTCGCCGGACTGGCGCTGGCGTGGTCGTCGCTGGCGCCGGCGCTGGCGGCGCTGGGGCTCGGCGTTGCCGTCAACAAGCTGGCGATCGAGCGGGAGGAAGCCCATCTCGATGCCAGATTCGGCGATGCGTGGCGGGATTACGCGGCGACGGTGCGGCGGTGGGGGGTGTTCTGACCAACCGTCCGCCTGATGGGTTCGAACAACCGGGAGCGGTTCACTCGAGGTCGATATCGAGGCCGATATCCAGCACCGGGGCGGAATGGGTGATCCAGCCGGTGGAGATCAGGTCGACGCCGGCCTCGGCGATGGCCTTGACGGTGTCGGGGGCGACGCCGCCGGAGGCCTCGGCGACGGCACGGCCGGCGATGATCGCCACCGCCTGACGCAGCATGTCGGGGCCCATGTTGTCGAGCAGCACCACGTCGGGGCGTTCGGTCAGGGCCTCGACCAGCTGGTCGAGGCGGTCGACCTCGACCTCGATCTTGACCAGATGGCCGGCGAAGGCGCGGGCGCGGCGGATCGATTCCGCCACGCCGCCGCAGACGGCGATGTGGTTGTCCTTGATCAGGATGGCGTCGTCGAGGCCGAAGCGGTGGTTGGAACCGCCGCCGCACTTGACGGCGTATTTCTCGAAGGCGCGCAGGCCCGGCGTGGTCTTGCGGGTGTCGGCGATCCTGGCCTTGGTGTGGGCGATGCGATCGGCGAACATGGCGGTGGCGGAGGCGATGCCGGACAGGCGGCCGAGATAGTTCAGCGCCACCCGTTCCGCCGACAGGATCGATCGGGCCGGGCCGTCGACGCGGGCGATGACATCGCCGGGGACGAGGCGCTCGCCGTCTCCCTTCAGGATCGACACGCGCACGGACGCATCCATCTGGAACATCGCCGACTTGATGAAGTCGACGCCGGCAACGACGCCCGGCTTGCGGGCGCGGAAGGTGGCGACGGCGCGGGCCTCGGCGGGAATCGTCGCCTGGGTGGTGATGTCGCCGGCACGGCCGAGATCCTCGAGCAGGGCGGCGCGCACGGCATCGTCGACCATCAGGCGGGGAAGCGAGGGCAGGGGGCGGGGCATGACGGTCATGGTTGGCTGCGGAGCTCCAGGCCAAGGATCAACAGAAGGGCGGCATCGAGTTGCCGCATATGAGACGGAGGCAAATGGCCGATACGCTGGCGCTTCCTGTCGATCCGGATCGCGGCGATCTTGTCGTTCACTGCTTGGGAGCGATGGGCAAGGCCGGTTTCCGGCTGCGGTTCGAACTCAGGGCGAAAGGGGATGTCGGCGACAAGCGTGGAGGTGAGCGGTACGACGACAACGCTTTCGATCAGGCCAAGCGTGGACGTATCCTGAACCACGATCGCCGGTCTCGGCTTGCCATAATCGCCGGCAGCGACGGCGACGACGACATCACCACGTTTCAGGTCCATCCGCGCGTGTCCGCCAAGGCTTCGATCCACTCGTTCACCGCCTTCTCTTCGGCCATGAAGGCGGGATCGCTCATCATCTGCTTCATTCGCGCCCGAACTTCCGGGTCAAGGAGTGCCTTCGCGACCGACAACACATGAACCGCCGGCGGTGGCGTCACAGCGGCATCGGCCGCCTCGCCCGGCGAGCGAATCGGTCGACGCCTCGGCGTCTTGGGCAGCGTGGAAGCGGAACGGCGCGAACGGGGCATAGGCAACACTCCCTGCCGGTATCCTATCACGCCGCGGCGCGGCGGACCATGCCGGCTTCGAGGGCGATGCGGTCGGCGTCGCGCAGGGTGAGGAAGCTGCGGAGGCGCAGGGCCTCGACGCTCTGCGGGAAGTCGGAGCGATAATGCCCGCCGCGGCTTTCCTGACGGCGCCAGGCGGCGGCGGCGATGATCTTGGCGGCCGTCAGCATGTTGATCAGATCCGCCGACTTGGCCTGCACCCGCAGGGCGGCGATGGTGGCGAGGGCGGTCGCCAGGCCCTCGCGGGAGCGGATGACACCGACGTGGTCGGCCATGGTCCGACGCAGGGTGGCGACGGGGTCGGGATTGACGCCGAAGGCGAACTCGGCGTCGTCGTCGCCGGCGACGCGCTCGTCGACCAGCTGCCAGCGGGCGTTCCTCGGGCTCGGCATCAGGCCGTGGATGTCGGCGGCGATGCGGGCGGCGAAGACCACGGCTTCCAGCAGCGAATTGGAGGCGAGCCGGTTGGCGCCGTGCACGCCGGTGGAGGCGGCCTCGCCGGCCGCCCACAGGCCGTCGAGCGAGGTGCGGCCGTTGGCGTCGGTGAGGATGCCGCCCATGTGATAGTGCTCGGCCGGCGCAACCGGAATGACGCCGGTGACCGGGTCGATGCCGGCCGACTGGCAGGTGGCGAACACGGTGGGGAACTTGTCGGCGAAGGCGGCGCCGACGGCCTTGCGGGCGTCGAGGAAGGCGCCACGACCGGCCATGCGCTCGGCGTGGACGGCGCGGGCGACGACATCGCGGGGCGCAAGTTCGGCGCCGGCGTGATAGTCGGGCATGAAGCGGCGACCGTCGGCATTGACCAGCCAGGCACCCTCGCCGCGCAGGGCTTCGGTTGCCAGCGGCGCCGGGTCGCGGCCGATGTCGATGGCGGTCGGATGGAACTGCACGAACTCGCAATCGGCGAGGATGGCGCCGGCGCGGGCGGCCATGGCGATGCCCTGGCCATTGGCCTCGACCGGGTTGGTGGTGACGGCATAGAGGTGGCCGATGCCGCCCGAGGCGATGACGATGGCGCGGGCCGGGAACAGCACCGGCGAGAAGGCCTGGCCGCCGGCGGGGCGGGCGAGGATGCCGGTGACCGACTTGCCGTCGGTGGTCAGGCTCTCGCCGACGAAGCCCTCGAGCACGCGGATCGACGGGGTGTTGCGGACGGTGGCGATCAGCGCCTGCATGATCGCGGCGCCGGCCATGTCGCCGCGCACCTTGACGATGCGGCGTTCGGAATGGGCAGCCTCGCGGCCGAGCACCAGCTTGCCCTCGAGGTCCTTGTCGAACGGCACGCCATAGCGCAGCAGATCCTCGATCCGGTCGGCGGCCTCGCGGGTCATCAGCTCGGCGATCTTTTCCTGCACCAGTCCGGCGCCGGCGGCGATGGTGTCGGCCAGATGCATCGACGGGCTGTCGCCCTCGGAGACGGCGGCGGCGATGCCGCCCTGGGCCCAGGTCGAGGAGGCACCCTGGCCGATCGGCGCGGCGGTGAGGATGGTGACCGGACGCGGCGCCAGTTGCAGCGCGCAGAACAGCCCGGCAAGCCCGCCGCCCAGAATGACGACGTCGTCGATGCCACGATCGGTCTTGGCTGGCGGCTGGATGGCAATGGCCATGGCGGTGATTCCCCTTGAGGCGGTCGATCTCGAAGGCCGCGGCTGCCCCTGCCCGTGTCGGAGAGGGGCGGGCCGGAGTTGGTCATGTGGTCGCGGCGGGCGGAGCCGCCGCGACAACCTGCCTTGCACCGGCCGCGTGCCGATGCCGGGTCGTCAGATCTTCAGGTCGATCATCCGCTGCACCGAACCGACGGCACGGGCGGCGACCGCCGGATCGACCACGACCTCGTCCTTCATGTAGACGAGGCTGTCGAGGATCTTCGGCAGCGAGATGCGCTTCATGTGCGGGCAGAGATTGCACGGGCGGATCATCTCGGTGCCCTGGACCTCGGAGGCGACGTTGTCGGCCATCGAGCATTCGGTGATCATCACCAGACGCTTCGGCTTGTGGTCCTTGACCCACTTGATCATGTGGGCGGTCGAACCGGTGAAGTCGGCGGCGGCGATGACGTCGGGCGGGCATTCCGGGTGGGCGATGATGCTCACCGACGGGTCGTCGAGCCGGTAGCGGTTCAGCTCGTCGCCGGTGAAGCGCTCATGCACCTCGCAGGCGCCCTTCCAGGCGATGATGCGGATCTTGGTCTGGGAGGCGACCCAGCGGGCGAGATACTGGTCCGGAACCATGATGACGCGGTCGACGCCGAAGCTCTCGACCACCTTCACGGCGTTCGAGGAGGTGCAGCAGATGTCGACCTCGGCCTTGACGTCGGCGGAGGTATTGACATAGGCGACGATCGGCACGCCCGGGTAGCGGCGGCGCAGCAGCTTGATGTCGTCGCCGGTGATGGAGGCGGCGAGCGAGCAGCCGGCGCGGCTGTCGGGGATCAGCACGGTCTTGTCCGGGTTGAGGATCTTCGAGGTCTCGGCCATGAAATGGACGCCGCCCTGGATGATGATGTCGGCATCGGCGCGGGTGGCTTCCTTGGCGAGCTGCAGGCTGTCGCCGACAACATCGGCGACGCAATGGTAGATCTCCGGCGTCATGTAGTTATGCGCCAGGATCACGGCGTTGCGCTGCTTCTTCAGGTCGTTGATCGCCTTGATGTAAGGGGCGTAGAACGGCCACTCGATCGCCGGGATGACGTGGCTGACCTTGGCGTAGAGATGGGCCGTCGCGGCCTCGACCTCGGGGGTCCAGGCGAGCGAGGGCATCGGCAATACGCCATAGCGTTCAGCGGCGGTCATCGCGCCGGTGCCGCGCGCCAGCACGGCGGCGGGAACGTGAATGCCATCGGCGGAAATCATCTCTTGCATTGCCACGCCCTCCCAAGGGCTATGTTATACTCATTTTGAGCATATATTGGTTCCGAAAAAAGCCGGCCTTGCCGGTCGGGACTTATGCTCAAAGCGAGGCTTTATTTATCACCAATCTGTCACAATGCAAGAGGGCAGTTGAGCCGGGCGCGGCCGGCTGTCCCGGTTGTCGCGGCAAGCAACCGTTTGGGTGGCGCGGGGGCGGCGGCGGGGCTTGACGATCAAGCGAAAATCGCGACCGGGGTGACGCGGTCCGGCGCTGGTGGCATTGCAGATCATCGCGGCAAGCAATTCGCGCCGGGCGATCACAACCGGAACCACCAGGTGGCAAGCCCGAGGAAGGCGAAGAAGCCGACGCAATCGGTGACGGTGGTGACGAAGACGCCGGAGACGACGGCGGGGTCGCCATTGAGCTTGTCGACGGTGACGGGGACGATGACGCCGGCAAGTCCGCCAGCCAGCAGGTTGGCGACCATGGCGCCGCCGATGACCAGGCCGAGGCCGGGGTTCTGGAACCACAATCCGGCGGTGGCGCCAACGAGGAAGGCAAAGGAAATGCCGTTGAGAAAGGCGACCAGCACCTCGCGGCTGACAAAGCGCACGAGGTTGAGGCTGCCGAGTTCCTGGGTGGCCAGCGCGCGCACCGACACGGTCATGGTCTGGGTGGCGGCATTGCCGCCCATGGAGGCGACGATGGGGGCGAGGGCGGCGAGCGCCACCATCTGCTCGATGGTGTCGGCGAAGGACGAGATGACGGCGGCGGCGAGGAAGGCGGTGAACAGGTTGACGAACAGCCAGGTGAAGCGGCCGCGCATGGTCATGAAGACGCTGTCGGAAATCTCTTCGTCGCCGACGCCGGCGAGGGCGCGCAGGTCCTCTTCGGCCTCTTCCTTCACCACATCGACGACGTCGTCGACCATGATGACGCCGACGAGACGCTCGGCGTCGTCGACGACCGGGGCGGCGAACAGGTTGTAGCGCTCGAACAGCCGGGCGACTTCCTCGCGGTCCTCGTCGACGGCGATGACGTGGTGGTCCTCGTCGACGATCTCGGTGATCTTCATCGGCCGCTTGGCGCGCAGCAGCTTGTCGAGGGCGACGGCGCCGACGAGCTTGAAGGCGGGGTCGACGACGTAGATTTCGGTGAAGTCGTCGGGCAGATCCTCGGCATCGCGGCAATAGTCGATGGTCTGGCCGACGGTCCAGAACGGCGGCACGGCGATGAAATCCGTCTGCATCAGACGGCCGGCGGAATCCTCCGGATAGTCGAGCGAGCGGACGAGCTGGGCGCGTTCGGACAGCGGGATCTGCTCGAGGATGTCTTCCTGATCCTCGGCGTCGAGATCTTCCAGGATGTAGACGGCGTCGTCGCTGTCGAGGTCGCGAACGCCCTCGGCGATGGCCTCGTTGGGGATTTCCTCCAGCAGCTGGACGCGGACCGTCTCGTCGACTTCGACCAGCGCGGCGAAGTCGAAATCGGCGCCGAGCAGGCGGACGAGGTCGGCGCGCTCGTCGGCATCGAGGGCCTCGATCAGGTCGCCGAGATCGGCTTCGTGCAGGTCGCCGGCAAGGGTCTTGAGGGTGTCGACGTCGCCGGCGGCGATCGCGGCGCTGACGGCCTCGACGAAGGCACGGTTGAGTTCGCCCTCGTCGTCGCGCGGTTCCAGCGCGGCGGCGGCCAGCTTGTCCTCGGACGTGGGCGCTTCGGCGATCACGAGGCAGGATCTCCAGGAGGCTTGAGGCGGCGACGGCGGCGAGCCGCGGCAGGGCGAAGCAGGCTCGACCTTGGTCTAGCTGGTCAAATCCGCCGTCGCCACAAAAAAGCGCGACATTGGCGGCATTGTTTTTTTGAAAATGGGGCATGACCGAGCTGCCGCCGGATGGCGGATCGGCAACAATCCTGACGAAATCAGTTCGGATGCAAATGGCGCAGGCGGTCGCGACATTTTTTGATAATGCGCGATATGGTGACGATCTGTTAAAGGTTTCGTCAGGAAATGGCGCTATTGCTGATGGTTAATAGTTCATGATGGCCTGGATTGGGTTTCCGGTCGAGGATGATGCCGGTCTGCGGCATGCAACGGATGCATGACGCGCAGGCGGAGGGGATAGTGGAATGTCGAAAATGAAATCCACTGCTTTGCTTGCCGCCGCCGCTCTCGGCGCCCTCGTGGCTGCCGGCGCGGGCGGCGTTGCCCTGGCGCAGGCGCCGATGGTGCTGGTGCCGCAGACCACCGCCCCCGTGCCGCCGAAGCCGGTTGCAGCCAAGCCCGTCGCCGTCGCGCCGGCCCCGGTCAAGACCGCCGTCGTCGTCAAGCCCGCCGCCGCGCCGGCCAAGCCGGTCGCCGCCAAGCCGGTGGTGGCCAAGCCGATCCCGGCAAAGCCCGTCGCGGCGAAGCCGGTCGTCGCGCCGAAGCCGGTGGCGCCGAAGCCGCCGCCGATCCAGGTGGAATATCCGCCGATGCCGCCGTGCCCGGGCAATCCGGACGCGCTCGGCACCGCGCGGACGATCGAGATCGACACCGACGAGCCGGTGTTCGTCGGCATGCTCTATCGCAAGAAGCTGCCGCTGGCGCCGCGCGAGGTGGTGCTGACCTTCGACGACGGCCCGATTCCGGGCAATACCGACCGCACCGTGGCGGCGCTCGACAAGGAATGCGTCAAGGCGACGTTCTTCATCGTCGGCACCATGGCGAAGGCCTATCCGGATGTGCTGCGGCGCACCGCCGCCTCCGGGCACAATATCGGCTATCACACCAACACCCATCCGCTGCAGATGGTGAAGTTGCCGCTGCCGAAGGCGTTCGACGAAATCGAAACCGGCTGGCGGACGGTCGACGAGATCCTGTTCGGGCAGTCGAGCGACAAGCCGGCGCTGTCGTTCTTCCGCTATCCCGGCCTGTTCAATTCCACCAACATCAACACCTTCCTGACCGAGAAGCGCATGGGGGCCTTCGCCGCCGATGCGACCGGCAATGACTGGGTCAAGGGCTATGACGGCCCGAAGGTGCTGGCGCGGGCGCTGATGGAAGTCGAGCAGCAGAATGGCGGCATCCTGCTGTTGCACGACACCAAGGTTTCGACTTCGTCGATTACGGCGGAGTTGCTGCGCGAACTGAAGGCGCGCGGGTTCAAGGTCGTGCACATGGTGCCGAAGCGCAAGCTGCCGGTGGCGATGGCCCCACAGATGGCGGCCGGTACGCCGGTGCCGCTGCAGCAGCGGGCGATCACGCCGCCGCCGGCGCTGTCGACGCTGCCGCAACCGATGCCGGGCGGCGTCACGCCGTTGCCGGCGGCGCTGGTGAAGCCGCAGGGCGCGGCGCAGCCGCAAAGCGCGGTTCAGCCGGCCGGCATGGGCGCGCCGGGCAAGGGCGATGCGTTGCCGGCCAGCGTGTCGGCCGACGTTACCGGTTCGGTGACGCTGAAGGGCACGTCCGAAAGTGCGCCGCAGCCGGCGGCGCGCGAGGAAGGCGGCTGGTGGAAGGGCGTCAAGGGCTGGTTCGGCTATTGATCCGGGCGCGGCTATCGCCGGATCCGGAGCCGACTGGACAAGATGGCGATGATGGACCCGGCCGGGCAACGGCCGGGTTTCGTTTGTTTCCGGTCCGAATCACGGGCATGGAAGCGAATGGCAAGCGATAAGGCTGGTTCGGACAGGGCGACGGGCAGGGGACTTGGGCGATGATGCGGATTGCAGCGGTGGTTGTCGCGTTCGGGCTGGCGATGCTGGCGGGGCCGGGAGCGGCCGGGGCGCAGGGGCAGCCGGCGGCGACCGCCACGCCGGCGGCGACAGCCGGCTGTCCGGGCAATCCGGATGCGCTCGGCACGGCGCGGGTGATGAAGGTCGCGACGACGGGCGGGTTCGAGGTCGGCACCAAGTTCTACCCCTCGACCCTGCCGCTCGGTCCGCGCGAGATCGTGCTGACCTTCGACGACGGTCCGTTCGGGACGACGACCGACAAGGTGCTGAAGGCGCTGGCCGACGAATGCGTCAAGGCGACGTTCTTCGTCATCGGCCGCAACGCGGCGGCGCGGCCGGATCAGCTGAAGCGGATCGCGGCCGCCGGCCATACGGTGGCGCACCATTCGATGACGCATCCGGTGTTGCGGGAGTTGCCGTTCGACGCCGCCACCGCCGACATGCGGGCCGGCTGGCAGGCGGTCGACCGGGTGCTGTACGGCACCGCCGGCGAGGCGCCGCGCACGCCGTTCTTCCGCTATCCCGGCTTTGCCCAGTCGAAGCAGCTGACGGCGTGGCTCGCGGCCCGGAATGTCGGGGTGTTCGCGGCGGATTTCTGGGGGTCCGACTGGAACCCTTCGACGCCGGAGGCGCTGCTGGCGCAGGTCCTGTCGCGGGCCGAGCAGCATGGCGGCGGCATCATGCTGCTGCACGACATCCATGCCCACACGGCGGCGATGGTCGGGCCGATGCTGCGCGAGTTCAAGCGGCGCGGCTTCCGCATCGTCCACATGGTGCCGTGAGCGACGGGCGACTCGGCCCAAGGGCGGGCGGCGGGCCGATCGGCCGGGCCGCTGTCGCTTGCGCGGATGTGCCGGCAATGCAGATGTGCCGGCACTGAAGAAGAGACCCCGAGAGGAAAAGACCCCGAAACGAAAACGGCGACCCTAAGGTCGCCATCTCAATGCCCGTCTTGGCTTCGGGCATATCTCTCGCGGGGAGAGATTGGTGCGGTCAAGAGGACTCGAACCTCCACTCGGTTAAGAACTAGCACCTCAAGCTAGCGCGTCTACCAATTCCGCCATGACCGCACGGTCTGGACGGCGTCCGGTTCAGCGAGGAACCATCGGCGCGTCGGCAGGTGCGGTCGTGTAACAGACAGGTTTTTGAAGTTCAAGGGGCTATTTGCATCCGGGCTTCGACAAAGCGCCGGCGGTGGATAACCGGCGGCGCGGGCGCCCGGCGGCGGGGTGGCGCTCAGGCGACGCGGCGGACGGTTTCCTTGCGGCGATAGGTCGGGGCCTTCATCAGCACCTCGGTGATGGAGACGCCGACATGGTCGCCGCGCAGCACCACCTGGCCCTTGGCAACGGGTACGTCATTGGCGAGAATCACCACGTCGTCGAGTTCGCTCGAATCGAGTTCGATGACGGCGCCGCGACCCATCCGCAACAGCTGGTGGATCGGCAGCATGGTTTGCCCGAGGACGACGGAAATCTCGACGGTGATCTTGTCGAACTGACCCATGTCGTGCTTGTTCTCGCTTGAGGGGAACCCCGGGAACCGATCGGCGAAGCAGATGCGCCGAGGCTTGAGGGTGAGTGTTGCCCGTCACAGGTTAACGAATGGTTCACGAAACGCCCAATCCGGTACATCGCGACGACCTTGCCAGCGGGCTGTTGCCGCGGCTCGACGGCCCGCCGGTCGAGTGGGTGGTGAGCGACACGCCGGTCGCCTATCCGGACGCGATCGCCGAGATGGAGGCGCGGGTGGCGGCAATCGCCGAGGGGCGGGCGCCGGAGCGGGTGTGGCTATTGGAGCATCCGCCGCTCTACACCGCGGGGACCAGCGCCGACAGCGCCGATCTGATCGATCCGGAGCGGTTTCCGGTGTTCGCGACCGGACGGGGCGGCGAATACACCTATCACGGGCCGGGGCAACGGGTGGCCTATGTGATGCTCGACCTGAAGCGTCGGACGCCGGATGTGCGCCGGTTCGTCGCCGGGCTGGAGCGCTGGGTGATCGATACGCTGTGGACCTGGCACATTCGCGGCGAGCGGCGCGAGGACCGGGTCGGCGTGTGGGTGCGGCGGCCGGAGAAGCCGGCGCTGGCGGATGGATCACCGGCGGAGGACAAGATCGCGGCGATCGGCATCCGGGTGCGCAAGTGGGTGACGTTCCACGGGATTTCGCTGAATGTCGAGCCGGACCTGACGCATTTTTCCGGCATCGTGCCGTGCGGGATCACCGGCTACGGCGTCACCAGCCTCTACGATCTTGGCCTGGCGCCGATGATGCCCGAGGTCGACATGGTGCTGCGCGACCGGTTCGAGCCGATCTTCGGGGCGACGGCGCGGGCGGAGCGCTGAGCGGGCGAGCGGCGGCGATGACGCCAGTTGGCTATTCGCTGGCGATGATCTTGAAACCCATGGGCACGGGCGCGCCGGTGGCGAGGACGCGGACCTCGGAAACATCGGAGGCGGTCGGGCCGCGCGAGCAATAGCCGACCATGGCATCGACGGCGCCGGCCTTGCCGGCAAACACCGCCTCGACCTCGCCGGAGCGGCGGTTGCGCACCCAGCCCGACAGGCCGAGCGCCAGCGCCTCGCGTTCGACCCAGGCGCGGTAGCCGACGCCCTGGACACGGCCGGCGACCATGACATGCACCGTCTTTTCAGCTCCCATGCGGTGTCGTTCCCTTCTCGCGAGCGCGATCCGATCCCGTGCGATTCCCGTTCGATCGGGAAAGCCCGCCCGAACAAGCGGCGATGCATCCCGATACCGGAATGTTGGAGCGCAGGGCGGGACGACGCAAGCCCCTTTCGACGTCAA
>JAEULV010000037.1 GCA_016793065.1 Hyphomicrobiaceae bacterium
CTCGCCCCCAGCCAAAAACAAAACCACCCCTAATGCGCGTCTTCCTTCGTTTGCGAGGAGAGAAAAACCGGCCGATAGTGCACGGGCAACAATCGCGCGCCTGTCAGCGAGCCGGGGCCAAGGGCCGTGACGGGGCGAAAACAGCAAGCGCGAACAAGGGGGAGAGCTGCATATGCAGTCGCATGCGCGCATCGTGATCATCGGCGGCGGCGCCGTCGGAACGTCGGCGCTCTATCATCTGGCACAGCGCGGCGTCACCGACTGCCTGCTCCTCGAGCGCAACGAGCTGACATCGGGATCGACCTGGCACGCGGCCGGCAATTGCCCGAACTTCTCGACCAGTTGGAACACCATCAAGCTGCAGCGCCATTCGACGAGGCTCTACGCGCGGCTCGGCGACGAGGTCGGCTATCCGATCAACTATCACATCACCGGCTCGATCCGGCTGGCGCATGGCCGCGACCGGATGGACGAGTACAAGCACGTTGCCGCCATGGCCCGGGCGCAGGGGCTCGATTTCGAGATGATGTCGCCGGTCGACGTCAAGGCGAAGTACCCCTATATCGAGCTTGACGACCTTGCCGGCGGACTGTGGGACCCGTTCGACGGCGACATCGACCCGAGCCAGTTGACGCAGGCCTTCGCCAAGGGGGCGCGCGACCTTGGCGCGACGATCTCCCGCTTCACCCAGGTCAATGCGATCCTGCGCCAGCCGAATGGCGAATGGCTGATCAAGACCGACAAGGGCGACGTCACCTGCGAGATCGTCGTCAACGCCGCCGGTTACCGCGCGGGCGAGGTGATGGCGATGGTCGGGCAATACCTGCCGATCGTGTCGATGTCGCACCAGTATCTGGTCACCGAGCAGATCGCCGAACTGTCGAGCCGCAAGGAAAAGCTGCCGCTCTTGCGCGATCCCGATGTCAGCTATTACCTGCGGCAGGAGCGCGACGGGCTGTTGCTCGGGCCGTATGAATGGCAGGCGACGCCGCATTGGCTCGACGGCCTGCCGGCGGAATTCGCCCACCAGCTCTATCCCGACGACCTCGACCGACTGGAGAGCTACATCAACGCCGCGATCGAGCGGGTGCCGCTCCTCGGCACGGTTGGCGTGCAGCGGGTGATCAACGGGCCAATCCCGTATTCGCCCGACGGCAACCCCTATATCGGGCCGGCGCACGGGCTGCCGAATTTCTACCAGTGCTGCTGCTTCTCGTTCGGCATCGCCCAGGCCGGCGGCGCCGGCAAGACCATTGCCGAATGGATCGTCGACGGCGATCCGGAATGGGACTTCTGGGGCTTCGACCCGCGCCGCTACACCGACTATGCCACCAAGACCTATGTGGTGGCCAAGGCGATCGAGCTCTATCAGAACGAATATGCCATCGGCTATCCGGTGGAGGAGCGCGCGGCGGGGCGGCCGGCGAAGACGACGGCGCTTTACGGAACGCTCGCCGGCAAGGGGGCGTTCTTCTGCGCCCGTGGCGGCTGGGAGCGGGCGGCGTACTTCCCCGAGCCGGGCGAGGCGCATCCGCAATCGCTGAGCTTCCGCCGCGCGGAGACGGCGTTCTTCGCCAAGGTCGGCGAGGAATGCCGGGCGGTGCGCGAGCGGGTCGGCATTCTCGATCTCGGCGGCTTCACCAAGCTGATGGTCGAGGGGCCGGGGGCTGCGGCATGGCTCGACCGGATCACCTGCGGCCGCTTGCCGAAGCTCGGGCGGATCGGCCTGACCTGGGTGCTGAACACGCGCGGCGGCATCGTCTCGGAGTTCACCGTCACCCGGCTCGGAGCCGAACAGTTCTACCTGGTCAGCGCGGCGGTGGCGGAATGGCACGATCTCGACGTGCTCAACGGGCATCTGCCGGCCGACGGCTCGGTGACGATCCGCAACATCACCGCCGAGACCGGTTCGCTGATCCTCGCCGGGCCGAAGGCGCGGGAGGTTCTGGCCAAGGTCACCGGGGCGGACCTGTCGAACGCCGCCTTTCCGTGGCTGTCGGCGCGGGCGATCGAGATCGGCTATGCGCCGGTGACGGCGCTGCGGGTCAATTATGTCGGCGAGCTTGGCTGGGAGCTGCACATGCCGATGCAGTATCTCGCTGGTGTCTACGGGCAGCTGTGGGCGGCGGGCGAGGCGTTCGGCATCCGCGATTTCGGCATGTACGCCATGGACAGCCTGCGGCTGGAGAAGTGCTATCGCGGCTGGAAGGGCGACATCACCCATGAATACACGCCGCTGATGGCGAGCCTCGACCGGCTCGTCGCCTTCGACAAGGGCGATTTCATCGGCAAGGCAGCGCTCGTCGCCGAGCGGGCGCGTGGGCCGGTGGAGCGGCTGGTGGCGCTGACGCTCGACAATCCGGGTCCGGCGGACGCGCCCTATTGCTCGCCGGTGTGGGCGGGCGACACCCGCGTCGGCCTCACCGTCGGCGCCGGCTGGGGACACGCGCTGCAAAAGAGCATCGCGCTCGCCTATGTCCGCGCCGATCTGGCGGTCGTCGGCGGCAAGCTCGAGGTGGAAATCCTCGGCGACCGCTTCACGGCGACGATCGGCACCGACCCGCTCTACGATCCCGGCAACGCGCGGCTGAGGGCGTGAGGGGCAGGCGAGAGGGTGTGCCGTGGGCTCACCCCCCTCCCTGTCCCTCCCCCACAAGGGGGGAGGGAACGCTGGAATCTAACCCGAGGCCATCGCAAGCGTGCCTTGTCGCGGGCTCACCCCACCCCCGATGTCCCCTCCCCCCTCGTGGGGGAGGGCTAGGGAGGGGGGCGCGGCTGGCGCGGGAAATGAAATCGTCGGGCTTCACTCATAACCAATTGCCGGGACACACGAAAATGACCGCATCGCTTCCCTCCTCCGCTCGGGTCGTCATCATTGGCGGCGGCGTTGTCGGTTGTTCGATCGCCTATCATCTGACCAAGCTCGGCTGGTCGGATGTGGTGCTCATCGAGCGCAAGCGGTTGACGTCGGGGACGACGTGGCATGCGGCGGGGCTGGTCGGGCAATTGCGGGCCACGATGAACCTGACGAAGCTGGCGCAGTACACCACCAACCTCTATGCGACGCTCGAGGCCGAGACCGGACAGGCGACCGGGTTCAAGCAGCGCGGTTCGATCTCGGTCGCCACCAATGGCGCGCGGATGGAGGAACTGCTGCGCGGGGCGTCGATGGCGAAGACCTTCGGGCTGGAGGTGGCGCGGGTGACGCCGGCGGAGATCAAGGCGAAGTGGCCGCTGCTGAATGTCGACGATGTGGTCGGCGGCGTCTGGCTGCCGGGCGACGGGCAGACCAACCCGATCGACACGACCATGGCGCTGGCCAAAGGCGCGACGATGCGCGGAGCGCGGGTGATCGAGAATGTCGAGGTCACCGCGATCCGGACGCGCAACGGCCGGGCCTGCGGCGTCGAGACCAGCGACGGCGGCATCGACGCCGAATATGTCGTCGTCGCCTCGGGCATGTGGTCGCGCCACCTCGGGCTGAAGGCCGGCGCCGACATTCCGTTGCAGGCGTGCGAGCACTTCTACATCGTCACCGAGGCGTTTCCCGGGCTTGATCCGACCCTGCCGGTGCTGCGCGATCCCGACAATTGCGCCTACTACAAGGAGGATGCCGGCAAGCTGCTGCTCGGCGCCTTCGAGCCGAACGCCAAGCCGTGGGCGGTCGACGGCATTCCGGCGGATTTCGAATTCGGCGAGCTGCCGGACGATTTCGAGCATTTCGAGCCGATCCTCGCCGCCGCGATGCGGCGATTGCCGGCGCTGGAACAGGTGGGCATCCGCAAGTTCTTCAATGGGCCGGAGAGCTTCACCCCGGACGTGCGCTATCTGCTGGGCGAGACGCCGGACGTGGGGCACCTGTTCGTCGCCGCCGGGTTCAACTCGATCGGCATCCAGTCGGCCGGCGGCGCCGGCAAGGTGCTGGCGGAATGGATCGTCGACGGGCATCCGCCGATGGATCTGGCCGATGTCGACATCCGCCGCATGCAGCCGTTCCAGGTGAACAAGCGCTACCTGAAGGAGCGGGTGTCGGAGTCGCTCGGCCTGCTCTACGCCATGCACTGGCCCTACCGGCAATACGAGACGGGGCGCAATGTCCGGCTGTCGCCGCTGCATGACGAGTTGAAGGCGCGCGGCGCCTGTTTCGGCGAGGTGGCCGGGTGGGAGCGGGCGAACTGGTTCGCGCCCGCCGGCGTAAAGGCGGAGTACGCCTACAGCTACGGCCGGCAGAACTGGTTCGAGCATTCGGCGGCCGAGCACCGGGCGGTGCGCGAAGCGGTCGGCGTGTTCGACATGACGTCGTTCGGCAAGTTCCTGGTGCAGGGGCGCGACGCGGAGAAAGTGCTGCAACGGATCTCGGCCAATGACATGGCGGTGGAGCCGGGGCGCATCGTCTATACCCAGTGGCTCAATCCGCGCGGCGGCATCGAGGCGGACCTGACGGTGACGCGGCTGTCGGCGGATGCGTTCATGGTGGTCACCGCCGGCGGCACGGCGCGGCGGGATTTCGCCTGGCTGACGCGGCACATCGACCCGCAGGCGCATGCCTTCGCCACCGACGTGTCGTCGGGCTTCACCTGCCTGTCGGTGATGGGGCCGAACGCGCGGGCGCTGCTGCAGGCGGCATCCGGGGCGGACCTGTCGAACACGGCGCATCCGTTCGGCACCTCGCGGGAGATCGAGATCGGCTATGCGCGGGTGCGGGCGGCGCGCGTCACCTATGTCGGCGAGCTCGGCTGGGAACTCTACATGCCGACGGAATTCGCGCGCGGGGTGCTGGCGGCGCTCATCGCCGAGGGCGAGGCGCACGGGCTGCGGCTGTGCGGGCTGCATGCGATGGATTCCTGCCGGATCGAGAAGGCCTATCGGCACTGGGGCCACGACATCGGCGACGAGGACAGCCCGTTCGAGGCCGGGCTGATGTTCGCGGTGAAGGCCGCCAAGGGCGACTTCATCGGCCGCGACGCGTTGCTGAAGCGGGTCGAGGCCGGCTTCAGCCGCCGGATGGTGCAGTTCCGCCTGACCGATCCGGCGCCGCTGCTCTATCACGACGAGCCGATCTGGCATGACGGCGCGATCGTCGGGCGGACGACATCGGGGGCCTATGGCCACACGCTCGGCGGCGCCATCGGGCTCGGCTATGTGGCGACGACCGGCGGACCGGTGGAGGAGCGCATCCGCGCCGGCGGCTTCGAGATCGAGGTGGCGGGCGAGCGGTTCGCCGCCGAGGCCAGCCTGTCGCCGATGTACGACCCGAAGGGCAGCCGTATCCGGGCGTGAACGACCGGCGGCGATCGCCGACAACGGCGCCGTGCCCCGCTTCGGCGGGCACGGCGGATTTGCGTCGGTTTATGTCTTCCCCATGGACAACCCGGACCGACTGCATCTACCCTGAGGCGATCGTTCAACCTCGGGGGAGCGGACATGGGCAAGCAGCCGGAACGCATGGACATGACGCACTGGTTCAATCCGGGCGAACTGCTGGCCATGGCGGTGCGCGTCGGCGCGTCGACGGTGTTTGGCGAGATGTTCGACAAGCGCGAGACCATGGCCGCGCTCAGCCCGTTCGATGAGCGCGACTTCAGCGCCACCCACGACTACAGCCGCGAAGGCTTCGCGCCGGACGGGCTCTGGTTCGACTATCTCGCCGATACCGGCGACGGCTGGCGCTCGACCTATGCGGTCGCCCGGCTGGTGAGCGAACCGCAATTGCTGGTCAACGGCCTCGATGGCGCCATCCCGCGCGGACGGCTGCTGTTCTTCGGCGGCGATCAGGTCTACCCGACCGCGTCGACGGAGGCCTATCAGAAGCGGTTCACGGCGCCGTTCGACAAGGCGCGCGAGGAGGTCGACGCGCGGGCGCCGGCGAGCGGTTCGGTCGCGGCGGGCGGCGGCAAGGCCGTGCCGGAATTCTGCTATGCGATCCCCGGCAATCACGACTGGTATGACGGGCTGACCGCGTTCACGCGGCTGTTCTGCGCGCGCAGGCCGAAGACGGAACACACGCACGGCAACAAGGGATTCCGGATCGGCGAACGCGAGGCGGTGCAGGCGCGCAGCTATTTCGCGGCGAAGCTGCCCGGCAACTGGTGGATCTGCGGCGTCGATGCCCAGCTGCACTCGTTCGTCGACAACGAGCAGCTCGCCTATTTCGATCACATTGCCCAGACCATGATGAGCCCGGGCTCGGATGTCATCGTCTGCGTTCCGGGGCCGGTGTGGAACGAAGCGGCGGACGATGATGTGCGCAGGCAGTTCGACAAGCTCGGATATGTGCTCGGGATCATCACCGGCAATATCCACGGCCGGCGCTTCAGCGACGACCACCGCCGCGAGCGGGCGCATCACCTGCGGCTGGTGCTGACCGGCGACTCGCATCACTACACGCGCTATTTCGAGGCCGGCACGCCCGGAGCGGCGCGCGGGGCGGCCGATCACGGCACGCACTACATCACCTGCGGGCTCGGCGGGGCATTCCTGCACCCAACGCATTTCACCCCCGAGGTTCAGGAGTTCGAGGTTCGCTCGCGCGCCATCAAGCCGGCAAGGGCGGAGCGGATCGGCACCGGAAAGCCCGACCGCTTCCTGCGTCGCCTGACGCGCGAGGCGGTTTATCCGACGCCGGAGCAATGCCGGGAGCGGATGGGCGACAATCTCGGCTTCGGCTTCAAGAACTGGGACTTCGCGCTGCTGACGGCGGCGTTGGCGGGAGTGTTCACGTGGCTCCTCGCCTTCGCGGCAAGTTCGCTCGGCAGGTCGCTCGCGGCGGTGCTGCGGCAGTCCGATGCGAAGCTGACTTTCGTCTCGCTGCTGTTTGCCTCACCGTGGCCGCTGCTCATGAGCGGCGCGGTCATCGGCGCGTTGATCGGGTTTTCCGGCTTCAAGGGCAGGATGCGGACCGTGACCGGGGTCGGCCACGGACTTGCGCATGTGCTGGTCTATTTCGCCGTGCTGTGGGTGCTGGCGCAGGCCGTCGCCGTCGACTGGGGCCTCGTCATCGCCATGGCCATCGCCGGGTTCCTGGTGCATCCATTGATCATGGGCCTCTATCTCATCGTCTCGGCGCGCTACTCCGGCGCGCACTGGAACGAGGTGTTCTCGGCGCTGCGGATCGAGGATTTCAAGGGGTTCCTGCGGCTCCACATCGACACGACCGGCGACCCGCGCGGGCGGTTGACGCTCTATCCGATCTGTCTCGACCAGATCCCGCGCACCGACACGGATGCGCTGGCGCCGAGGCTGATCGAGGCGCCGCTGGTGCTGGAGCCGACGCCGGCGAAGCCGCAAAGGCCGACGGCGGCGACGGCGCATAGCGAGGCGGGACCGGTCGCGGCGGAACCCGCCGGCGATCCTGGCGGCGATGCGCCGAAAAAGCCGCGTGCCCGCAAGAAAGCCGCGGGCTGAGGGCTCTTCCCCCTTCGTCAGGCTTTCGCCAGGCGGCGCTTGCCGATAAACGATCGGCACGCATCGAGCCGCCGGAGACGCCATGACCACGATCGACCTGATGGGCCGCAAGGATATCCGCATCGCCATCGCCATGGCGGCCCTGGGGCTGTGCCTGATCGAATACGGCACCCGGCCGGAGTTCGCCGGCCCCTACATGCAGGCGGCGATGTTCATCGGCATCGCACTGGCGGCGGGTGGCTTCGTCCACACGCTGCGGGTGGCGCGGCAGGGAACCGAGCCGGGCCAGGGGTTCGGCGCCGGGCATCTGATCTGCGCGGTGGTCGCATTTGCCGGGCTGTCGCTGCGGCCGTTGGGATTTCCGCTCAGCGCGGCATTCCTCACCTTCGCGCTGTTCAAGTTCGCCGGCTCGCGCCAGCATGCGCGCGACCTGTTCTTCGCCGCCGGCTTCGGCGCGGCGAGCTACATCATCCTGATGCAGACCATGGGGCTGCCGCTGGCGTTCGGCACGCTGATGCGGTCGTTCTATCCGATGTGATGCCGGCAGGCTCGCCGCCGCGATCGTTCGGGCGCGACGGTCAGGCGGCGGAGATGTCGCGGGCCGCTTGCGGCTCGGGCTCGGCTTTCGGCACCAGCGTCGTGCGCGACAGCAGCCACGGCACGCGGCTGGCGGCGATCGGCTTGGCGTAGCGGTAGCCCTGCACATAGGTGCAGGCGTGATCGCGCAGGAACTGTTCCTGGCCGGCGGTCTCGACGCCCTCGGCGACGACTTCCAGTTCGAGATTGCGGCCGAGATCGAGCAGGGCGCGGACGATTGCCGCATCGTCGGGATCGACCTCGAGATCGCGCACGAAGCTCTGGTCGATCTTGATGACGTCGACGGGGTAGCGCTTGAGATGGGTCAGCGAGGCATAGCCGGTGCCGAAATCGTCGAGCGCCAGGCTGATGCCGGCGGCGCGCAGCTCGTTCAGCGTCCGCTCCAGATCGTTGCCGCCGCGATTGAGCAGGACGGTTTCGGTCAGTTCCAGTGACAGGTTGCGGGTCGACACGCCGGCCGCGTCGAGGATCGACAGGACGTGGGCGGCCAGCTGGCGGTTGCGGAACATTCCGGTGGCGAGGTTGACCGAGACACGGCCGCAATCGAGGCCGGCGTCGATCCACTGGCGGATGTCGGCGGCGACCTGACGCAGCATCACGTCGCCGATGGCCGAGGCGATGTCCGGTTCGTCGAAGGCCTGCATGAAGGCGCCGGCGGAGACGACACCGCGCGTCGGGTGCAGCCAGCGGGCCAGAGCCTCGAAGCCGATGACCTTGCCGGTCTCAAGCGAGACTTGCGGCTGGTAGAACGGCACGATCTGGCCATGGGCGATGGCGCCGCGCACGTCATTGCAGACGGCGACGCGGGCGAGCATCGTCTTGCGCATGGCGGGGTCGTAGAGCATGGCGATGTTGCGGCCGCTCTCCTTGGCCTTGTAAAGGGCGAGGTCGGCGTTCTTCATCAGCTCCGGCGCGCTGCGATCGTGCAGCGGCGCCAGGGCGATACCGACGCTGGCGCGGGAGGAAATCGACTGGCCCTTGTGCGCCACCGGCTTGCGCAGCGACTCAAGCAGGCGGGACGCGGCCATGGTCGCCATGTCGGCATCGGCGATGCCGGGGCAGAGCACGGCGAATTCGTCGCCGCCGAGACGGGCGACCAGCCGTTCCGGGCCCGCCGTTTCGGTGATGCAGCGGCTGGCATGGACCAGCAGCGCGTCGCCGGCGTCGTGGCCGAGGGTGTCGTTGACGGCCTTGAAATCGTCGAGGTCGATGAGGAACAGCGCGACCGCCGGGGCGTCATCCTCGGTGTTGTCGAGCATGGCGTTGAGGCAGGTCTGGAACAGGCTGCGGTTCGGCAGGCCGGTCAGGGCATCATGCAACGCGTCATGCTGGGCGCGGCGCTCGACGGCCTTGCGCTCGGTTATGTCGATCACCGACGACACGACGGCCGACGCCGGCTCGGTCTGCAGGATCGACGAGGTGATCAGGATGTCGCGAAGCGAGCCGTCGGCATGGCGGATCTCGGCCTCGAAGTTGTCGACGCGACCGTGCTCCATCAACCGGCGCGCCAGTTCCGGCTGGCTGTCGGGATCGGTGAACATGTCGATGATCGACGGCATGTATTCGGCGTTGACGCGCGGGCCGATATAGCGGGAGGCCGCCGCATTGGCGCGCATCACCCGACCACCGGGGAAGGCGGTGACCACCAGCGGGATCGGCGTGGTCATGAAGATGCGTTCGATCATTGCCTCGCTGGTGGCAAGATCTTCCTTGGCGCGGCGCTCGGACTGGATCGCCGCCCACTGCATGCGCTGCAGGCGGTTCGACTGGATGACCACCAGCGCGAGGGCGAAGTTGAGCATGACCTGAGCGAGGATCAGCCCGGGGCCGGTGCTGGAGAGCGGGCGCGGGCCGAAATAGCCGACCAGCATGGCGAAACTGCCGGCGGCGCCCATGATCAGCGTCAGCCGGAAAGAGGTGGGCACGACCAGATAGAACACGGTCGGCAGCAGGAGCGCGACGAACAGCGCCAGATCGCTGCCGGAGCTGACGAGGAAGGCAACACCGATCGCCGTGACGGTTTCCCAGACGAGCAGGATCGGCGGCATCTGGCGGATGCTGACGACGCCGCGCACCATGCCGGCGCAGAACACCGAAACAGCAATGACGGAGAGCCGCGCGACGATCGCCACGATGAAGTGGTCGGTGCCGTAGAAGCGCCAGTCGCTGAACAGGAACAGCGCGTTCAAGGTGGCGGACAGAATGAACAACAGCCGAGCGTGCCGGATCGTCTCGGCCAGACGATCGGTTCGGAACTGCGCTTCGCGATCTCCGTTGAGGAACTCGCCGCCGAATGTGAGGTGTTCACCCTTGATCATGACCGCGATCGTAACCACGGGTATTCAAGAGCAGGTTAACCGCTGGCTGCGACGAATGAAAAACCGTGTCATATTCGGTGGTTGCCGTCGGGAGAGCGGGGCATTTGCCGCAGTCTTCGGACCGGATGCTGAAGGCTTGGTTATTACCGCAACGTGAGCCGGCGCCGGCTGGCGACGGCCGGCAGGGCTACCTGTCAGAGGCCAGGGCGCCGACGCGCCCGACCTTTCCGAGGATCCGCGGATTTCCCGCCAGCATCCGAGGCAGGAGGAATTCGCGGCGGGAACGCCCCCGGTCATGGTCATTGCCCGAGGGTGTCAGGCCGGAACCGGATTGACACGCAGCAGGGCGCGCGCCGCGCTTTCGGCTTCGCTGACGCTGGCAAACAACCGCCCTTCCAGTTTCCAGAAGGGGCTGGCGGAGGCGAAAAAGGTGAAATGTCGCTCGCCCGCCTCGCGCACGACGATGCCGGCAGAGAAGTCACCGACTTCAACGATATAGCTCTTGGTCATTTCCGCCCTCATCGACG
Source organism: Hyphomicrobiaceae bacterium (assembly GCA_016793065.1). Lineage (GTDB taxonomy): Bacteria > Pseudomonadota > Alphaproteobacteria > Rhizobiales > Ancalomicrobiaceae > JAEULV01. The sequence goes on from JAEULV010000037.1 coordinate 10,847, forward strand.
CCTGCCGCGCTTGGGGCCAGCCCACGCACCGATGCCGATGGGCGGGTGCCACCGCCAATCGACACCAATATGCGCGGCGCGGCCCGCAAGCCCTATCCGTTCAGTCGATGCGACTTGAACGGCGCTTGCTCTAGCGGCGAATTGCGTCAAAACGTTCTCGAAATTATGACAGGCCCCAAATCACAGATCCGGGCCATGATCTATGTAAAAGTTGCGGCAAAAAATGTGGAAAATTTCGTTGTTGCAATGCAGCAATCACGTTTTACTGCGATCAAGTCGCAAATTATGTTCATTGAACATTGGTCAAACGAATCGGGCGGGCGTCAAGCGGGTCTGTTGTTCGACCGCATGGTCTAGGAGCTTTGTCGATTGCCCGTCCGGCCACCGCCGACAGGGGCGATGGCCAGGCGCGACGGTGACGGCTCAACGCAGCTGGAAGCCCTGCGCGGCATAGATGTCGCGGGCGTCGGGCGAGCCGAGATAGGCAAGGAAGGCGGTCGCGTCGGGGGTGGCGGCGCCGGCGACCTCCGCCATCGGGTAAACGATCGGGGCATGGCTATCGGCCGGGAAGGTGGCGACGATGCGGACACCCTTGTCGGCCTTGGCATCGGTCGCATAGACGATGCCGAGGCTCGCCTCGCCGCGCGAGACCAGCGCCAGCGCGGCGCGGACGCTTTCGACCTGGGCAAGCCGGGTGCTGACGCCGTCCCAGGCGCCAAGGGCGGTCAGGGCGTCCTTGGCGTATTTGCCAGCGGGAACCGACTGCGGCTGGCCGATGGCAAGGCGCCCGTCGCCGAGCACCGCGCCGAGATCGAGCCCCCTGGCGAGCTTGACGTCGATCTTGCTGTCGGACGGCGCGACCAGCACCAGCTGGTTGCCGAGGAATTCGACTCGCGAGGCGGGTTTGATCAGCTTGCGCTCGGCGGCGTAGGTCATCCAGTCGGTGTCGGCGGCGATGAACAGGTCGGCCGGGGCGCCTTGCTCGATCTGCCTGGCGAGCGGGCCGGAGGCGGCAAACGAGAAGGTGACGGACTTGCCGGTTTCCGCCTTCCACCGGGCGGCGACGGCCTCAAGGGCGTTCTTCAGCGACGCGGCGGCGAACACCAGCGGCGCCGCGTCCTGGGCCGATGCCGTAACCGGCGAGAGGGCGGCGGCGAGGCCGAGAATGGCGGCGGCGAGGGCGGAACGGCGAGAGAGGATCATGGTCGGTCTCCGGCGGATGCTGTTCCTCCAACGATATGGATTATGCCGCGACGCGATATCCGGAACTCAGCTTATGCTGTATCAGTTTCGATATAGATAGACCGCCAATGAGGCCGCGAAGCCCGAGGTTCACGGCGACGGGGTCAGCGTCAGCACATGGGTGACTTCTTCGGGCTTTGCCTCGAAGCCGAGGCGCTTGTAGAAGCGCTGGGCGTCGCGGTTGTCGTCCATCACCTCGAGCTTGACGAAGCCGTAGCCGTGGGGCGGGGCGTGGCGGACGGCGCAGTCGATCAGGCGGGCGCCGGTGCCGCGACCGCGATGGCCGGCCTCGACATGCAGGTCGCAGACATAGAGCCCGGGCTTGCCCCGCCAGGTGGAGAAGATCACCTCGCCGACGAGGCAGCCGATGGTTTCGCCGGCGCGCTCGGCGACGTAGAGCCGCAGGATCGGCGCATCGCCGAAGCCGAAGCGGGCATAGTCGGCCGGCTCGGCCCGAGGCACGGTGCTGGCGCCGGTATCGGCGGCGAGGCGGCGGACCATCGTGGCGATGGCGTCGCAATCCTCAAGTCGGGCCGGACGGCAGACGATGTCGCTCATGCGCCGAGCCCTCCGAGCACCGCCGCCAGATTGGCGCCGAGGATGGATGAGGGATAGCCGCCCTCCTGCACCGCGACGACCGGCAGGCCGAGGGCGCGGATGCGCGCGCCGATGGCGGCAAAGCCCGCAGTGCTGACGGCGAGCCCCTGGAACGGATCGTCGATCGAGGCATCGAGGCCGAGGGCGAGCACGACGACATCGGCGCCGAAGGCGCGGATGGCGGCAAGAGCGGTGGCGAGGGCCTCGAGATAGGCCGCGTCGCCGGTGCCGCGCGCCAGCGGCAGGTTGAGGTTGAAGCCGTCGCCGGCTCCGGTGCCGCGCTCGTCGGCGTGGCCCCAGAAGAACGGATAGAACCGGGCCGGGTCGGCATGCAGCGAGACGGTGAGCACATCGGCGCGGGCATAGAAGATCGCCTCGGTGCCGTTGCCGTGGTGGACGTCGATATCGAGGATGGCGGGGCGGGCGCCGGCGCGGACCAGCGTCTCGGCCGCCAGCGCCGCATTGTTGAGGTAGCAGAAGCCGGCGGCCATGTCGGCGGAGGCGTGATGGCCGGGCGGGCGGGCGAGCGCGTAGGCGAGCCGGTCGCCGGCGGCGACGAAACGGGCCGCCTCGATGGCACAGGCCGCGGCCGCCAGCGCCGCCGGCAGGGTTGCGGCCAGGATCGGCGCAGAGCCGTCGCCGATGTGATAGCCGACCTGGCCGACGACCGAGGCCGGATAGCGCGGCTCGGGCAGGTTGGCGCGGCCGAGGGCATGGACATTCGGCGTCGGATAGGCGCCGCCGTCCGGGACGCGGGCCCAGCGCGCCGGCAAGGTGGCGAGGAAATCGAGATAGCGGCGGGTATGGACGATCTCGCAATCGGCGAGCGTGACCGGTGGCGGCTCGACGAGTGCGGCGCCGATGGCGGCAAGGCCCGACATCAGCATGCCGACGCGCTCGGGCCGCTCCGGGCTCGGCTGCAGCTTGCCGGAGACGACGTAGCCGGGCGGATCGTGGGCAAGGCATTCGGGGGCATGGACGGCGCGCATCGGGGCGTTCTCGGTTGGGGCGTCGGCCGAGGATAGCCGAGGCAGGACGGGCTTGGCGAGACATGCCGGGGGCGCGCCGGCGACGGCTTGACACCCGGGCCGGCCGGGCCGAGCCTCCGGCCATCCTGCCCCGAGCCGATCGAGACCCGTCATGGCGCTCACCCCGACTTCCTCCACCTCCATCGCCGCCGGCGCAATGCCGAAGGTCGCCCATGGCGACGGCATCCATGTCACCGATGTCAGCGGCAAGCGTTACATCGACGGATCGGGCGGACCGGCGGTTTTCTGCCTCGGGCATGCCAATGCCGAGGTGAACGAGGCGGTGGCGCGGCAGATGGACCGCATCGCCCATGGCTATCGCTACACCTTCACCTCCGACCCGCTGGAGGAGCTGACCGCGATCGTCGCCGAGGAATGCGGCCACGGGCTGAGCCGGATGGTGTTCGTCACCGGCGGCTCGGAGGCGGTCGAGTCGGCGATGAAGATCGCGCTGCAGTATCACGCGGCGCGTGGCGAGATGTCGCGGCGGCGGTTCATCGCGCGCGAGCGCTCATGGCACGGCAACACGCTGGGGGCGCTGTCGCTGTCGGGCTTTCGCGAAAGGCGGGCGCCGTACGAAGGCGCGCTTCTCGACGTGTCGCGGCTGTCGGCGGTCAATGCCTACCGGCCGCCGGACGGGGTGAGCGCGGCGGATGTCGCCGCCCATTGCGCCGCCGAGCTCGAGGCGGAAATCCTGGCGGTGGGGCCGGATAAGGTGGCGGCGTTCGTGTTCGAGCCGGTGGTCGGCGCGGCCGGCGGCGTGGTGCCGGCGCCGGGCGACTACGCGGCGCGGGTGCGGGCGATCTGCGACCGGTACGGCGTGCTGCTGATCGCCGACGAGGTGATGTGCGGCGCCGGGCGCTGCGGCACCTGGCGGGCGCTGGCCCATGACGGCGTCGTGCCGGATATCATGACGGTGGCGAAGGGGCTGGCCGGCGGCTATCTGCCGCTGGGGGCGACGGTTTTTCGCGGCGACATCGGCGATGCGCTTGACCGCGCCCATGGCGGGCCGCTGACGGGGCACACCTTCACCGGCCATACCGCCTGTTGCGCCGCCGGGGTGGCTGTGCAGAAAATCGTGCGCCGCGAGCGGCTGATCGAGCATGTGCACCTGATGGGGCCGAAGCTGCAGGCGATGCTGGCGCGGGCGACCGAGGGCATCGAGGCGGTCGGCGACATTCGCGGCCGGGGCTTTTTCGTCGGGGTGGAACTGGTGGCGAACCGCGCGACCAAGGCGCCGTTCCCGGCGAGCGACCAGCTTTACCTGCGCATCCGGCAGGAGACCTTCGCGCGCGGGCTGATCTGCTATCCGTCGGGCGGCAATGTCGACGGCGTCAATGGCGACACGGTGATCCTGTCGCCGCCCTATATCGCCACCGAAAGCCAGTTGCAGGAGACCGCCGACATCTTCGCCGCCGGATTGAAGGCGGCGCTGGCGCAGATCGGCCGGTGAGGCAGGTGGCGGCGGCCGCCCCTGCCCTCGCCGGCGACCCGCTTCGCCGGAGCGTCTCGCCCCGCCGGAGCGCCTCGTCTCAGGCCGGCGCGAGGAAGCGCTCGGCCAGCGCCTGCCAGTAGCCGGAGCCGATGGCGATGAGGTCGTCGTTGAAGTCGTAGGACGGGTGGTGCAGCGACTTCCAGCCGGGGGCGTCGCCGGCGCCGAGGGTGAAATAGCTGCCCGGGCGTTTCTCCAGCATGTAGGAGAAATCCTCGCTGCCCATGGAGGGCTTGCGCAGGTCGTAGACCTTGTCGTCGCCGGCATGGGCGACGGCGACCGAGCGGGCGAAGGCGGTTTCGTCGGCGTGGTTGATGGTGGCGGGATAGCTGCGCAGATAGTCGACGGTGGCGGAGGCGCCGAAGCTCGCCGCCTGCGCCGCGACCAGCGCCTTGATGCGGGCTTCCAACTGATCGCGCAGGTCGGGATCGAAGGAGCGGATCGACAGGACCAGCCTTGCCGTATCGGGAATGACATTGCTCGCCTGCCCCGACTGGAAGGCGCCGACGGTGATGACGCCGGGATCGATCGGGTCGCGGTTGCGGGAAATGATGGTTTGCAGCGCCATGACGATCGAGGCGCCGGCGACGATCGGATCGATCGCCTCGTGCGGATCGGCGCCGTGACCGCCCTGCCCCTGGACGATGATTGTCGCCTCGTCGACGGCGGCCATGATCGGCCCGGCGCGGAAGCCGAAATGGCCGAGCGGCACGCCGGGATAATTGTGCATGGCGAAGATCGCGTCGCAGGGGAAGCGATCGAACAGGCCGTCCTCGACCATCATCTGACCGCCGCCGACGTTTTCCTCGGCCGGCTGGAAGATCAGGTGGACGGTGCCGTCGAAGGCCCGGCTGGCGGCGAGGCGGGCGGCGGCGGCGAGCAGCGTCGCGGTGTGGCCGTCATGGCCGCAGGCATGCATGCGGCCGACGTTGCGGCTGGCATAGGCGAGGCCGGTGGTCTCGTGGATCGGCAGCGCGTCCATGTCGGCGCGGATGCCGATGGCGCGGCGGGACGAGCCGGCCGTCAGCGTACCGACGACGCCGGTCTTGCCGATGCCGGTGGTGACCCGCCAGCCGAGCGCGGCGAGCCGCTCGGCGACGATGGCCGAGGTGCGGTGCTCCTCGAGGCCCAGTTCGGGGTGGGCGTGCAGGTCGCGGCGCAGGTTGACGAATTCGCAGACGTCGAACGGGGTCATGTCAGCCTCGTTTCACCGGCACGCGGGCCTCAAGCCAGGCAAAGGCGCGCACCAAGATCAGGGTCATGATCATGTACAGCACCGCGATCAGCAGGAGAGGCTCATAGACGACATAGGTGTCCTGCCGAATGCGGCTGGCGACGGCATAGACGTCGATGACGGTGATGGTGGCGACGAGCGGCGTCGATTTCAGCTGCAGCACGGTTTCGCCGGCGAGCGTCGGCAGCGCCTGGAACAGGGCGCGCGGCAGCCAGATGCGGCGTAAAAGGGTGAAGGGCGACATGCCGAAGGCGCGACCGGCCTCCAGTTCACCGCGCGGCACCGAGGCGAAGGCACCGCGCATCACCTCGCCCTCGTAGCCGGCATAGGACAGCGTCAGCGACAGCAGCGCATATGGCCAGGCCTGCCGCAGGATTTCCCAGGCGAAGGACTCGCGGATCCACGGGATTTCCGGAAACAGCGAGCCGAGGCCGTAGTAGAGCAGCCACATCTGCAGCAGCAGCGGCGTGCCGCGAATGACGGTGCAGAAGCCCTTGGCGACCAGCGCCAGCGGCGCCGGGCCAGTGACCTGCACCAGCCCGATGGGGATCGCCAGCATCAGGCCGACGCCGGCGGAGACAAGCGTCAGCCAGATCGAGGTCCAGATGCCCTGGGCGAACAGCTCGAGATAGTCGGGCAGCCAGTCCCAGCGCATCAACAGCACCACCGGGACGACGATGGCGAGGCCGATGGCGGCGAACACCAGGCGACGGAAAAGCACCGATCGGTCGGGGGCCGGCAGGTTCGGCGACGGCGGGGTGAGGACGGTGTCGAGGCTCATCACGCGCACTCCCTCAGCCGTGCCTGGGCAGGCCGCGGCGCACGCGCGCCTCGATGCGGCCGATGACATAGGTGGAGACCAGCGTCACCATCAGGTAGAGCAAGCCGGCGGCGATGTAGAACAGGAAGTAGCGCTTGGTGGAGCCGGCCGCCTGGCGGGTTTCCAGCGTCAGTTCGGCAAAGCCGACGACGGCGAGGATGGCGGTGTCCTTGGTGGCGTTGAGCCAGAGATTGCCGAGGCCGGGGATGGCGAAGGGCAGCATCGCCGGCAGGATGATGCGGCGCAGGCGCAGCCATGGCGACATGCCATAGGCGCGGGCGGCCTCGATCTGGCCGGCGGGAATGGTCTGGATGGCGCCGCGCACCACTTCGGTGGAATAGGCGCCCTGGACGACACCGAGCACGGCGATGCCGGCGACAAGGCCGGAGATGTCGATGGGCTCGCGGCCGAAATAGTCGAGGATGAGGTTGATGAGGTCGGTGCCGGCGAAATACAGGATCAGGATCAGCACCAGTTCCGGCACGGCGCGGACGATGGTGGTGTAGAGATCGAGCACCGCCTTGGTGGTTTCGCCACCCCAGAGCTTGCCGCAGGCGCCGCCGATGCCGATGACGAGGCCGAGGAAATAGGCGCCGAAGGCGATTTCCAGCGACGAGACAAGGCCGCGAAGCAGATTGCCGCCCCATCCGGGCGGTTCCAGTGCCAGCAGCGCCAGGATTTCATCCATCGCGTCGCGCCTCGTTGCGCTGAATACGGTTGAAGCCGGTTGCGGGGCAAGCTCAACGCGGCTGGCCGGCGGTGACGGCGAACGAGCCGCGCCTGCCGGACCGGGCATGCGGCGCGACCGGTTCGGCGCGGGTGTCAGGCAGGGCCGGACATCCCGGCGGATCGACCGCCGGGATGCGCGCGGTTCAGGCGATCACTTCGGACCGTAGATGTCGAACGAGAAGTACTTCTTGGTGATGGTGTCGTATTCGCCGGAGGCGCGAACGGCGGCGATGCCGGCGTTCAGCTTGGCCTTAAGGTCGCCGTCCTTCTTGCGGACGCCGCCGCCGACGCCGGCGCCGAGGATTTCCGGATCGTCCTTGACCGAGCCCTTGACGTCGCAGCACTTGCCCGGATCGGTCTTGAGGAAGTCGTCCAGCGTGATCGAGTCGGCGAGAAGCGCGTCGACGCGGCCGGCGGCGAGGTCCTGGTTGGCCTCGTCCTGGGTCTGGTAGACCTTGATCTCCTTGGCGTGCGGCTTGAAGTACTTTTCGGCATAGCGCTGGTGGATGGTCGAGACCTGAACGCCGACGATCTTGCCCTTCAGGCCCTCGCCGCTGGCGGTCATCGCCTGCGCCTTGACGCCGATGACGTTGGCCGGGGTGTTGTAATACTTGTCGGTGAAGTCGATCGACTTCTTGCGCTCGGGCGTGATCGACATCGACGACCAGATCACGTCGATCTTCTTGGAGTTCAGCGAGGCGATGATGCCGTCCCAGGCGACTTCCTTGAACTCGCATTCGAGCTTGGCGGCCTTGCAGACGGCGAGGCCGATTTCCATTTCCCAGCCGGTCCACTTGCCGGCGGCATCCTTGACCGAGAACGGCGGATAGGGCTCGGCGGCGACGCCCAGCTTGACGCTGGCGGCGTTGGCGCTGCCGACGCCAAGCATCATGGCGGTGGCCAGTCCGAGGGCCGCGAGAATACGGGCTTTCGACATGCTGTACTCCTCCTTCATTGCTCTTTTGCGCCGGGCCGGCGCGTTCGTTGGGCTGATCGACTGGTTGCCGGCCGAGGCCTGATCACAATCCGAGTTGCGGGAATGCGCAAGTGCCTCCTGAAGAATTCGTCCGGCGCCGGGGCCCGGCCGGTCATTGGGTCGAGGCGAGAAACTGGCGCAGGCGCTCGCTCCTCGGGTTCCTGAACATTTCGCCGGGATGCCCCTCCTCCTCGACCAGACCCTTGTGCAGGAAGATCACCTGATCGGAGACCTCGCGGGCGAACTTCATCTCGTGGGTGACGAGGATCATGGTGCGGCGTTCGTCGGCGAGATCGCGAATGACCTTCAAAACCTCGCCGACCAGTTCGGGGTCGAGCGCCGATGTCGGTTCATCGAACAGCATCACCTTGGGCTGGATCGCCAGCGCCCGGGCGATCGCGGCGCGCTGCTGCTGGCCGCCCGACAGGAAGGCCGGGTAGACGTGGCGCTTGTCGGCGAGCCCGACCCGGGCGAGCAGCGCCTCGGCGCGCTCGATCGCCTCGGCGCGCGGGGTCTTCAGCACGTGAACCGGGACCTCGATCAGGTTCTGCAGCACGGTCAGGTGGGACCACAGATTGAAGCTCTGGAACACCATGCCGAGCGAGGTACGAATGCGCTCGACCTGGCGCCAGTCGGCCGGGACCGGCTGGCCGTGACGATCGCGCTTCATGCGGATCTCCTCGCCGCCGACCGAGACGCGGCCGCTGGTGGGGATTTCGAGCAGGTTGATGCAGCGCAGGAAGGTCGACTTGCCGGAGCCGGACGAGCCGATGATGGAGACGACATCGCCCTCGCGGGCGGTCATCGACACGCCCTTGATGACGTCGAGCTGACCGAAACTCTTGTGCAGATCGCGCACCTCGACCGCGACGGGTGCGTCGGGGATCGCGGAACCGGGCATGTCCGGCGCGACGGCTGTCTCGACCATGGTCATTCCCGTGCTCCCCTGCCCCGCCGATCCCCATGATAGTTCGGGGGGATGGCCGGTCTTGACGTCTGCCTGCTTGATCTGCTCTTATTTTTGCGATTGTATAATTGAATGGGTTCAGGTGATTTGCAAGAGCCATCCGGATTCATTGCATGCCGAAACAAGGGTTTGATCAAGTACATTTTTATCGACACGCCCGGAACTTTGCCCAATCTGGCATTGTCGGGGAAATGGGACGGAAGGATCGAATCGGAATGGCCAATTTTGGTTCCCAGTCGATGGTCGGGCCGCTGAAGCGGGTGCTGATGCGCGCGCCGGGCAAGGCGTTGTTCACGGCCGACAAGGCGCTCTGGCACTATGACGCCGCGCTCGACCCGGCAAAAGCAACTGCGCAATTTCAGGGGTTCGCCGATCTGGTCGCCGCCACCGGCGCGCGGATCGACTGGATTGCCGACGCCGATGACGGCCTGGCCGATTCGATCTTCACCCATGATCCCTCGCTTGTGACCGGGCGCGGCGCGGTGCTGCTGTCGATGGGCAAGGCGCTGCGCCGGGCGGAAGTCGCGGCGCATGAGGCCGCCTATGCCGCCGCCGGCGTGCCGATCCTGGGGCGGATCGAAGCGCCGGGCATGATCGAGGGCGGCGATTGCTGCTGGCTCGACGACCGGCTGCTGGCGGTGGCGCGCGGGGTGCGGACGAATCAATCGGGGATCGAGCAATTGCGCCGGCTCCTGGCGCCGCTTGGGATTGAAGTCCTGTCGTTCGATCTGCCGCTGTGGCAGGGCCGAGCCGCCTGCCTGCACATGATGTCGGTGATCAGTCCGCTGGATCAGGACCTTGCGCTGATCCATTCGCCGCTCATGCCGGTGGCTTTTCACGATCTCTTGACGTCACGGGGCGTCAACTTGATCGAGGCGGACCCGGACGAGTTCGCCGCATCGAACGGCCTCGCCCTGAACGTTCTGGCGACGGCGCCCAGAAAGATCATCATGTTGTCAGGATTCCCCAAGACCAAGGCGGCGATGGAGGCGGCGGGCTGCGAAGTCGCGACCTTCGACGGCGATGCCCTGTGCATCCCGTGCGAGGGCGGCCCGACCTGTCTCACTCGGCCGGTGTGGCGGGCATGAGCGTGCGCGAGCGCCGGTTCAGGCGTGCCCCGGAGGACGAACGTCGCGCCGAACTGATCGAGGCGACGCTGCAGGTGATCGCCGACGAGGGATTGCTCGGGGCGACGGTGCGCAACATCGCGGCGCGCACCGAGGTCACCGCCGGGCTGATCCGGCACTACTTCGCCGGCAAGGACGAGCTGATCCACGAGGCCTATCGGGTGCTGGTGCAGCGGATGGTGGCGCTGACGCGCGATGCCATCAATCGCGAGACGGAACCGCTGGCGCGGTTGCGGGCCTTCATCGCCACGCAGTTCGGCATGCCTTTGTTCGACGGCGGCTTCTTTCGGCAATGGGCGATCTTCGTCAGCCTGATCCATCTCGATGCGAAGATGGCGCAGATCCACCATGACGGGTTCGCGCAGTTCAAGTCGGAAGTGGAGGATCTGGTCGGGCCGGCGCTGCGGGCCAGCGGCCGGGACCTGACGCCTGACGAGGTGCACCGGCTGACCTACGCGGTCAACGGCGTCATCGACGGGCTGTGGCTGGAGGGTTGCCTGCACCAGAGTGGCGTCGACGGACCGGACTTCGAGGGCATTGCCGTGGCGACGATCGAGACGCTGCTGGCGGTGAAGCTGCCGGAGCTGGTGCCGCGCCCGGAGGCGTGACCGCAAGGCGGGAAATTGGGCGGCCGTGTCGCTGACGCCGGCCGGGGGGCGCGCGACCGGCGCGCCGGGGCATCGTCCGATGCCGGATGACTGGGCTCGCAATCGATCCGACCGTTCGGCCGGGTCGCTTGTCGCGGTTGGGAAGTTGGAAATACCATGCGTTATGCTGCCATCACCGATCGTCTCGCCGGGCTCGGCTCCGACAAATGGGCCGTGCACTGGCGCGCCAAGTCGCTGTGCGCCGACGGCGTGCCGGTGATCATGCTGACCATCGGCGAACCGGACGTGCCGACGCCGGCGGAGCTGATCGAGGCGGCGACGCGGGCGATGCTGGCCGGGCGCACCGGCTATTCGAGCGGGCGCGGCGAGGAGCCGGTGCTGGCGGCACTGGCGGCGAAGTACTCGGCGCGGACCGGCCGGACGGTCGGCGTCGACCAGCTGATGTATTTCCCCGGCACCCAGACCGCCCTCTACGCGGTGATGCAGGGCCTGGCGGAGACCGGTACCGAGGTTTTGGTCGGCGATCCGCTTTATGCCACCTATGACGGCGTCATCCGGGCCTCGGGGGCGCGGCGGGTGAGCGTGCCGTTGCGGCGTGAGCACGGCTTCCACATGCTGGCCGACGATGTCGAGGCGATGGTCAGCGAGCGGTCGCGGGTGATCCTCATCAACACGCCGCACAATCCGACCGGGGCGGTGCTGACCCGCGACGAGATCGGCGCGATCGGCGAGGTGGCCGAGGCGCACGACCTGTGGATCGTCTCCGACGAGGTGTACGAGAGCATCATCTTCGACGGCGAGTTCGCCTCGCCGTTCGACGACGCTCGGCTGGCGCAGCGGACGGTGGTGGTGTCGTCGCTGTCGAAGTCGCATGCGGTGACCGGGTTCCGGGCCGGCTGGTGCGTCGGGCCGGCGGAGTTCACCCACAAGCTGCTGCCGCTGTCGGAAGCGATGCTGTTCGGCGCGCAGCCGTTCATCGCCGACATGGCGGCGATCGCGCTGTCGCGGACCTTCCCGGTCACCGGCCAGATGCGCGAGGCCTATCGGCGGCGGGCGGAGACCCTGGTTCGCCGCCTGGGCAACACCACCGGGCTCAAGGTGATGATGCCGCAGGGCGGCATGTTTGCCATGGTCGACATCACCCGGCTCGGCATTGGCGGCGAGGCGTTTGCCGCCGGGTTGCTGGAGCAGGAGCAGGTGGCGGTGATGCCGGGCGAGGCGTTCGGCACCGAGGGCGCCGGGCTGGTGCGGGTGAGCCTGACCGTGCCGGATGACGACATCGAGATCGCCTGCGACCGCATCATCGCCTTTGTCGAACGACTGACGGCGGGCGCCGCCTGAGCCCCCCTGCCCGTCCCGACCGGAGACGCCGACCATGACCAAACGGACGCTTGGGGAATATCTGGCGCTGCTGCTGGAGGCGCATGGGGTGCGGCACGTCTTCGGCATTCCGGGCGTGCACAATGTCGAGATCTATCGCGGCCTGCCGCGGACCGGCATCCGCCACATCACGCCGCGCCATGAGCAGGGCGCCGGGTTCATGGCCGACGGCTATGCCCGGGTCAGCGGTCAGGTGGGCGTCTGCTTCGTCATCACCGGGCCGGGGCTGACCAACATCATGACCGCGATGGCGCAGGCCTACGCGGACTCAATCCCGATGCTGGTGATCTCGACGGTCAATCCGCTCGGCCGGCTCAGCAGCGGCGATGGCTGGCTGCACGAGATGACCGACCAGACCGCCATCGCCCGGCAGGTTACGGCATCGAGCCACATGATCACGCGGGCGGAAGAATTGCCGGGGGTGGTGGCGCGGGCCTTCGCCACATTCGCCGGCGCGCGGCCGCGGCCGGTGCATATCGACATTCCGACCGATCTGCTCGGCGCCGATGCCAGCGCCTTGCCGCCGCCGGCGGTGGCGGGGCGGGTGCGGCCGCCGATGGCCGATGCCGAGGCGATCGAGACGGCGGCGGCGCTGTTGTCGGCGGCGCGACGCCCGGTGATCCTCGCCGGCGGCGGCGCGCGGGCGGCCGGGGCGGTGCTGGCACGGCTGGCGGAGACGCTCGACGCGCCGGTCTGCCTGACGGTCAATGCCCGGGGCGCACTAGCGGCGGCGCATCCGCTGGCGATCTCGCACAGCGCCAGCCTGCCGGCGGTGCGGCGGCTGATCGCGGCGGCGGACGTGGTGCTGGCGGTCGGCACCGAACTTGGGCCGACCGACTACGACGCCTATGACGCCGGCGGCTTCGCGGTTCCCGGACAGCTGATCCGCATCGATATCGATCCGGCGCAGATCCATCGGCAGTTCCCGGCGAGCATCGGCCTCGTCGGCGATGCCGGCGCGGCGCTGGCGGCGTTGGCGGCGCGGGTGTCGTCGCGCGCGAGCGGCGACGGCGCGGCGCGGGCCGAGGCGACCCGGATCGCGGCGACGGCCGAGCTGCCGGAGGGGTATGGGCGGCTGCGGGAGATCGTCGAGACGATCGACCGGGCGCTGCCGGGGGCGATCATGGTCGGGGATTCGACCCAGTTGGTCTATGCCGGCAATCTGGCCTTCGCGGCGGGTCGTCCGAACAGCTGGTTCAACTCGGCCACCGGCTACGGCACGCTCGGCTATGCGCTGCCGGCGGCGATCGGCGCCAGTCTCGCGGCCATTGGCAGCGGCGGGCCGGCGCGGCCGGTGGTGGTGCTGGTCGGCGATGGCGGGCTGCAGTTCTCGGTGGCGGAACTGGCTTCCGCCGTCGATGCCGGCGTGCCGCTGATCGTGCTGGCCTGGAACAATCGCGGCTATGGCGAGATCCGCA
>JAEULV010000055.1 GCA_016793065.1 Hyphomicrobiaceae bacterium
GGCCGGCAGGGTCGCGGCCGGCGTCGGACGGGCGGCGGCGCTGAAGAGCGGCAGGTCGTCGACCAGCGCCCTCGCCGTGCCGCCCGGCTCCCGGTCGCCCTTCTCCAGCGCCTCCAGGATCACCCGCGCCCGCTCGACCACTGCCAGCGGCAGGCCGGCGAGGCGCGCCACCTGAACGCCGTAGGAACGGTCGGCGGCGCCCTCGCGCACCGCGTGCAGGAACACCACCTCGCCGCGCCACTCGCGCACCGCGACGGTCGCGTTGCGCAGGCCCGGCAGCTTGGCCGCCAGCGCCGTCAGCTCGTGGTAATGGGTCGCGAAGAGCGCGCGGCAGGCGTTGACGTCGTGCAGGTGCTCCAGCACCGCCCAGGCGATGGAGAGGCCGTCATAGGTCGCCGTGCCGCGGCCGATCTCGTCGAGGATGACAAAGGAGCGCGGCCCGGCCTGGTTGAGGATCGCCGCCGTCTCGACCATCTCGACCATGAAGGTGGAACGGCCGCGCGCCAGGTCGTCGGAGGCGCCGACGCGGCTGAACAGGCGATCGACGACGCCGATGCGGGCCGAGCGGGCCGGGACGAAGGACCCGGCCTGCGCCAGCACCGCGATCAGGGCGTTCTGGCGCAGATAGGTCGACTTGCCGCCCATGTTCGGGCCGGTGACCACGTGGATGCGGCCGTCGCCGGTGGCGGTTTTCGGCGAGAGATTGCAGTCGTTGGGGACGAAGCCGCCGCCGCCCTCGCTCTTCAGCGCCGCTTCCACCACCGGATGGCGCCCGCCCTCGACGGCGAACACCAGGCTGTCGTCGACGACGGGCCGGGTCCAGCCGTCGGCATCGGCGAGATCGGCCAGCGCGGTCGAGACGTCGATCGCCGCCAGGGCCTCGGCGGCGCGCTTGATCGCCTCGGCCCTGAGCAGCACCTGACTGGACAAATCGTCGAAGATCGCCTGTTCCTGCCCGAGCGCCCGCTCGGAGGCGGAGGCGATCCGCGATTCCAGGTCGCCGAGTTCGGTGGTGGTGAAGCGGACGGCGTTGGCCAGCGTCTGGCGGTGGATGAAGCGGGCACTGAGCGGCGGCGCCATCAGCCGCTCGGCATGATTGGCCGCCAGATCGACGTGGTAGCCCAGCACGTTGTTGTGGCGGATCTTCAGGGTCTTGATGCCGGTTTCCAGCACGTAGTCGCCCTCGAGCCGGGCGATCAGCCGGCGCGAGTCCGAGGCGAGCAGGCGCGTCTCGTCGAGATCGGCGGAGTAGCCGGCGCGGACGAAGCCGCCGTCGCGGCGCAGCAGCGGCAGTTCGTCGCCAAGCGCCACGGCGAGCTGGCGCGCCAGATCATGCGGCGCGTGCACCAGCGCCGCCCGGGCATTGCCGATCTCGTCGGGCAGCGCCGGCCGATCGAGATCGGCGGCAAGCAGCGCCGCCGCGTGCAGCCCGGCGCGGATGGCATCGAGATCGCGCGGACCGCCGCGCCCCAGCGACAGCCGCGACAAGGGCCGCGCCATGTCGGGCGCGCTCGCCAGCGCCGCGACGAGGCGGGTGCGCAGGCCGGATTCCTCGACGAACCAGCCGACCGAATCAAGCCGCCGGGCGATCGCCTCGGGTGCCAGCAGCGGGCTGGCGATGCGCTCGGCCAGCAGGCGGGCGCCGGCGCCGGTCACCGTCCGGTCGATGGTGGCGAGCAGCGTGCCGCGCCGCTCGCCGGCGAGCGACCGGGTCAGCTCCAGATTGGCACGGGTTGCCGCGTCGATCAGCATCGCCCGTTCGGCGCCGTCGCGGCGCGGCACGTCTAGCGCCGGCCGGTTGCCGATCTGGGTCTTGTCGACATAGGCGACCGCCCCGGCGGCGGCGGCCAGTTCCGCCCGGGTGAACGAGCCGAACGCGTCGAGGGTCGCCACGGCGAAATATTGCGCCAGCCGCTCGGCCGCCGTCGCGCCATCGAAGAACGCCCGCGCCACCGGCGAAAACGCCGCCCGGATCGATCGCCACAGCGGCTTCAGGCCGTCGTCGTCGGCCAGCTGATCCGGCACCACCAGTTCGGCCGGTTCCAGCCGGGCAATCTCGGCGGCAAGCGCCTCGCGGCCGGTTTCCGCCACCCGGAAGGCGCCGGTCGACAGGTCGATGGCGGCAAGGCCGTAGCGGTCGTCGGCCTCGCTGCCGCCACGGGTGCGCGCCACCGCCAGCAGCCAGTTGGCGCGGCCGGCATCGAGCAGGTTGTCCTCGGTGATCGTGCCGGGGGTGACGAGGCGGACGACATCGCGCTGCACCACCGATTTCGCGCCGCGCTTGCGCGCTTCCGCCGGGTCTTCCATCTGTTCGCAGACGGCGACGCGATGGCCGAGGCCGATCAGCCTTTGCAGATATTCGTCGGCGCGCGACACCGGCACGCCGCACATCGGGATATCCTGGCCCAGATGCTTGCCGCGCTTGGTCAGGACGATGCCGAGCGCCCGCGAGGCGATCTCGGCGTCCTCGAAGAACAGCTCGTAGAAGTCGCCCATCCGGTAGAACAGCAGGCTGTCGGGATTGGCGGCCTTCAGTTCGACGAACCGCGCCATCACCGGCGTGATGTAGCCATCCGCGGCGGGCGCGGCGGCAGGCTCGGCGGGGGAACTTGAGCGGGACAAGGGCGTTCCTTTGCGCGGGCGGGCGACGGGCGACGGGCAGGGAGATCGATCCCGGCGGCACGATCCGTCACCCGCCACCAGAACTAGCCAAATCCCCGATCAGGTTCAACGCGCAAGGCTGGCGCGCGCGGACACGCGCTGTTCATAACCTGCTATTATGCTGGTTCATTCCGGGCAATGCCGGACCAACGACCAGGTGCAGGGACGATGGACGCTTCCAATCCCAAGGGCCGCATGAGCTTGTTCGCCGATGTCGAATCGTGGGTATTCGACCTCGACAATACCCTCTACCCCCATCACACCGACCTGTTCGCCCAGATCGACGATCGCATCCGCGAATATGTCATGGTGCTGACCGACTCGACCAGGGAAGAGGCCCAGAAGATCCAGAAGGCCTATTATCACCGCTACGGCACGTCGCTGCGCGGCCTGATGATCGAATACGGTATGGATCCGGACGGCTTCCTCGAATATGTCCACGACATCGACCATTCGGTGGTGACGCCGGATCCGGCGCTTGGCGCGGCCATCGCCCGCCTGCCGGGGCGCAAGTTCATCATGACCAACGGCACCACCAAGCACGCGGTGAAGACCGCCGAGCGGCTCGGCATCCTGCATCACTTCGAGGACGTCTTCGACATCGTCGCCGCCGACCTGCTGCCCAAGCCCAACCGCGAGACCTACGACAAGTTCCTGGCCAAGCACGGCATCGCGCCGGCGCGGGCCGCCATGTTCGAGGACCTGTCGAAGAACCTCAAGGCCCCGGCCGAACTCGGCATGCGCACCGTGCTGATCGTGCCGCGCGGCGTGCGCGAGGTGTTCCGCGA
>JAEULV010000064.1 GCA_016793065.1 Hyphomicrobiaceae bacterium
CGACGCGTTTGCTTCTTCTAACTCGGATCGGAATGCCATCGGCAACCGGATCAATCGTCGCGATAGACCTTCTCGCGCCGCTCGTGCCGTTCCTGCGCCTCGATCGACAAGGTGGCGATCGGGCGGGCGTCGAGGCGCTTCAGCGAGATCGGCTCGCCGGTTTCCTCGCAATAGCCGTAGCTGCCATCCTCGATCCGCTTCAGCGCCGCGTCGATCTTGGCGATCAGCTTGCGCTGGCGATCACGCGCCCGCAGCTCGATCGCCCGATCGGCTTCCGAGGTCGCCCGGTCGGCGAGGTCGGGATGGTTGGTGTTTTCCTCGGCGAGATGATTGAGCGTCTCGCGCGATTCCTTCAGGATGTCGTCCTTCCAAGCCAGGAGCTTGGCGCGGAAATACTCCCGCTGCCGCTCGTTCATGAACGGCTCGGTGTCCGACGGTCGGTACTCCATGGTCAATTCTATCGACATGGGCTCTTCCGTTCTGCATCCGGGAATAACCGGGTTTGTGCGCGTCTATATACCTACGACCAATCGCCCTTACAACGCATAAATCCCCGGTCGTGATTCACACGGACGTTGATAACTGCTTGATCGGGAAGCACGCGTTGCCGGTGGGCAACAGCTGCCCCGGCCGACGCGCTCCGACGGCCGCAACCGCCGCGACCGGCATCACCCCGGAAAACGCCCCTGCTTCGCCAGTTCCACCTGCAGCCGCAGCTCGATGTCGTCGATCAGCGCTTCCAGCCGGTCGTCCTCGGTCTTTTCCCGGGTCGCCAGCAGCATTGTCATCTGGTCAAGTTGCAGCGGCGTGACAGCCCCGTCGATCAGCGCGATCCGCAGATCCTCCAGCCGGTCGAGCATCGAATGCCCGCGCTTCACCGCCCGGCGCTTGCGCACCAGCGGATCCTCCGCCTCCTGCAGCGCCAGAACCCCGGTCAGCCCGGCAAGCGACGCCGACTGCGAGACGCTGCCGCCGCGTGCCGCCGGCGCCTCCTCCTCCAGCGAAAAGCTCGAACCGGTCCCGCCGGCGCGGCGCGCCTTGCCGGTGGGAGCGATCGCGGAAGGTCTGCCGGGGCCGTCGATGCGCATGGGTGCAGAATCGCCTGTTCGCCGGAAGCGGCGTTAATCACCGGTTAGCATTTGCCGAAGTCGTTAACGAGACCTTAACGACCCGGCAATTTCTGCCGCCCCGGCCGCCGCCGGCCGCGAGCCCCGCATGTGCCCGGAAATTTTCGCCTGATATTTCCGTTTGTTACAGGATCGTCCCCGCGCCCGCCGACTGGCACGCCCTTCGCAAGAACAGGGTTCGAGATTTGGGGAGATCTCTCGTGAAAGCCAATCGAACCTGGTGGCCGCTCGGTCGCCGCGCCTGCCTCGTCCGCACACTCGCGGCAAGCCTCGCCTCCGCGCTGATCCTGTTCGGCGCGGCGACGGCAACCCATGCCTCCAGCCGGATCAAGGATCTCGCCTCGATCGAGGGCGTGCGCCAGAACCAGCTCATCGGCTACGGCCTCGTCGTCGGCCTCAACGGCACCGGCGACAGCCTGAACAACGCCCCGTTCACCAAGCAGTCCTTGCAGGCGATGCTGGAACGGATGGGCGTCAACACCCGCGGCGTCAACCTGCGCACCGCCAACGTCGCCGCCGTCATGGTCACCGCCAATCTGCCGGCGTTCTCGACCCAGGGCACCCGCATGGACGTGGTCGTCTCCGCCCTCGGCGACGCCAAGAGCCTGCAGGGCGGCACGCTGCTGGTCACGCCGCTGCTCGGCGCCGATGGCGAGGTCTACTCCATCGCCCAGGGTCCGGTCGCCGTCGGCGGTTTCGCCGCCAAGGGCGAGGCCGCCTCGATCACCCGCGGCGTCCCCACCACCGGCCGCATCGCCAACGGGGCCCTAGTCGAGCGCGAGATCGAGTTCCGCCTCGCCGCCATGGGCTCGGTCCGGCTGTCGCTGCGCAATCCCGATCTCACCACCGCCCGCCGCATCGCCCTCGCCATCAACGACCTGATCGGCAAGCCGGTCGCCGAGCCGACCGATCCCGCCACCGTCCGCCTCAGCCTGCCGGAAAAGTTCGACGGCAACATCGTCGATCTCCTCACCGACATCGAGCAGCTGGTGGTCGATCCCGACACCCCGGCCAAGGTGGTGATCGACGAATCGACCGGCATCATCGTCATGGGCCAGGATGTCCGCGTCTCCACCGTCGCCATCGCCCAGGGCAACCTCACCGTCACCGTCACCGAGATGCCCCAGGTCAGCCAGCCGGCGCCGTTCTCCGAGGGCGAGACCACCGTGGTGCCGCGCACCCAGGTGACCGTCGACGACAGCGGCGAGAAGAAGCTGGCGATCATCCGTTCCGGCATCTCGCTGCGCGAACTGGTCGACGGCCTCAACGCCCTCGGCGTCGGCCCCCGCGATCTGATCTCGATCCTGCAGGCGATCAAGGCCGCCGGCGCGCTCCAGGCCGAAATCGAGGTGATGTGATGGCAACGCTCGCGACCCCCTACTCCGCCACCGCGATCAACGCCCGCCCCCTGCCCTCTAGCGTCACCCCGGCGCTCGCCCAGCGCATGCGCAAGCAGGCGACCGACTTCGAACAGTCGTTCCTCAACACCATGCTGCAGGAAATGTTCACCGACGTGCCCGTCGACGGCCTGACCGGCGGCGGCCATGCCGAGGAACAGTGGCGCGGCCTGCTGATCGACGAATACGCCAAAACCATGAGCGGTCGCGGCGGCGTCGGCGTCGCCGACATGGTCTATTCCGAAATGCTGCGGCTTCAGGAAACGAGTGCCCGATGATGAACCCCAATCGCGCCGCCGCCCCCCAGGTCGCCGAACCGCTGATCGGCACCCATGACGCCGCCCACGCCCTCTGCGACCGCATTGAGGCCGGCATGGACGAACTCCTCGCCGTCATCGAACAGGAAACCGCCCTGGTGCGCGCCGGCAAGCTCATCGCCGCCGGCGAGCTGCAGCCGCGCAAGGCCGAGCTGGTCGCCGACTATGTCCGCGACATGCAGCGCGTCAAATCCAACCAGACCGCCATCGGCAAGCTCGCCGGCGACCGCGTCGAGAGGCTGCGCAACCGCCATGGCGAATTCCGCGCCCTGTTGCAGATCAACATGGCCGTGCTCGCCACCGCCCGCGAGGTCGCCGAGGACCTGGTGCGCTCCGTCGCCACCACAGTCGGCGCCCAGGCCCGCCCGCAGACCTACGCCCCGCCGGGCGCCGCCCCGCGCGCCCCTGTCGGCAATCCGGTCACGGCGCGAGGCATCGCCGTCGACCGCAATCTGTGACCCTCTCCCGGCCCATTGCCCAAACCGCCGGCGCGAGGACACCCCGTCTCGCGCCGGCCGACCTCATGCCTGACGCCGCCGCACGACCAATTGCGCACGGAATTATTTTGTTTCCCGATGTTTTCTTGCGTCTTCGGCCCGCTTCGCGCCGGAATTTCAGTCACAATGACCCGGGCTTGCGGTCGAATTGAATCGAAACGACCGGCATTTGAAATATCTTGTTAAGACCTCGTTGACTCTGCTTTTTGAAATTGCGCGGAAATGACCGAAATCAGCCCAACCGACAACTTCCTCTAAAATTCCTTAAGACTCGATTCAACAGTCGGGCCTAATTCTTGATCGATACCAGGACAACCAGGCCAGAAGGGCCGGGGAGGTTCAAGATGGATGCCGGATCGGTGAAACCGATAGGGTCCGTGTTGGTCGCGAACATTCCGCGTTCGTCGGTCGAGCAGGTACCCACCATAACGCCGCCAGACAAGGCGGTGACTGCCCCTTCCGAAGGATCCGCGGGTCCGTCGCTGGAACGCCGCGCGCCTCCTTCAGAGGGAAGTGCCCCCAAGGCCGACAAGCCGCAGCCTGAACATCAGGTCAAGCGCGGTTATCGCGCCCATGACACCGGGACGCTCGTCTTCCAGATCGAGGACGAGGTGACCAAGCGTGTCTTGCTGCAGATTCCGTCGGAAGATCTGCTGCGCGTCAAGCAGGCTTATCACGACGTCTCCCAGAACGACGACCAGCCCCATCAGGCCGAGCGCACCGCCTGACCCCCTGCCCGGCGATTGCGAACGCGTCTCCCCCGCCTTCGCCATCCGCCACGCCGCTCGCGCCTCCTATCGAAGGCACCGCCCGTCGCGGTGCCTTCATTTTTTGCAGATTGACGCTACGGACACTGCGAATTCTCATGCCGTTGATGGCGCACGATTAACCCGGCATTAGGGTTGATATTCCATTCTCGTCCTGTCGCCCAGAACGGGCGGCCCACCAAGAATGGTGGATCATCCTGAGGATCAGGAAGGGACGAGTACATGTCCGGTATTACCCTCTCGGCGGGCGTCCGCCAGAACTTGATTTCGCTGCAGAGCACCGCCGAGATGCTCGGCCAGACCCAGTCGAAGCTGGCGACCGGCAAGAAGGTCAACACCGCTCTCGACAACCCGTCATCGTTCTTCACCGCCTCGAGCCTGAACTCGCGCGCCTCCGACCTCAACGGTCTGATGGATGACATGGGCCAGTCGATCCAGGTGCTGAAGGCCGCCGACCAGGGCATCACTTCGATCTCGAAGCTCGTCGACAGCGCCAAGGGCAAGGCCCGCCAGGCGCTCCAGGCCAGCGACACCTCCGACCGCGCCAAGTATGCGGCCGAGTACAACGAGATCCTCACCCAGATCGAGGGCATCGCCAAGGACTCCGGCTACAACGGCAAGAACCTGCTCGGCGGCGCCGGCAACGACGTCACGGTCATCTTCAACGAAGACCAGT
>JAEULV010000068.1 GCA_016793065.1 Hyphomicrobiaceae bacterium
CTCACCACCACTTGGCCGGGGTGAAGCTGCCGGCGGCGTCCTCGATGACGTTGGCGATCTGGAACAGTTCGCCCTCGCCGAACGGCTTGCCGATCAGCTGCAGCCCCAGCGGCAGGCCGGAGGCGTCGCGGCCGGCCGGAACGGCGATGCCCGGCAGGCCGGCCATGTTGACCGTCACCGTGAACACGTCGTTGAGATACATTTCCACCGGATTGCCCGACGACTTCTCGCCGATGCCGAAGGCCGCCGACGGCGTCGCCGGCGTCAGCACCGCGTCGACGCCCGCCTCGAAGGCGATGTCGAAGTCGCGCTTGATCAGGGTGCGGATCTTCTGCGCCCGGACGTAATAGGCGTCGTAATAGCCGGCCGACAGCACATAGGTGCCGATCATGATGCGCCGGCGCACTTCGGCGCCGAAGCCGGCGGCGCGGGTCTTCTCGTACTGGTCGATCACGTCGTCGCCGTCGACGCGCAGCCCGTAGCGCACGCCGTCATATCGGGCGAGGTTGGACGATGCCTCCGCCGGCGCCACGATGTAATAGGCCGGCAGCGCGTATTTCGTGTGCGGCAGCGAGATGTCGCGGATCTCGGCGCCGGCGGCCTTCAGCCACGCGATGCCCTGCTGCCACAGCGCCTCGATCTCGGCCGGCATGCCGTCGACCCGGTATTCCTTCGGAATGCCGATCACCATGCCCTTGACCGACTTGCCGACATAGCTCTCGTAGTCCGGCACCGGCAGGTCGACCGAGGTCGTGTCCTTTGGGTCGACCGAGGCGAACGACTTCAGCAGCATCGCCGTGTCGCGCACCGTGCGGGCGAACGGCCCGGCCTGATCCAGCGACGAGGCGAAGGCGACGATGCCCCAGCGCGAGCAGCGGCCATAGGTCGGCTTGATGCCGACAATGCCGGTGAAGGCGGCCGGCTGGCGGATCGAGCCGCCGGTATCGGTGCCGGTGGCGCCGGCGCACAGCCGCGCCGCGACGGCCGACGCCGAGCCGCCCGACGAACCGCCGGGCACCAGGAGGCCCTGCTTGTCGCCCGCCAGCCGCTCGCGCGCCTGCGCGTCGGTCCAGTTCGGCGGCTTGTACGGGTTGACGACGGTACCGAAGGCCGAGGTCTCGTTCGACGAGCCCATGGCGAATTCGTCATTGTTGAGCTTGCCCAGCATCACCGCGCCGTCGGCCCACAGGTTCGACGTCACGGTCGACTCATAGGGCGGCACGAAATTGCCGAGGATGCGCGAGCAGGCGGTGGTGCGCACGCCCTTGGTGGCGAACAGGTCCTTGACGCCGAGCGGCACGCCCTCGAGCGCGCGCGCCTCGCCCTTGGCGATGCGGGCATCCGAGGCGGCCGCCATCGCCAGCGCCTGATCCGGCGTCTCCAGCACATAGGCGTTGAGCCCGCGCCCGGCTTCCATCGCGCCGAGATAGGCCGTGGTCACTTCGGTGGCGGTGAACTGCTTCTTGGCGTAGCCATCGCGCAGGGCGGCGATCGAGAGCGCGGTCAGATCGGTCATCGGGCTCACTCCACCACCTTCGGCACGACATAGAAATGGTCTTCCGACAGCGGCGCGTTGGCGGTCACCGCCTCCGGCATGTTGCCGTCGCTCACCACGTCGGCGCGCTTCTTCATCGTCGTCGCCACTACCGAGGTCAGCGGTTCGATGCCGTCGACATCGAGTTCGTTCAACTGCTCGACAAACCCGAGAATGGCATTGAGCTCGCTCTGGAGCTTCTCGACCTCGCCGTCGGCGACGGCGATGCGCGCCAGATGGGCGACGCGCTTGACGGTGGCGGTATCAACGGACATGGCAACCCTTTTCCTCCGCCCGGGGGCGGCGCGGAACAAACGTCTCGCGCGCCTTCTAGCACCCGCCCGCGCGACGGATCAAGGAACGGCGTGCAGGGAATTGCGCCACACGACACCGCCGCCGCGCCGGCGGACGCGCGCGCCTTTCGATCAAATCGCCGTGGCGCTGCCTCGATGTCTTGCCCTCGACATTGAACCGGCGCAGGCTTCCGTCCCGGAAGCGGCGATTTCCCGCCCGATCCCCTGAGACGGAGACCGACATGTGGACGCACGGCAAGGTTTATTGGAATGAACTGATGACCACCGACGTCGAGGCCGCCAAGGCATTCTATGCCACGACCCTTGGCTGGAGCTTCAACCCCATGCCGATGCCCGAGGGCATCTATCACATCGTCATGCTCGGCGAGGACATGGTCGGCGGCATGATGCAGATGCCGGCCGACATGCCGCCCGGCATCCCGTCGCACTGGTTCACCTATTTCGCCGTCACCGACATCGACGCCAGCGTCGCCGCGCTCGAGGCCGCCGGCGGCAAGGTCATCCGCCCGGCCTGGGACGTTCCCGGCGTCGGCCGGATCGCCATCGTCCAGGACCCGACCGGCACCACCATGGGCTGGATGACCCCGGCGCCGATGCCGATGGCCTGATCGGCTTCGGCTCATTGCAATTCCATGCCGGACGACAATCGCCCGGCATGGAGGGTCTTGGTTCAGGCGATGATCAGGAAGTCGGCCTCGGTCAGGGCGAGGCCCGCCGACAGCGTGCCGACCCGCACGACCGCCCCCGCGCCCGATCCGTCGGCGTCGTAGTAGAACGCGCCATTGGCCGAGTTGTAGAGGATCCGGTCGTCGGCATCGACCGCGACCGTGCCGAAGCGCAGCGCACCCGCAGCCAGTGTCCCGAGCGGCAGGACAGCAAACAGCGAATGCGACAGCGCGACGGTGTCGTCGGCCACGGTGAAGTCCATGACCCGGTCGATGTTGCTGCTGTCGAGCGCGGTGGCGAAGACGAACGTGTCCGCGCCGGCGCCGCCGGTCATCCGGTCGGTGCCGCCGGCGCCATTCAGTGTATCGTTGCCCGCGCCGCCGTCCAGCGTGTCGTTGCCGAGACCGCCATTGAGCGAGTCGTTGCCGTCGAGACCAAGCAGCCGATTGTTGCCGGCATTGCCGAGCAGATTGTTGTTGAGGCCATTGCCGGCCCCCTGCAGGTCGCCGCTGCCGGTCAGGGTCAGGTGCTCGATATTGGCGCCGAGCAGGAAGCTGACCGAGGCCTGAACCGTATCGGTGCCGGCACTGGCCGCCTCGTTCACCCGGTCGAGATTGCTGTCGACGATGTAGATATCGTTGCCGAGCCCGCCCGCCATCGTGTCGTTGCCGGTGCCGCCATTGATGGTGTTGGCGGCGGAATTGCCGGTGATGGTGTTGTTGCCGCTATTGCCGATGCCGATCACCGCTCCGGTCTGGAACACCAGGTTCTCGATCCCGGCCGCGAGCGTATAGCTGGTGATCGAGCTGTAGACCGTGTCGATGCCACCGGCGTCGACAACCACATCGCCGGCGTCCTGGACATAGAACCGGTCGTTGCCGAGCCCGCCATCCATCAGGTCGTTGCCGCCCCCGCCGATCAGGGTATCGTCGCCGCCCCAGCCATAGATCGAGTTGACGTTCGAATTGCCGGTCAGGACATTGCCGACATCGCTGCCGATCATGTTGTTCGCGCTGCTACCCTCGACCAGCTTCAGGTTTTCGATATAGTTCGTATAGTAATTGTTGATGGTGACACCCTCGATCGATCCGCCGCCGAGCGAGCTGTTCTGCTCGACGACAACGGTGTCGGTGCCTTCGTTGTAATATTCATAGATATAGTCGTTCTGATCGACGAAATAGGTATCATCGCCGGCATTGCCGATGGCGTAGTCATAGAAGCCGTCGTTCAGCAGCAGGATATCATTGCCGGCATTGCCGTCGATGCTGTCGTTGCCAAGGCCGCCGGTCAGCCGATCGCCGCCATCGCCGCCGGCGATCGTGTCATTGCCGATGCCGCCGTCGATCGTGTTGGCGAGGGCATTGCCGACGATCGTGTTGCCGAGATCGTTGCCGACAGCGATCGCGGCCGTGCCGATCAACGTCAGGTTCTCCACATTGGCCGTGAGCGGGCTGGTCACCGACCGGCTCGAAACAATCGTGTCGGTGCCTTCGTTCAGGGCCTCGGTGACGATATCGCCGGCATTGTCGACGTAATAGGTGTCGTTGCCGACGCCGCCCGCCATCGAGTCCGCCCCGACGCCGCCATTCAACGTGTCGTCGCCGACGCCGCCCGACAGCGTGTCATTCGAGACGAACGCCCCGATCTGGATCGGTAGCTCCGTCGTGATCGTGGTTCCCGCCGCATCGGACGTGATCAGCCGGGCGGAAATGGTGTCGGTGCCCGACGCCGAGATCGCCAGCGGGCCGGAACTGAACGACAGGCCGAGCGGGCTGATCGTGAACTGGTCGGCGCCGATGATCTCGACCAGGATGTCGTTCCGGTAGATCTCCACCCAGGCGCTGTCGCCGATTTCGGCCAGCATGCCGGTAAGCGACAGGTTGAGGTCGTCCGGGTTCAGCACGATCGAGGCGGAATCGTTGGAGATCCCGTCATCAAGAATGTCGAGCACTTCCTCATTAGCCCCGGCCCCGGTGCCGATCGCCCGGATGATCGTGCCGGCATCGCCGAGCTCGCGCAGCTGCGCCAGCAGCGTTTCCTCGTACAGCCGGTCGTTCGGCGCGCCGTCCGAGACGAAGAACACGACATTGCGTCCGCCCGGCTGGGCACTCAGGTGATCGACGGCATCCTGCAGGGCGGCGGTGTAGTTGGTGCCGCCCGTCGGGCGCAGCATCACCAGTCGGTCAAGGATGTCGGCCCGTCCGTTGCTGTCGCCATCGGTCGCCAGCGAGCCGGAGAAGGAAACCTCGGCGCTATCGGAGAACGGGATCAGTGCCGCGTTCAGCCGGTCGCCAAGCCCCGCCTGGGTGAACAGCTCGGTCAGCCGCTCGAACGAGGCGATCGCCGCATCCATCGTGGTGTTGGACGCACCGTCGCCATTGCGGTCGCCGACATTGGTGGTGCCCTGGAACGAGTCGCTCATGCTGCCGGAGTGGTCGACGATGTAGACGATGTTGACCGACCCGTCGCCGAGCGCCAGCGACGAGATCGTGCCGTCGATCGTCACCGTCCCCTGCGCGGTTTCCGGCGCGGAGATGGTGAGGGAAATGTTCGCCCCGTTGACCGTGGCGCTGTTGCTGGCCGTGGTCGTGCCGGGTGCGCCGCGATCACCGTTGAGGGTATCGTTGCCGTCGCCGCCGACGAGCACGTCATTGCCGCCCTCGCCATGCAGGAGATCGTCGCCGATCCCGCCCGAAAGCGTGTTGCTGGCCCGGTTACCGGTCAGCGTGTTGTTGAGATCGTTGCCATTCAGGATGACGCCGCCCGTCAACAGCGCGCCATGCTCGATATTCGTCGTCAGCGTGTAGGTTCCGAGCGTCGTGCGCACGATGTCGATGCCGCCGTCCGGCGCTTCAACCACAACGTCGCCGGCATCCCGCACGAAATAGGTGTCGGAGCCAAGTCCGCCGGTCATCGTGTCGGCGCCGGCCCCGCCGTCAAGCGTGTTGCTCTCGCTGTTGCCGGTGAGCGAATTGCCGGCCGAATTGCCGATGGCGGTGATGATGCCGTCGCCCTCGAGCAGCGTCAGGTTCTCGACATTTGCCGCCAGCGTGAACGACCGCGCCGCCGATTGCACCAGGTCGATGCCGCCGGTCGAGGTTTCGACGATGACGTCGCCGGCATCCTGCACGACATAGGTATCGTCGCCGGCATCGCCGATCAGCGTGTTGATCAGCGCATTGCCGGTGATCACGTTGGCGCCGGCATTGCCGCTGCCAATGGCCGCGCCGCCGATCAGCTCGAGGTTTTCGAGGTTGGCGCCGAGGACGTAGTTCGAGAACGCCACGCGAACCGTGTCCGTGCCCTGATTGCTCGATTCGACGATCAAATCGGTGGCGGCATCGATGACGAACGTGTCGTTGCCGAGCCCGCCGGCAAGCCGGTCGGTTCCTGCCCCGCCGTCCAGGTAGTCGTTGCCGTCAAGCCCGTTCAACGTGTCGTTCAGGCCGCCGCCGATGATGGTGTTGTCGCTGGCGTTGCCGGTCAGCGTCAGCGCCCGGTTGCCGATGGCCCGCATGTTCTCGACATGGATCCGCTGACCGCTGGTCAGTGAATAGTGCCAGCTGGTTTCGACCCAGTCGGTGCCTTCATTGCTGTTCTCGACGACTTCGTCGGCGCTGGCGTCGACCACATAGGTATCGTTGCCGGCACCGCCGACCATCCGGTCGCCGCCGGCGCCGCCATCGAGGCGATCGTTGCCGCCGAGGCCGGTCAGCGTGTTGACGCCGGAATTGCCGATCAGAACGTTGTCGCGTTCGTTGCCCGTGCCGTCGATATTGGCGGTACCGGTCAGCGTCAGGTCGTTCTGATAGGACAAGAGCGTGGTCGTGACCGAGGCTGTCACCGGCACGAGATAATTCGCCAGCGAGTCGAGCTGCGCCTGCGTCAGCCCGGCAAGCGCCCAGGCAGGCAGCGAGGACAGTGTTTCGAGCAGCGCCGATGTCGTCGCCGTGGCGGCGCTGACGACCACATAGTGCACGAAGGTCGCGCTGGCGCCGGCGGCAAGGTCGATCTCATGGGCCGTCGCGAACGAATCGGCGTAGGAATGGCTGACCGCCGTCGGATTGACGACGCCGCCGCTGAACAGGTGCCCGATCACCGGATAGCCGGCGGTATTGCGCGACGTGGCGTACCAGTCGTCCGCGGTCGTGTAGACCGTATCGCCGCTGTCGGTTGCGGTCGTCGTCGTGGAGCTGTCGGCATACATGTTGTCGCTGACCGTCAACCGGAAACGCCGCGCCTCCGCGCCGGTGTTGACGAAGGTCTCGGTCATCCTCAGGACGTAATTGCCGCCGCCGTCGGTGATGACATCGGCCTGACGGCTGAAGTTCGCCCCGGTCCCGGTGCCGTTCACGGTCTGCGATGTGGCGGTGACCGTCGGCGCGGCATAGGTCTGGTAGATGCTGCTGTAGGAGCCGTCTGTATTTCGCCCCTCGAAGCCAAGATATGATCCGCGATCATAGAGGCTATAACCTGACCTGGAGACGAGAACCTCGCCATAGTTGTCGATGGTCCATGCAGTTCCGGTCGGATCTGTATAGGAGAAAGCCATTTTAATCTCCTGATTTTCATGGCCTGATGAAATAAAGTATGTATCAGGCTTCAATTTGTCTTTCGGGTTCAATTATAAAGTCGTCCACGCGAAATCGCGTCTCACGATGACGTTCAGTGCTCATATCGCATCAATCGGCATCTTAAAAATGCTGGGCGTCCGAATGCAAGAATTGAACGCGCTTCAAATTGGCGCAGTCGCTCGACCATGAATTCGACGGCGCGGGACAAGGAACGCCGATCGCCGCTCCGTCCGGACGTCGGCTGCGCGGCCGATTGCGGCGGAATTCGTGGCTGCTTTGCCACGAGGGTGCGACATAAGGCGTAACCCCCACTTAATCCCGGCTACGGGTCTTGACGGACCGTAAACGGTCGTTGACGAATGCGCCGTTGCGAAGTCGCGTCTGGTCCGGGGAGGGGCCGGGCAGTCTTTTGATGTCGCATCGGGCTGCGGCACCGCCAATGAGGCGGGTCGTCCTTGGGAGGCAATATGACAATCCTCGTCGTCATTCTGTGCGGTCTTCTGTCGATCGCCTATGGCGTCTGGGCCATCAAGTCGGTGATGGCTTCGGATGCCGGTAACGCCCGCATGCAGGAGATCGCCGCCGCGGTCGCCGAAGGCGCCAGCGCGTACCTCAAGCGGCAGTACATCACCATCGCCTTCGTCGGCGCCGTGATCTTCGTGCTCGCCTTCATCTTCCTCGGCCTCACCGTCGCGATCGGCTTCCTGATCGGCGCGGTGCTGTCGGGCATCGCCGGCTTCATCGGCATGAACGTGTCGGTCCGCGCCAACGTCCGCACCGCCCAGGCCGCGGCCCAGTCGCTCGCCGGCGGCCTCGACATCGCCTTCAAGGCCGGCGCCGTCACCGGCATGCTGGTCGCGGGTCTCGCCCTGCTCGGCGTTGCCGTATACTACGCGCTCCTCACCGGTCCGATGGGCATGGCCCCGGCCAGCCGCGTCGTCATCGACTCGCTCGTCGCCCTCGGCTTCGGCGCCTCGCTGATCTCGATCTTCGCCCGTCTCGGCGGCGGCATCTTCACCAAGGGCGCCGACGTCGGCGCCGACCTCGTCGGCAAGGTCGAGGCCGGCATCCCGGAGGATGATCCGCGCAACCCGGCCACCATCGCCGACAACGTCGGCGACAATGTCGGCGACTGCGCCGGCATGGCCGCCGACCTGTTCGAGACCTACGCGGTGACCGCGGTCGCCACCATGGTTCTCGCCGCGATCTTCTTCGCCAGCCAGCCGATGCTCGCCCAGCTGATGGTCTATCCGCTCGCCATCTGCGGCGCCTGCATCGTCACCTCGATCGCCGGCACCTTCTTCGTCAAGCTCGGCGCCAACAACTCGATCATGGGCGCCCTCTACAAGGGCCTGTGGGCCACCACCGGCCTGTCGGTGATCGGCCTCGGCGCCGCCACCTCGATGGTCATCGGCTGGGGCCAGGTCGGCGTCGCCAACGGCGTCGCCATCACCGGCACCGCCCTGTTCATCTGCGGCCTCATCGGTCTTGCCGTCACCGGCCTGATCGTCTGGATCACCGAGTACTACACCGGCATCGGCTTCCGCCCGGTCCGCTCGATCTCCCAGGCCTCGGTCACCGGCCACGGCACCAACGTCATCCAGGGCCTCGCGGTTTCGCTGGAATCGACCGCGCTGCCGACCATCGTCATCGTCGTCGGCATCATCGTCACCTTCAACCTCGCCGGCCTGTTCGGCACCGCCATCGCCGTCACCACCATGCTCGGCCTCGCCGGCATGATCGTGGCGCTCGACGCCTTCGGCCCGGTCACCGACAATGCCGGCGGCATCGCCGAAATGGCTGGCCTGCCCAAGGAAGTGCGCAAGTCCACCGACGCGCTCGACGCCGTCGGCAACACCACCAAGGCCGTCACCAAGGGCTATGCCATCGGCTCCGCCGGTCTCGGCGCGCTGGTGCTCTTCGCCGCCTATAACTACGACCTTCAGTACTTCATCGCCGAGGCCAACAAGGCCGGCTCGACGCTGTTCCCCTACTTCAAGGGCATCGGCGCGGTCGACTTCGGCCTGGCCAATCCCTACGTCGTGGTTGGCCTGCTGCTCGGCGGCCTGATCCCGTTCCTGTTCGGCGGCATCGCCATGACCGCCGTCGGCAAGGCCGCCGGTTCGGTGGTGGAGGAAGTCCGTCGTCAGTTCCGCGACAAGCCGGGCATCATGAACGGCACTGAAAAGCCGGACTACGCCCGCGCCGTCGACATGCTGACCCGCGCCGCGATCAAGGAAATGATCGTTCCGTCGCTGTTGCCGGTGCTGTCGCCGATCGTGATCTACTTCGTCGTCAACGCCATCGCCGGCAAGGCCCAGGCCTTCGCCGCCGTCGGCGCCAGCCTGCTCGGCGTGATCGTCACCGGCCTCTTCGTCGCCATCTCGATGACCTCGGGCGGCGGCGCGTGGGACAACGCCAAGAAGTCCTTCGAGGACGGCTTCGTCGACAAGGACGGCCAGCAGCACTTCAAGGGTTCGGACGCCCACAAGGCCTCCGTCACCGGCGACACCGTCGGCGACCCCTACAAGGACACTGCCGGCCCGGCCGTCAACCCGGCGATCAAGATCACCAACATCGTCGCCCTGCTGCTGCTCGCCATCCTCGCGCACGGCTGATC
>JAEULV010000092.1 GCA_016793065.1 Hyphomicrobiaceae bacterium
TCCGCCGCATCGCCCCTCCCGCGCGGGATCTGCTTGGCGCCGGCGCTGCCCTCGCTCGGATCAGGCGGCGGCGACCGGACCGTTGCCGCAGACCTACGGTTTTTGCGAATGCGTTGCAAATGCAATCTTTTCGAGTTTGAACAGCTCTAAAAGATATTCATCGAGGCGTGTCGGCGTTCGTCCCGCGCGCAAACACAACGGCCCGGAGGGCTGTCGCCGTCCGGGCCGTTCGATCGCAAAAAAGGGGGAGGGCGCCTGCCTTCACGGCCTTCGCGGGCGATACCGAAGCGCCGGCAAGGCGGTTTCGGCGGCGCCGGGGATCACTCCAGCGTGGTGCCGATGACGATGCACATGCCCATGGCGACACCGCCGAGGGCGATGGTGATCAGCGCCGGATAACCATAGGTGAAGACCAGGATCACGGCGGTGAGGAACATGCAGAGCACGAACCAGGCCTTGGACTCGAGCGGGCCTTCGACGAACTCGCGCACCATCCAGCCGAACACCGGCACCAGATAGACAAGCCGCAGCAGCACCGAACCGATAGTGCCAAGCACCAGCTTGGCCGACAGGCGCTGCTTGGCGCCGGCCGGCTTGACCGCGGCGGGAAGGGCAGCGCGGGTGGTGGCGGTCGCTTCGGAAGTGCTGGCTTCGGCCGTGGCAGTGGTGGTCATGAACCCGTTCCTCTTCATGTCATGAGCGAGCGCTTCCGATCGGCAGCCGTCCTGCTGCGACCAAATGAAGCAGGCGTGATCTATCGCAATGCAGCATGAAAACACAAGAGGTTCGAGGCTCGACTTTGGTGCGATGCAGCAAGAGATGCGATCCGGAAAATGGGTATCGGCACGCGGCCGCGATGGACGGCAGCGGCGAGGGGGCAAGCACGGCTCGACCCCTTCAAGGAATTTGCCCAGGGCGCACGATCTGGCCGCTCGATCGCCGGCGCGCGATCAACCGAGGCGCTGCGGCACCAGCCAGACCAGTCCGTGCCAGGGCAGGTCGCGCGGGCCGGGGGCGGTGAAGTCGAGCGATGGCTGGCGTTGCAGCCCGAGGCGGGCCATGACCGCCTGGGAACGGAGATTGTCGGGTGCGGTATAGGCGACAATCCGTGTTAGGCCGAGGGTGCCGATTGCATGATCGAGCGCGGCGGAGGCGCTCTCGGTGGCATGGCCGTGGCCCCAGGCGGAGGGATTGAAGCGCCAGCCGACTTCGAAATGCGGGCCGAGCGGATGGTCGTCCGCCATGCGCGGCATCACGCCGGCATAGCCGAGAAAACGGCCGTCGGGCGTTTCCACCGCCCAGCGGGCAATGCCGTGCTGGCGCTCGGCGTCGCGATAGCGATCGAACTTGGCGTCGCTCGCATCCCGATCGATCGGCCCGCCATAGTCGGCCATCACCAGCGGATCGGCATGCATGGCGGCAAAGGCGGCGCGGTGATCGTCGCGCCAATGGTGCAGTCGCAGGCGTTCGGTCTCGATCATCGGGGGGCACCGTCGGGCTGTTCAAACGCCGGACTATCGGCGCGCGATCGTGTCGGTGCGATGAATGCGGGCTCACGGATGCGGGCTCAGGGCGCGGCATTGATGAGGCGACGATCGTCGCCGGCGGCGGCGATGCGGGCTGCGGGAATGGTGGTCGCGACAGGAAGGGGCGGGTGCCGATATCGGGGTGATGTGGGCCGGGCTGAACGGAGGTTCAGGCAGGGCTCGGTGGCCAGCGTCGCGTTCAATCTTGCCCGGCAACACCACCCGGGAATAAGTGAGAACCAATTCGCATAAGATGGATTATGGAACAATTATTCCCGGAATGCGGATCCGGAATGCCGTGGCGCTGGCGGATATCAGCGGTTTCGCATGTCGCGACTGGGCATCCATACCACATGGCTGGCAACGGCAAAACCTGTTTCGGCACAATGGCCTTGCGGCGATTGTTCAGACGCGGCCGGACCGCTTTCGGCATCTGGCGCTCAACGCGCGCCCGGTCGGGCCAAACGCGCCAATCACGTTGGCCGCGCGCGCCGGGTTCAGGCCGCGGTGATGTGGCTGTGGCCGAAGAACACCGGATAGAGGCAAAGGTCGCGGACGAGCTTGTGGGTGCCGCGCTCGAAGACGTAGAGGTTCTCCCAATATCCGGCTATGGCATAGTGCTTGCCGTCGGGCAGCAGCGTCACGCCGCAGGGATAGCGCAGGCCGGTGGTCGAGCTGTCGAGATCGTGGACGACGCGGCCGCTGGCGCCGTCGAACACCATGACGTGGTGCGAACTGGGGAATGTGGCGATCGCCTGATCGAAGCGGTCGTCATAGGCGATCGACAGGCCGTGGCGCATCGCGGCGCGCTGACCGGCATTGCCCATGACCTGCGGGGCTTCGCCGCTGGCGAGTTTCAGCGTTGCCGCCGCCAGATAGGCGATGCCGCCATCGGTGGTGATGTCCTCGCCCGCTGCGATCCGCGACTGACCGGCGATCTCGGCCACGCCGTCGGCGTCGCTGCCGAGACGGGCCTGGATGGCGAAGATCCGGTCCAGCCGGCCGGCGGCGAGATGGCGGGTTTCGAGCTGGCTATTGCGGGCGGTGACGATCCGGTCCACCAGCCGGCCATTGGCCATGTCGATGATGGTGACGCAGGCCTGCGGCACGTCGCGCGGCACCGGCAGATCGACCTTGCCCGGGCGCGGCAGCGAGCCGTAATTCGCCGCCACCAGATAGCGGCCGTCGTCGATCAGGCGGATGTCGTGCGGGTCGATGCCGTGGCTGGAATAGCTCTCGCGCACCGCCAGCGTGTCGGCATCGCGGATGGTGATGCGGCCATACTGCGCCTCGATCCGGCCATCGGTGACGGCACGGCGCGGGGCGCGTTCCGACATCGCCACGGTCTTGCCGCGATCAAGGAAAACCGCGTGCCCTCCCCCGCGCCAGCCCTCGCCGGCGGCCGGAGCCTTGGCGACGAGATCCAGCGTTTGCGGATCGAACGCCACCTGTTCGCGCTCCTCAAAGCCGCACAGGATGCCGATCGACTTGTCGGGCGCGATCTTGACGTCGTGGGCATAGGCCGGCAGCAGCGCCTGAGTGACGCGGCCATCCATGCCAACCTTGGTCAACAGGCGATAGGGTGAGCGAAAGTCGCTGATATTGCGGGCAAAATGGCGGTTTCGCGCAGCCTTGACGCCGTTGACCAGCGCCTTTTCCGGCATGTAGCCCGGCACATAGACCGAGGTGCCGCCGAGCGAAGGCACGGGCTTGCGGTCGGGCGCGGCGATCATTTCGCCGGTCGATGAACAGGCTGTCAGCGGCGCGCCGAGACAGAGCCCGGCCATGCCGGCAAGGAAGCGTCTGCGGTCGGCGGTCATGGTTCGTCTCCTTCCGGCGAGGCCGGGGCCGACGTTCGATCAGGCCGGCCGCGATGCCGATATGGGCGATCGGGCGCACGGAAAATCCGCACGCCGGTGATCGGCGAAGTGGTGGGGGAGGGTCGCCCGCCCCTCCCCCAGCTTCCGCCTGATGGCGGATTCAACCGGCCGTCTGCGTTCCGAACGGTGCCGGCGGTTGCAGCGATGGCCGATGGTGGAGCTTCAGTCTCTCAATGCGCATTGCCGCCGCCACCACCGCCGCCACCTCCCCCGTCGCCACCGCCGCCGATATTACGATCAATGCTGGGTGGAGGAACACGATTGAAACCACTGGGCTCACTCTGTGGTGGACCGAAGCAGGCACCGCTGCCTGCTGCGGCGGTCAAGCCCGCAAGCAACATCAAACGCGAACGATCGACAGGCGGTCTTGGGCTGTTCTGATTCGACATGAGTCTTCTCATTCTTTTGGTTCAATACCGGCAGCCGAGCTGCCGGTCTTCGAGGTCTGGGCAATGTGCGGATAGCGGCGATGATCGCGTCAGTGCGATTGTCCGCCGCCTCCTCCGCCGCCGCCTCCACCGCCATCACCGCCGGTAGCGTTGTTGCGATCGAGCCAATCCATCTTCTGCTTGTGCAGCGCAGGATTCTTGTTCACTTCGTCCTTGCTGTCCGGCCCTGTGAGACAGGCGCCACCGAGGCTCGCCGCCGACAGGGCGCCGAGCAGCATCAGGCGGGACCGCTCGACCGGCTTCGTCGTTTTCACTTCTTCGGACATTGAAAATCCCCCTTCGTGTTGTAGCGGTGCGCAAGACGACACCAGCTTCAGTACATGGACCGCGATAGCCAGCAGTCCGGATGAAATTTCAAGCAGCAGGTGCTGACGTAACCAGTTCCAAGAGCACGGCCATCGCAAGCGCCAGCGACAGTCCGACCGACTCAAGACCGAAGCCCTTGAGCGACACGAATGGGCGCGGGCGCGGTTGACGGTGGCCGTGGGAAAGCCGGCGCAGCGCCAGGTGCGCGCCAATGCCAAGGATCGCGGCGAGATCGGGCCGACCGACTGTCAAGGCGAGCCCGACCGCCAGAAGCACGGTCGCACTCCCGCCGATCTCGGCCCAGCGCAGGTCGGCGCCGGCCAACCATCCGGTCAGCGGCCGGACTTCCCGGCAACAACCGGCGAAGAGGCACGCGACCTTGGCCGGAACGTAGGCCGCATTGATCGCCACTGCATATGCGGCGAGCAGACGCACCCCGTCGGCGCCCAGCAGCGCCAGCACCAAGCTTGCCGCTGCGGCGACGAATGCCGTCGCGGCGGTGGCGCCGCTCCACGATGCCGGAGTCGGCCGGTCGGCTTCGTTGCGGGCGACGGCCCGGAATACCCGGAAGCCACTGCCGAGCAGGAAGATCGCAAGGTAGCCGGCAAGATAGGGCAAGCCGGCGAAACCCGGCGGCAGCGGGGCGCAGAGGCCGGCGAATACCGCGGCGCCAAGGCCGATCGCGCCAAGCCGCAGCGCCGAGACAAGCGCGGTGCGAGGATCATGAGCCGTGTCCACCAACATGACCGGCACTCCCGGAAAACTCGTCTTACGGCGAATTTTCCTTGCATTTCCATGGGCGTAATCTGCAACAATTGGAAACGGTCCGCATTGACCCGGATCAATCCGGCCGCCGCGCGATATCGAGCGACGGCGAAACCGCGTAGAACGGTCTCAAGGCGAATCCGGGGTGGATTCGGTCCGGCACGAGGCACGGCATGCAGCCGAATTCAGCCGTTTCCGGTGGGTGGTGGCAGATCGCGGGCGCGCTTGCCGTCGCGCTGGCGCTGCAGGCGACGATCCTGTGGCTGATGGGGCAGCCGCCGATTTGCACCTGCGGCGTGGTGCGGCTGTGGCAAGGCACGATCCTCAGTCCGGAGAACTCGCAGCAGCTGACCGATTGGTACACGCCGTCGCACATCATCCACGGGGTGATCTTTTTCGGGCTGTTGCGGCTCGCCGTGCCGCGGCTGCCGGTCGCGGCGGCGCTGGCCATCGCGCTCGGCATCGAGATCGCCTGGGAACTGGCGGAAAACTCGCCGCCGGTCATCGCGCGCTACCGCGAACAGGCGCTGGCGCAGGGCTATTCGGGCGACAGCATCCTCAATTCGCTCAGCGACACGCTGGCGATGACCACCGGCTTCTTCCTTGCCCGCGCCCTGCCCTGGCGACTGACGATCGGACTGGCACTGGCGGCCGAGATCTTCACCGCCGTGATGGTGCGCGACAATCTGACGCTGAACGTCATTCAACTGATCGCCCCGAACGCCGCGATTTCAGGCTGGCAGGCCGGCGCCCGATAGAGGCAGAAGGCGGTGTTGCCTTTGGTACCGCGCCCGAGCCGGATCGCGATTTCCTCCCCCTTTATGGGACCTTTGCGTAATCCCCGATCTTTCTTGTTCGGACCGCTCAGGGCGCCTGTCTTCGGCCCCGGAGGGGTGTTCGGGGTGTATTTCGGGGTATTCCAGGCCTCGAACGCCGTCTTCGGACGGAGTCCGGGCGTGATCACGCCGCCGCCAGGGTCACCCAGCGGCGCAGGTTGAAGGCCATCGCCACCAGCATGATCTGGGCGTGGGCCTTGACCAGGCCGACGTAGCGGATCGCCCGCAGCCCCATCCGCCGCTTCCAGGTGGCGAAGGTCGTCTCCACCGCCGCCCGACGCCGCGCGATCAGCCGGTTGAGGCGGCTCGCCCAGCGATCCAGCTTCGGATGGTGCTTGTTGGCCCGCCGCATCAGCCGCGGCTTGGTCCCGGCCGACCGCAACGCCGCCTCGCGGGCGTGGGTGTGGTAGGCCGCATCCGCCAGAACCTCGCGTTCGTCGCCGAGGATCAGCCCGTCCGCCGGCACCGTGTCCGGCACGTTGGCCGCCGTGGTGATCACCCGGCGGACCAGGCCCGACCCCTCGTCCACCGCCACATGCGCCTTGTAGCCGAAGGTCGAGCCCGCCTTGCCCTGCCGCTTGGCGAAGCCGGCCTGCGGGTCGTGCGCCACGCCGTCCCTCGGCGGCCGTCCCGACGCCCCGGTCGCGATCACCGTCGCATCGAGCATCGTCCCCCGCTTCACCACCACCCCGGCCTTCTCCAACTGCCGGTCGAGCTCGGCAAAGAGCTTCTCCATCAGCCCCGCCGCCACCACGGCGTTGCGGAAACGGCAGATCGTCGAGTGGTCCGGCACCCGATCCTCCAGCGACAGCCCGACGAAGCGGCGGAACGACAGCCGGTCGCCGAGCGCGTCCTCCAGTTCCGGGTCCGACAGGCCGTAGAGCGACTGCAACAACAGCGCCTTGAACATCACCAGCACCGGATAGGCCGGCCGGCCCGGGCCTGCGTCGGTCAGACCCGAGAGGATCTTCTCGAAGCGGTACCACTTCACCAACGTCGCCAACGGATCGAGCCGCGAAGACCCCCCGAGCCCACCCGGCAACCACGCCTCCAGGAAACTCACCTGACCGGTCCGCTTCACAGCCATCGAACCACCCTCCGAAGTCCTCTTCGAAGGGAATCACAAGCGAGGGAATTACGCAAAGGTCCC
>JAEULV010000026.1 GCA_016793065.1 Hyphomicrobiaceae bacterium
TTGGTCGCCACCAGTTCGGGCGAGAGCGGGCCGACATGTTTGTGGACGATGCGGCCGGCGCGGTCGACGACGAAGGTTTCCGGCACGCCGTAGACGCCGAGTTCGATGCCGGCGCGGCCGCTGCGGTCGGCGCCGATGGCGGCGTAGGGGTTGCCGAGCTGGCCGAGGAAGCGGCGGGCGTTTTCGGGTTCGTCCTTCTGGTTGATGCCGTAGAGGCGGAAGCGGCTGTCGCGGGCCAGATCGACCAGCACCGGGTGCTCCTGCCGGCAGGGACCACACCACGAGGCCCAGACATTGATCACCGTCACCGCACCCTTGAGATCGGCGGTGGTGAAGGAGGCGACCGGGGCGCCGTCGCGGGTGAGGCCTGGAATGGCGGTCAGCGGCAGCTCCGGCACCGGCCGGCCGATCATGGTCGAGGGCAGCTCGGTGCGGGCGCCGCCGCCCGACAGCTGGTAGAGGAACACCCCCGCCAGCGCCAGAAACAGCAGCAGCGGCAGGATGATCCAGATCGACGGGCCCTTTGGCGCCGAAACGGCGGTCGGGGCGGGCGCGGGGGCTGTCCGGGGGTCGCTCACGCCGCTTCCCCCCTGCCCTGCGGCCGCGAGCGCCGGCCGATGCCGCGACGCTCCAGATCGGCGAGCGCGCGCTTCTGTTCGCGGTGATCGACGAGGATCCAGCCGACCAGTCCGGCGACGACCAGCAGGGTCAGGCCATAGGCGGCGAGGATGAAGCCGCCGTGGTTGCCCAGTCCGAGAAGGGTGCTCATTCGGCGCCGGCCTCGATGGCCGCTCCCAGCTTGGCGGTGGAAGGGGCCGCCGTCGTGGTGGTGGCGACGCTGCTGTCGCTGCGGGCGGCTTCCATCATCCGCAAGGTCCGCAGCCGCCGGCGCAGGATCTCGTTGCGCATGGCGAGAAGGTGCAGCGTCGTGAACAGGAAGGTGAAGCCGATGGCCATGATCAGCAGCGGCCACAGGATCGAGGAATGGATCGTCGGCCCGCCGGCGCGGAACACCGAGGCCGGCTGGTGCAGGGTGTTCCACCAGTCGACGGAGAACTTGATGATCGGGATGTTGACGAAGCCGACCAGCGTCAGGATCGCCGCCGCCTTGCCGGCGCGGATCGGGTCCTCGATGGTGCTCCACAGCGCCGCCAGTCCGAGATACATGATGAACAGCACCAGCACCGAGGTCAGGCGCGCGTCCCACATCCACCAGGTGCCCCACATCGGCTTGCCCCAGAGCGAGCCGGTGACCAGGCAGACGAAGGTGAAGGCGGCGCCGATCGGCACCGCCGCCTTGGCGGCGACGTCGGACAGCGGATGGCGCCAGACCAGCGTGCCGAGCGCCGAAACCGACATCATCGACCAGCAGAACAGCGACAGCCATGCCGCCGGCACGTGGATGAACATGATGCGGACGGTATCGCCCTGCTGATAGTCCTCGGGCGCGACGAAGAACGCCTGATAGAGCCCGAGGGCGATGAAGCCGATGCTCAGCGCCACCAGCACCGGCAGCACCCGTTCCACCAGGGCGATGAAGCGGGTCGGGTTGGCGAGATCGATCAAGGCCATGGCAGCGTCCCCGGCGATCGCATCATGCCACCGCCCTTCAATGCAGCAGTCATAGGCATGACCGCGCCCATGAGCAATGCCGTCCCTTCCCTGATGCCGCCTTGACCGGTATCAAACTCGCGCGAGCGCGGCGGGAGCGTCGCGGGTTGGCGAGTCGGAGGATTGGCCGTGGCGGAGCTTGCGGGCGTGGTTGCCGAGATTGCGGCCGAGATGGCGGCCCGCGTCGAGCGCGGGCAGGTGGCGAGCTATATTCCGGAGCTGTCGAAGGTCGATCCGCGGCATTTCGGCATCGCGGTCGTCACCATGGACGGGCAAAGCGTCGAAGCCGGCGATGCCGACGCGGCGTTCTCGATCCAGAGCATCTCCAAGGTGTTCACGCTGACGCTGGCGCTGGGGGCGCGCGGCGATGCGCTGTGGCGTCGGGTCGGGCGCGAGCCGTCGGGCAATCCGTTCAATTCGATCGTCCAGCTGGAGCGCGAGCACGGCATTCCGCGCAATCCGTTCATCAATCCCG
This sequence comes from Hyphomicrobiaceae bacterium, assembly GCA_016793065.1. Taxonomy (GTDB): domain Bacteria; phylum Pseudomonadota; class Alphaproteobacteria; order Rhizobiales; family Ancalomicrobiaceae; genus JAEULV01. The sequence continues at coordinate 2,087 of JAEULV010000026.1, forward strand.
GCGCGATCGTCGTCACCGACGCCATCCTCGCCGGGCACGCGCCGCGCGAGGCGATCGGCTCGATCCTGCGCTTCATCCAGTTTCTCGCCGACGACGACAGCATCTACATCGACCAGGCGGTGGCGAAATCGGAGCGCGAAACCGGATTTCGCAATTTCGCCCTCGCCAACTACATGAAGTCGTTCGGCAATCTCGATCATCCGCCGGAGCTGACGCTCGGGGTGTATTTCCACCATTGCGCCATCGCCATGAGCTGCCGGCAGCTGGCCAGCGCCGGGCGGTTCCTCGCCAATGGCGGGCGGCACCCGGCGACGGGACGCAGCGTGGTGTCGAGCGAGCGGGCGCGACGCATCAACGCGATGATGCTGATGTGCGGCCACTACGACGGCTCGGGCGATTTCGCCTTCCGCGTCGGCCTGCCGGGCAAGAGCGGCGTCGGCGGCGGCATCTTGGCGATCGTGCCGGGCAAGGCCTCGATCGCCGTGTGGGCGCCGGGGCTCAATGCCAACGGCAATTCTCTGCTCGGCTCGCTGGCGCTGGAAAAGCTGGCGCGGGCGATGGAGTGGTCGATCTTCGGGCGTTGATGCCCGGCTACGACCTGCCCTCCCTGCCCCGCCCGCTTCAGGCCATCTGGAAGGCCGACCCGGGCGACGTGTCGGCGGCTTCGGCCGACGCCGGGGCCGCGACCGTCAGCGCCCGGGTGCGTTCGATCGCCCGGGTCAGCGGCCGCAGGAACGCCTCGATGTCCGACAGACCTTCCGGCAGCGGCCGGTCGCGCAGGCTTTCGGCCACCCGTGCCAGCGTGGCGAAACCGAGATTGCCGGCCGAGCCCTTGATGGTGTGCAGCAGGCGGTCGACGGTGATGGTGTCGTTGCGGGCGATCATTTCCGGCAATGCCGCCATCATGGTGTCGGCCTCGCTCCAGAACAGCTGATAGAGCGTATCGACCCGGTCGGCGCCGAGTTCGCCGGCCAGCATCTCGCGCATCTCGCGGCCCTCGGCGACGATGGTCGCGGCATCGAGATCGTCGGCGGCGGCGACCGGCGCGGGGCCGCTCGGGCGCTCGGCGAGATCGCCGAGGATGGCCGAGTGGCGCTCGAACTTGCGCGCCAGCACCGCCTCCAGCTTGGCGCGGTCGATCGGCTTGGTGACGAATTCGTCCATCCCGGCTTCCAGGCACTTGTTGCGGTCGGAGATGAAGGCATTGGCGGTGAGGCCGACGATGCGGACGCTGGCGACCGGCTCGGGCATCTCGCGGATCCGGCGCGTCGCCTCGAGCCCGTCCATCACCGGCATCTGCATGTCCATGAAGACGAGGTCGTAGCGGGCCTTGCCGAGGGCCTCGAGCGATTCCCGGCCGTCGGAGGCGACGTCGACGGTGTGGCCGAGCTTTTCCAGCAGTGCCCGGACGACTTCCTTGTTCACCGAATTGTCCTCGACGACGAGAATATTCAGGCGCTCGCGGGTCGGGGCATGGGTCTCGCTCGTCGCCTCGATCCGCCGCGACACCGGTCCGCGCACCATCATCGGCGCCAGGTTGATCTCCTCGACCGGGATCTCGAACCAGAACCGGCTGCCCTGGCCGGTGGTGCTGTCGACGCCGATGCGGCCGTCGAGGGCGTGGACGATCTTGCGGCTGATGGCGAGGCCGAGACCGGAGCCGCCATAGCGGCGGTTGATCGAGGCATCGACCTGGCTGAATTCCTGGAACAGTCGAACCTGGGCCTCATTGCTGATGCCGATGCCGGTGTCGACGACCTCGAAGCGCAGCACATGGATGCCCTCGTCGGCGCCCTTGCGGCTGAAGACGTTGAGCGTCACCGTGCCGGTGTCGGTGAACTTCGCGGCATTGCCGAGCAGGTTCAACAGCACCTGACGGATGCGCGCGCCGTCGGTGATAACGACGTCGGGCAGGTCGTAGGCGAGGTTGACCGCCAGCGTCAGGCCCTTGCTCTCGATGCGGTCGCGGACGATGTCGGCGGCGCCGTCGGCAAGATCGGCGACGATGGCCGGGGTTGCCTCAACCTCGAGCCGGCCGGATTCGAGCTTGGTGAAGTCGAGCACGTCGTCGATCAGCGCCAGCAGCGCGACGGAGCATTCCTCGATGGTGCGGACATAGCGACGCTGCTCGTGCGACAGGTCGGTCGACGACAATAGCGAGGCCATGCCGATGACGCCATTCATCGGCGTGCGGATCTCATGGCTCATCGTCGCAAGGAACGCCGACTTGACACGCGCGCCATCCTCGGCGGCGACCAGCGCCCGTTCCAGATCGCGACTGAGACGTTCCGAGCGGGCATGGGCGAGGCCGATGGTGCGCAACTGCGAGCGCAGAAGCGTGATGGCCGCGACCATGGTCGCCGTCAGCAGGCTGACGCCGGCGGCGAGCGCCATGTAGAGGGTCTGGGTCTTCTGGCGCGAATAGGTTTCGAGGTCGCTGTGGATGGAATTGGTCAGGCCGAGAAAACGCTCGGTGCCGCCCTGGATCGCCATCACCCGCGCCCTCAAGCCCAGCACGGTCGCGACATCCGGCTCGGTGCCGGCGGCGATTTCGTCGAAGGCCGGCGTCAGGGCGCGGACGCCGGCGTCGATCTGGTGCATCAGTTCGAGGACGCGCCGGTCGCCGCCGAAGCGGCCGGGGAAGTGGCCCTTGGTGATATAGTCGGTGCGGCTATAGAGAATGTCGTAGCGCTGGGCCAGCTGCTCGGTCGACATGGCGGTCGGGTCCTGTGCCCGGGTCAGCAAGGCGTTCGACAGCTTGGTGGTTTCGCGGTCGAGCTGATAGGCGGCCCACAGCACGTCCTCGCTGACGCGCTCGCGCATCTCGCGCTGATGGACGACGAGCGTGCCGAAGACGGCGCCGACGCCGATCAACAACATCAGGCCGATGCCGATCAGCACCGAAAGGCCGCGCTTGTGTCCCCAGAACGACCGCGCCAACATCGTCATGCCGCCCTCCCCCTTCCCCAGAAAACCGAGCCGAACGGCGGATCAGACGATCTCGAGCGACTTGACCTGCCAGATCGAGCGGTTGAACACCGACTCGTTGTAGAGCGCCGGATCGAGATCGAACGGATAGATGACGAACAGCGGCCCCTTCTCGCGCACCGGCATCGGCTTGCCGTTCATGCGGGTCGCCAGGATGATCGGCATGGCGCGGAATTCGGCGGCCGGAATCTCGACCGAATAGTCGTTGAGCGCGGTGAAGCGCAGTGTGTCGCCCGTGGCGCCGACGGTATCGAGCAGCGCCGAGCCGAGCGGCCCCTGGAACTCGACGATGCCCTCGGTCCACGGCGTCTTCACCCGGGCGAGACGCGACGGCAGCTTTTCCAGCATGTCCATGTCGAACAGCGCGGCGCCGTCGGCATTGGTCTGGGTGATCTTGCCGCGGGCGGTGAGCAGCACCTTGCCGGTGGGGGCCGACAGGCCGGCGCGGGCCGGCGCGGGCAGCGCGGCGGCGGCGCCGAGAGCAAGGGCGGACATGAGGATCTGACGACGATTGAGCATGGCTGGAGGTCCTTGGCGAAGGATTGGTGCCGGGAATGGCGAGACGCGGGTCGCTCAGGCGGCCTGCGGGATGTCCTGATTGGTGGCGTGGATTTCGAGGACCCGCGCCCAGCCGGCGAAGAAGGCGTCGACGCAGGCCGGATCGAAGTGCTGGCCGCGTTCGGTCACCAGATAGGCGCGCGCCTGTTCGAGCGACCACGGCTTCTTGTAGGGGCGCTCGGAGGTGAGCGCGTCGAAGACGTCGGCGACGGCGGCGATGCGGCCGCTGAGCGGGATATCGGTGCCGCTCAGGCCGAGCGGATAGCCCTTGCCGTCCCAACGCTCGTGATGGCTGCCGGCGATCTCCGAGGCGAGCTTGATCAGCGGCGCCTGCGAGCCGCCGAGGATTTCCTGGCCGAAGCGAGTGTGGCGTTCCATCTCGACGCGCTCTTCCGGGGTGAAGCGTCCCGGCTTCAGCAGGATCGCATCGGGCACGGCGATCTTGCCGACGTCGTGCATCGGCGCGGCCCGCCACAGGTCGTTGACGTAGTCGGGATCGCAGCCGAGGCCCTCGGCGATGATGCGGCTGTAATGGGCCATGCGCAGGATGTGCATGCCGGTCTCGCTGTCGCGATATTCCGCCGCCCGCGACAGGCGCAGGATGATCTCTTCCTCGCGGTCGGCGAGTTCCTTGGTCGCCTTGGCGACCTCGCGCGCCAGTTCGTCGGCGCGACCGCGCAACAGCCGCGCGGCGTCCTTCAGCCGCAGCAGATTGCGCATGCGGGCCTTGAACTCGGTGGCGTCGATCGGCTTGGTGATGAAGTCGGTGGCGCCCTCTTCCAGCGCCTTGATGCGGACGGCGCGCTGGTCGGCCGTGGTCACCATCACGATCGGGGTATCGACAAGGCGCGGATCGGCGCGCAGCCGGGCGATCACCTCAAGCCCGTCGATTTCCGGCATCATGTAGTCGACGAGGATCAGGTCGGGATCCTCGCCCGGCATGCAGGTCATGGCTTCAAGCGGGTTGGTGAAGGCGTGAATGTCGCCGCCATGCACCTGACGCGCCAGCCCCTGCATCAGCATGACGTTGACCGGGCTGTCGTCGATGATGATCACGCTCATCACGGGCCTCTCTTTTGCATTCCGCAAATTCATGTTTGTTTCTAATTGGAAGTATCGCGGATAAATCTTCAAATTCAGCTAAATCGATGGCTCTCATTTTAACGAACAAGCTTATGACGCATGATGTCAGTGATTTATGGGCACTCACGTTACGTAATAAACTCGCTTTTGCGACTCACATGGCGTGATATCTGTGCTTTCGATTTGAGTAACGACTGATTTTGTCGATGCATCGAAAGCAATGACCGCAGTCATTATTGCAAATTCGGACGATCGTCCGACGGTCGGTTTGCATTTTGCAAAGGAGCGGTATTGACCAGCGCGGCGCACACCCCGGCCGCCACGATCAGGCGGCGGCGATCGTCCGGCAGAGCGCGATCACCTCGTCGGCGAGCCGGGCCCGCGCCGCCGGCGGCGTCAGGTCGTGATCGGTATCGGGCAGGATGACCAGCCGGGTTGCCGGCAGGCGGGCAAAGCCGCGACCGTCGCGGCCGACATGGGCGGCGAAATCGTCGCGGCCGCCGTCTTCCTGGGAGTAGACCACCAATTGCCGCAGGCCGCGCCGCGAGAGCAGCTGGAACCCGCGCAGGACCGGGCGATCCTCGCCGGCATGGCGGCCGGTGAGGTCGGCGAGCGACGTCAGCGCGTCTCCCGCCCGGCGGTGCAGCCGGCGCATGAGCGAGCCGGCGACGAAGCCGATGTCGATGTCGCCCCGCACCAGTCGTTGCCAGGTGCGCCATTGCCGCAGCCGGTCGAAATAGGCGGCGGTCGAGCGCCCGCCCGAGCGCATCGCGGCTTCGAGCGACATGCCGTCGCGCCAGATGAAGCGCTGGACATTGACCAGCACCAGGCCGGCGACGTCGGGCGCCGACAGCGCGGCGTGGAAGGCGAGATGTCCGCCGCTGCAGGCGCCGATCAGGACGCAGCGGCGATCGAGCCCAAGCCCGGCAAGCGCGGCGATGGCCCGATTGAGGTGCGGGATATTCGACGGGTGATAGAGCGGCTCGGGCGGCGCGTCGGCGGCCGGCGGACTATCACCGAAGCCGGGGAGGTCGACGCGGATCGAGGCGATACCGGCGGCGGCGAGGCGGCGGGCCAGCGTCACCGAGCCGCGGGCCCAGCCGATGCGCGGATTGCGGCCGGCATTGACGATGACCGCCGTCGGCGCGGCGGCGAGCGGGCGCAGCGGGCGGGTGACGATGGCGACGAGCGGCGCCGCGCCGGCTATGATCGTGCCCTCCTCGGCGAAGTCGGCGCCGGCAAGGCGGTTCGGCTCGGGCGGCGGGATGAAGGAGGGCTGCGGCGCGGCCATCGGCGCCAGCCAGTCGTTGAGCGCGGCGAAGAGATCGGTCGGGGCGCGGCTCATGGTCGGATTGCCGATATGGGCGGCAAGGTCGGGATAGGCGGTTTCGGTTATGTCGAGCCCGGCGTCGCGCCACTGCGCCGCCAGCCGGTCGACGCCCTGCGTCGGCGCCGGCACGGCGATGAAGGCACGGCGGATCGAGGGCGCCGGCAGCGTCAGGAGGTCGATGGCGGCGATCCGGTCAAGCGTCGCCGGCGCGATGTCGAAGCCCGCGACCACCATCGGCGTTTCGGGGGGCGCCAGCGCCCGCAGTTCGCGAACATGGCCACGGCCGCGCACGATCGGCGCCAACAAGGCCAGTCCGTCGATGTCGATAGTCGCCGTCGCCAACGCGGCGAGCGTGGCGCCGAGGCGAAGGCCGACCACGGTCACGCTTTCGGCGCCACGGCAGCGTCGCAGCGTCGCGACAGCCGTCGCGATGGCCGTGATCGCCGGCGGCAGCTCGTCGCCGGCAGCGGCATCACCGAGGGAATCGCCCTGCCCCGGCAGGTCGAGCCGCAACACCGGGATGCCGGCCTGCGCCACGGCGCGGGCAAGGGCGGCAAGGCTGGCGCGGGTGGCGAGATCCTCGACGCCGCGCGGACCGACGACCACCACGCCGTGCCGGCCAGCGTCGCCCCAGATCATCGCCCGACAGTCGCCGATGGCGACCGGCTCGGGGCACGACCATGCCGACGTCGCGGGATCGAGCGCCAGCGCCGTCGCGGCCCTGCCCTCCCCGTCATCCGCCAGCTGTGCGCCGTCCAATGTCATCTGGTTTTCGCCATCAATCGATGGACTAAAATAACAGATTGAAAACCAAAACGAACTTCGACCTGACAGTCTCGCTAACCAATCGTTAATCGATTGCTGGAAATTCCGCCCTATTTGCCACGGGGCCGCGCCGGCCGACGAGCGCGGCGGGGCAAGCGTGACGCCGGAAACGCAGACGCGCGCCGACGCGCGGCAACAAGGCGCGCGGGCGTCATCACCGGATCGGAATGCCGATCGTCAGGCGACCTTGCGGTCGTCGGCCTTGGCCGGCTTGGCGGATTTCGGCATGCGGATCTTGCCGAGGCGCATGTAGTCGACATCGGCGCGGCCGGCGAGCGCATAGACCCGCTGGCGCAGGTCGGCAAGCAGGGCGTCGCGGTCGAGGCCCTTGAAGGCCTCGGCCGGCACCGGATCGCCGATGCGGACGTCAAGCCGGGTGCCGATGCGGCGGGTGGTCTCGCCGAAGATCAGCGACAGCCGCCACGTCAGCGACAGGTGGCTGGCGAGCTGGAACAGCCGGGAATTCTGCCCGGCAAAATACATCGGCACCACGGTCGCGCCGGTCGATTCGATCAGCTTGGCGGTGAACGGCGCCCAGGCGAAGTCCAGCGCCGGACCCTTCAGCGGCTTTTCCGAGGTCGAGACGCCGCCGCCGGGGAAGATCGCCACGGCGCCGCCGTGCTTCATGAACTTCTGCGCCGCGATCAGCGTCGACAAGGTGGTGGTGCGGGCTTCCTTGGTGTCGGCGAAATCAACCGGATAGAGATTGTCGCGCGCTTCCGGCAGGCGGCACAGCACCGAATTGGCCAGCACCCGCACATCCGGCCGCGCCTTCATGGCGAGCCAGGCGAACACCACGCCATCGAGGACGCCGTAGGGATGGTTGGCGATGAACACGACCGGCCCGGTCTTCGGCACGGCGGCGAGCGGCGCCTCGTCATAGCGGATATCGAGCTGCAACTGCCGCACGGCGGCGTCGAAGAACGTCTCGCCGGGGCGCAGCACCTCGCGGTGGGTCTCGTAGAGACGCTTCAGCCGGGGCTGGCCGCCGAGCTTCTCGACGGTCTTGATCAGGAATTGCTGCAGCTTGGTCTGGTCGGGGGAGGAATAGGAAAACCGCACCTTCGAGGGTTCGGTGGTGTCCGGTTCATAGTCGCTGGTCAACGCCATTGCCGATCCCCCGCCCGTCGAGCGCCCGCCGGAAACGCGACGCGCCCCGCCCCGGGGCCTTCGCGCAAAACCTTCGTGCCCTCGTCATGTGACAAACTGACGACGACGCGCAACCGGTTTCCAGTGTTTTCCGCAAACGCGCCCTGCGTTCTTTCGTAGGGGTTTTGAACGCGGCCGCCTTCGGTTCGGCGATTGCCAGCCGGCCGTCACTCGGCTAGGGCAGTGAGGCCCGGATAGCGGGCGCAAGGCGCGAGGCGAGGATGCCGCTCGATACCGATGACCGTCAGGACCGATTCGCGCCCGTCCCCGGCCGCGACATCCGCCATCTGCTGGCGATCATGGCGGCGCTGCGGACGCCGGTGACCGGCTGTCCCTGGGACGTGGTACAGACCTTCGAGACGATCGCGCCCTATACGATCGAGGAGGCCTATGAAGTCGTCGACGCGATCACGCGCGGCGATATCGAGGATCTGAAGGACGAGCTGGGCGATCTGCTGTTGCAGGTGGTGTTCCACGCCCGCATCGCCGAGGAGGCCGGCGAATTCGGCTTTGGCGATGTGGTCGAAGCGATCTCGTCGAAGATGGTGCGCCGGCATCCGCACGTGTTCGGCGCGCCGACCGCCCATGACGCCACCGATGCCAAGGTCAGCTGGGAGGCGATCAAGGCCGAGGAGAAGCGGCTGAAGGCCGAACGCAAGGCGGCGCGCGGCGTCGCCGAGCCGGCCAAGGGGCTGCTTAGCGACGTGCCGGCCGAGATGCCGGGCCTCACCCGGGCGGTGAAGCTGCAGGCAAAGGCCGGCACGGTCGGCTTCGACTGGAACGATCCCCGGGCGGTGATCGCCAAGATCCGCGAGGAGATCGACGAGTTCGAGGCCGAGCTCGACGCCGGTACGCCGTCGCCGGAGCGGATGCGCGACGAGTTCGGCGATGTGCTGTTCGCCATGGCCAATCTCGGCCGGCATCTGGCGATCGATCCGGAAGCCGCCATTCGCGGCACCAATGCCAAGTTCATGCGCCGCTTCGCCGTGATCGAGGCGACGCTGGCGGCACGCGGCGTCAGCCTCGCCGATGCCAGTCTCGACGAGATGGAGGCGATCTGGCAGGCGGCCAAGGGCAAGTAACGCGAGGGGCAAGCAGCTGCCCCCGGCGCCTCAGCGATCCGAGGTCTCAGGCCTGGTCGAAGGCGATGGTGACGCCGTGGGCGGCGGGGGCATCGACGATGATCGCGCCGTGCCAGTCGCGGGTGGCAACGGCATTCTCCGCCAGCAGCGCCCGGGTCGCGGCGAGGTCGGCGACGGCGAAGCGCAGGCCGAAGAAGCGGGCGCCATCGTCGAAATCGGGCGAGCCGCCGCCGAACCGCGCCATCCAGCCTTGCGGGTTCAACACCGAAATCATCCCCCCCGGCACCGGCACATCGAGCGCGAACGACGTCATGGCGAGATCGCGGGCGCCGGAAAAGCCGCCGAGGAACTCGTGGTGATCGGCCGGGTCCTTGGAGGTGATGACGACGGTCGTCAGGCGGATGGCGCCATTGGCGTGGCGCTGATAGTCCGGCTTCCAGAAGTTCTCGGGAAAGCGGTTCTGGCAGGTGAAGAAGCCGCATTCCGGCATCAGGTCCGAGCCGGTGAAGGCGAGCGAGAACGCCACCTCGCGCTCGCTGCCGTCGGGTTGCACCGCCTTGCGGCCGAAGTCGAAGCGATCGTAGGCCGGCAGGTTCAGGGCGGCGAAGGCGGCGCGATCGGCATCGGCATCGGCCGAACGCAGCACCAGCATCGACATGCCCTCGCCGTTCTTGTCCGCCCAGTCGCGATTGAACGCGGCGAAGGAGAAGCCGGTCGCCGTCGGCGCCGGAATGTCCTGCGGCGCCACCACGCTCAGCAGTTCGAGGAAATTGCCGTCGAGTTGGATCAGCCGGTTGCCGGTGCCGAACGGATGGCGGGCACGCGGCGTGACGGTGAAGCCGAGCCGGGCATAGGTGGCGGCGGCGACATCGAGATCAACGACCGGCAGCACGACATGGTCGAGCGCGCGGGACTGGGAAAGGGTCATTGCGGGCAAACTCTTTTGGAACAACGGCGGCGGCCTCAGATGGCCATGGCGCCGGAGACGATCAGGCCGGCGACGATGGACGAAGCGCCGACGACGATGCCGGTGGCAATCTCGCCGCGTTCGATCCGGGCCGAGACATCGGGCATCATCAGGGCGCGGAAGAACCAGTAGACGAGGATCTGGACGATGATGGCGATGACGCCCCAGATGAGGAATTCGCCAAGCGCGCGCGCATTGGTCGCCGCCGCCACCAGCGCCAGGCAATAGCCGACGACGGCGCCGGCAAAGGCAATCGCCGCCGAGACATTGTTGGCGCGGATCAGCGCCAGCTCGTTGTGGATGGTGGCGAACTGATAAAGCGCCAGGAAGATCGCCATCAAACCGAGCGACAGCCCGACATAGATGGCAAAGGGTCCAAGCCCGCGCAGGGATTCAAGAACGATGCTGGTTTCCATGCGCGAAGCTCCATCACTCGCGGGCGCCCCCTTGGGCCGGGCATCCCGTCACTTGCCGCTTGCCGTCCCTTATCGAGCCAACCGCCCGCAAGTGCAACAGCCGAAACGCCGCGCATCGGTCGGCGCGGCACAACCATGCCATCATGAGCCATGTTCATGGGTGATGCGGGGCGGCGCAACACTGCGTCGGCTCAAATCAGTTGAAGCGACGCAAAATGCCAAATCACTTGCGGCTATCGCGTACGCCCATTCGTACGACTACCTATCGAATGCGAAACAGCGATAAATCGAGGGTTGGCGGCGCAAGATTCCGTCACAATGCTGCGGCGGGATGATGACAAACCAATTCGCAGCCGCTAACGTCCGCCTCGCTAGAACAAGAGCCTCGGGGGCTCGGACCGGACACCGGTTCAATCCCACCAGGGCCGCTTCAGGCATCGCGGTCTAAGTCTTGGGAGGAAGCTCCATCCGGCGCACGGATCCAACCGTCGCAGCCGCCCGACAGGTGGGTGATCAGGCCCCATCTGAAGAGGACATGGATGGAAGACGCGCAACTTAAGAAGAGCAAGGTCTCCGGACCTTGCTCTTTTTTATTTGTGCCCACCGGTTGGTTTCGGGACCCGCCCGGCCGCGCCCTGCCCGCCTTGGCCGCGCCGACGTTTGTGCCGCCGGCATGGCCGCCGTGACGTGAGCGGCCGACCGTTGGATCGGCACCCTCCGGTCGTTCCGACTTGCCAAATCGATCGCGCCATGGCACGCCCGCACGTCGCCCGAACGAGGACGTTTCTCCCCTGCCGCAGCTCATTCTCACGGCGCTGGTTGCGCTTCTTGCCATCTTTTCGCTCGCGATCGGGCCGGTGACGCTGGCGCCGGGCGATGTCGCCTTGGCGTTGGTCGGCATCGGCGACGAGGCGACGCGGATGATCGTCACCGAGATCCGGCTGCCGCGGGTGGTGCTGGCGCTGATGATCGGCGCGACCATGGGGATGTCGGGCGCGGCGTTGCAGGGGTTGATGCGCAATCCGCTCGCCGATCCGTCGCTGTTCGGCGCGCCGCAGGCGGCGGCGCTCGGCGCGGTGCTGGTGATCGCCACCGGCGCCGCCGGCGTCACCTCGTTCCTGCTGCCGTTCGCGGCGATCGCCGGGGCGTTCGTGTCGATCGCGGCGCTGTTTCTCGTCGCCGGTCCGCGCACCGGGCTGGCGGCGCTGGTGCTGGCCGGGCTGGCGGTGTCGAGCCTCGCCGGCGCGCTGACCGCGCTGGTGCTGGCACTGGCGCCGAACCTCTATGCGGTACTGGAAATCGTGTTCTGGCTGATGGGCTCGCTCGCCGACCGGTCGAGCCGGCATGTGGCGATGGCGGCGCCGTTCATGGCGGTCGGGCTCGGGCTGTTGTGGATGTCGCGGCCGGCTTTGCGGGCGCTTGCCATCGGCGAGGACGGCGCGGCGAGCCTTGGCGTCAATATCGCGCGGCTGCGCTTCACCATCGTCGTTGCCGTGGCGCTCGGCGTCGGCGCCGCGGTCGCCGTCACCGGCGCCATCGGCTTTGTCGGACTGGTGGCGCCGCACCTGGCGCGGCCGCTGGTGCGGCACGATCCGGCGCGGCTGTTGCTGCCGGCGGCGCTGGTGGGGGCGGCGCTTCTGACCGCCGCCGACATCCTGGTGCGCATCCTGCCGACCGCCACCGACCTGCCGATCGGCGTCGTCACCGCGCTGGTCGGCGTGCCGTTCTTCCTCGCCCTGATCGTGCGCGAGCGCCGCAGCCTGGGAGCTGGCTGAACCATGGCCGCGATCCTGCGCCTCACCTCGCTTTCCTCCCGGCTCGGCGACCGGCTGGTGCTCGACGGCATCGACGTGGCGCTGGAACCCGGGCGTTTCGTCGTCGTCGTCGGGCCGAACGGCGCCGGCAAGTCGTCGCTGCTGAACGTCATCGCCGGATTGCGGCCGGCAACCGGCGGCCTCGACATCGCCGGCGGGCCGGCGGAGCGATTGTCGCCGCGCGAACGGGCGATGCGGATCGCCTACATGCCGCAGGGCCACGAATTTCACTGGCCGATGCCGGTCGCCGATATCGTCGCGCTCGGGCGCTATCCGCACGGGCTGACCAGCGGCCGGGCCGGCGCCGGCGACGAGGCCGCCATTGCCCGGGCGGTCGCGGCCACCGACATCGCCGATCTGCTCGATCGCCCGGTGACGGCGCTGTCGGGCGGCGAAAAGGCACGGGTGTCGCTGGCGCGGGCGCTGGCGGTCGAGGCGCCGATCCTGATGGCGGACGAGCCGATCGCCTCGCTCGATCCGGCGCATCAGTTGCGGGTGATGGACCTGTTGCACCGCACCGCCGCCAATGGCGCGCTTGTCATCGCCGTGCTGCACGACCTGCCGCTGGCGGTGCGCTTCGCCGACGATCTCCTCGTGCTCGATCACGGCCGGATGGTGGCGTTCGGAGAGCCGCACCAGGTGGTCGCCGACGACATTCTCGACCGGGTCTTCGGCATCCGCACCGAGCGGGTCCGCGTCGGCGACGAGATCGTGCCGCTGCCGTGGGAGCGGCGGACCTGACACCCAGACGGGTGCCGATCCGCTCAACTGCGGATGATTTGGCGGAAATAAGCGTTATTGCAAACGGGTTTGCAGCGGATGGATTTTTTGACCCCGGTCAAAGCGCCGCGCCCGGTATCGCTTAAGGTTGCATGAACGGATCAAGGGCTTGACGGGATCCCGCTCGCGCGGTCGGCAACCCATCGCCTTCAGCCATGGCAATTCCGAAACGGAAGCCATGGCCCATCCCATGCGACGGCCGGACCGGCCCGTCGCCAATAACGGCGCCACCGGGATTGCCGGAAAATCGATCGCCGAAACCAGGGAAGCCGTTGAACCGAAACGATCGGCAACGGCGGAAACGTCAACGGGCCAAGCCGCGTCGAACCGGACGATGGCGCGGCGCGCAACCCAAGGCTGGCATAGCCATGGCAACGGCCTGCGAAACCTGCGAATTCCGCTCGCGATGCATATCGTCGGGATGGCTGTCGCCCAACCGCGTCTGGTTTCCGGAGGTCGTGGTCCTGTGCCCGGTCGAGGGGTGCCGGCGTTTTGTCGAAAGCATCGACCGGATCAAGCGGCGAGTGTTCGTCGAGCCGATCGAGAGCGCGATCTACGACAGCGACGACGAAGCGGCCATCGAGCCGACGGCGTCGCGGGACGATCAGGATTTGGCCCGGTAGGCCGCCCAATAGCTCATCGCCACGCCGGCGCCGCCGCCGACGAGATTGCCGAGGGTGACCCAGACGAGATTGTTGACGACATCGCCAATGCCGCCGGAGGCGCCGGAGGCGATCCCGAACGGCAGGATGAACATGTTGGCGATGCTGTGTTCGAAGCCGAGGGCGACGAAGGCGGCGATCGGCGGCACGATCACCATCACCTTGCCGCCGGCGTCGCGGGCGGCGAAGCTGAGCCAGACGGCGAGGCAGACAAGGGCGTTGCAGAGAATGGCGCGGAACAGCAGTTCGACCGGCGTCAGGGCGAACTTGGCGGTGGTGATGGCGGCGGCGGTCTTGCCAAGTGCGGCGTGATCATAGCCGGCGGCGACGACGAGGGCGACCATCGCCAGCGCGCCGACCAGGTTGGCGCAATAGACCAGGAGCCAGTTGGCGAGCACGGCGCGGGCGCTGACCAGCCCGTCCACCCAGGCCATGATCAAGAGGGCGTTGCCGGTGAAGAGTTCGGCGCCGGCGATGATCACCAGGATCAGCCCGAGCGAAAACGCCGCGCCGGCGGCAAGCCGCGTCGGCCCGAACGCGGCATCGGCGCCGGTGAGGACCGCCAGAAAGAACAACGCGCCGAAGGCGATGAACACGCCGGCCAGCGTCGCCAGCGTCAGAAGCGAGCGCAGCGGCAGGCGGATCTTGGCAACGCCGGCATTCTCGATCAGGCGTGCAATCTCGGCCGGCTTGTAGGCATCGATGCCGGTCGGATCGGGGCGGCTGGCGCCTGGCGCCGGCGATGGATTGACGTCGCTCACTTGGCCTCCCGGAACGATCCGCGACAAGGGATCTGAACCGATTGTAGCGGCACCGGCCGAGCCTCGGTCAAGCGCGCTTCGCTCCGCCCAAGCGCGGCATTTCAGCCCGGCCGCAGCGGAGGACACGACGCGGCCCGGTCAGTCGCGGGCTTCCTCGCCGCGGACGAACTGGATTTCATGGAGGCGGGCATAGAGGCCGCCGCGCGCCAGCAGTTCGGCGTGGGTGCCCTGCTCGGCGACCCGGCCGTTGTCGATGACGACGATCTTGTCGGCCCGCTGGATCGTCGACAGCCGGTGGGCAATGACGATGGTGGTGCGGCTCTGGGCGAGTTCGGCGAGTCCCTGCTGGATGGCCGCCTCGGCCTCGGTATCGAGCGCCGAGGTCGGTTCGTCGAGCAGCAGGATCGGAGCGTCGCGCAGGAAGGCGCGGGCGATGGCGATGCGCTGGCGCTGACCGCCGGACAGCTTGCCGCCGAGTTCGCCGACCCGGGTGGCGTAGCCCTCCGGCAGGCGCTGGATGAACTCGTCGGCATGGGCGGCGATCGCGGCGCGGACGATGTCGCTGTCGGCGACGCCGTTGCGCCCGGCGGCGATGTTGTCGCGGATGGTGCCGTCGAACAGGAACGCCTCCTGGCCGACATAGGACATGGCAGCCCGCAGCGACTCGAGGGTGACATCGCGGGTGTCGACGCCGCCGACGGTGATCGAGCCGGAAGCCGGGTCCCAGAAACGCAGCAGCAAGCTGATCAGAGTAGTCTTGCCGCTGCCGGACAGGCCGACCAGCGCGGTGGTCTTGCCGCCCTCGGCGGTCAGCGTCATGCCGTCGATGATGGTCTGGTCGGGCCGATAGCCGAAGCGGATCGCCTCGAAACGGATCGTCGGATCGGCCGGATTGAGAATGGCGGCGCCGGGGCGCTCCTGCAGCGTCTCCTCGGCGTCGAGGAATTCATACATCTGCCTGACGCCGACGAGGCCGTTTTCCAGCGCGACGCGGGTCTTTGCCAGCCGCTTGGCCGGCTCGTAGGCCAGGAGCAGCGCGGTGATGAACGAGAAGAACTCGCCCGGCGGTTCGCCCTGGGAGATGACGCGCCAGCCGCCAATCAGGATCACCACGCCGATGGCGATGCCGCCGAGCGTCTCCATAACCGGAGCGGTGCGGGCCTGCAGCGAGGTGTATTTGTTGGAGTTGCGCTCGGCCTGGGCGATGGTGGCATCGACGCGCAAGGTCAGCCGCTCCTCCATGCCGAAGGCCTTCACCACCTTGAAACCCTGGGCGATCTCGCGCACATGGCTCGCCATCTCGCTGAGCAGGGTATATTGCTGGCCGGCGATGTTCTTGGTGCGCCGGACGATGCGGCGGATGAACAGGACCGAGACCGGCATCACCGTCAGCATGACGATCGACATCCACGGGTCCTGCAACACCATGACGGTGACGAGACCGATCAGCGACAGGATATCGCGGCCGACAGTGGTGATCAGCGTTTCCAGCACGCCGCGCGCCGAAACGGCATTGTACCCCAGGATGGTCGAGAACTCGTTCGACGAACGGCCCTGCAGGAAGGCAAGATCCTGCCGCAACAGCTTGGTGATCAGATCGCGCTGCACCAGCGCGATGATGCGGTTGCCGACGCGGGCGAGCACCACGGCACTGCCATAGGCGGCGACGCCCTTGATGAAATAGATGCCGATGACGGCAGCGGCGATGCCGTAGAGCGCGTTGATGTCGCGATCGATGAACACCCGGTTGATGACGTCGCGCATCAGCCAGGCGGAGGCCGCGGTGGTGGCGGCGACGACCGCCATGAACGCGAAGGCAAGCAGATAGCGCGGAACGAACGGCTTGCCGCGCTCGACGAACAGCCGGCGGATCAGCGGCCAGGCCTCGTCAGGGTTTGGTGCTCCAGCCACTCGTGCCATGTCGCCTTGCGCTCATGCTCCGGCACCACGGCGCGCCGGCTCTCGACGGCTCCTGTCTTGTCGGATGCGGCGTCGAAATCAAGCGAATTCGTGCGCCGGGCGCGGTTGCGGCGCCCGAGGATGCCACTGCGACGATTGATCCCTTTGTCCAAGGTTCACACCAAAACCCTTGTATCGACCGCCATACGCGTTAAAACGGCGCCAAACGTTCATTTCCGGATCGTGAGGCCTCATCATGAAAACTCCGCGTGCATTCTACAAGGCTCTGGCCATCGGGGCTCCGGAGCCGTTCAAGGAGCCGCCGCTGAAGCTGGAGCGGATGATCCATTTCGTGCCGCCGCATAATGAGAAGATGCGGGCCAAGGTGCCGGATATCGCCAGGCAGGTCGACGTGGTGCTCGGCAATCTCGAGGACGCGATTCCCGCCGACCAGAAGCTCAATGCCCGCCGCGGCTTCATCGAGATGGCCAAGGCGACCGATTTCGGCTCAACCGGGCTGTGGACCCGCATCAACTGCCTGAACTCGCCGTGGGTGCTCGACGACGTCATCGAGATCGTGTCGGAAGTCGGCAACAAGCTCGATGTGATCATGCTGCCGAAGGTCGAGGGACCCTGGGATATTCATTATCTCGATCAGCTGCTTGCCCAACTCGAGGCCCGTCACGGCGTAACGCGGCCGATCCAGATCCACGCGATCCTGGAGACCGCCGAGGGCGTGAAGAATGTTGACGCAATCGCGCTGGCCAGCCCGCGCATGCACGGCATGTCGCTCGGCCCGGCGGATCTGGCGGCGTCGCGCGGCATGAAGACCACCCGCGTCGGCGGCGGACATCCCGACTATGCCGTGCTCGAGGACGCCAAGGGCGACGCGGCCCGGGCGCGCTATCAGCAGGATCTGTGGCACTACACCGTCGCCAAGATGGTCGATGCCTGCCTGTCGGCCGGGATCAAGCCGTTCTACGGTCCGTTCGGCGACTTCTCCGATCTGGCAGCGTGCGAGGCGCAGTTCCGCAACGCCTTCCTGATGGGCTGCCTCGGCGCCTGGTCGCTGCATCCGACGCAGATCGAAATCGCCAAGCGGGTGTTCTCGCCCGATCCGGGCGAGGTCGCCTTTGCCCGCAAGATCCTCGACGCCATGCCGGACGGCACCGGCGCGGTGATGATCGACGGCAAGATGCAGGACGACGCCACCTGGAAGCAGGCCAAGGTCATCGTCGATCTTGCCCGCCTGGTTGCCTCGAAGGACCCGGACCTGTCGGCGCGCTACGGCTTCTGACCGGCGACAGGGCGAATCGGCGCCGATCTGTGACAGTTTTGCATCGCAAGGCGCACGGATCGGCGCGAATACCGACCTTCGGCGATTCCGCCCCTTGATTCCGGTTGAAACCGGTGTTCCGTATTATACAACGTGGTGAATTCGGCGATTGCGCCCGGAAATCGGAGCCGAACAGCGGGTCCGGAGCGGGATGGCAGCAGACAGTCGATTGCGGCAAGTGCGGTTGGGTTCGAAGCGGCATGGATAAAGAACGGCAAGCCAGGTATCGGATCGGACAGGTCGTGCGTCACCGGATGTATCCGTTCCGTGGCATCATTTTCGACGTCGATCCGACCTTCAACCACACCGAGGAATGGTGGGAAGCGATCCCCGAGGATCAGCGCCCGCGCAAGGATCAGCCGTTCTACCACCTGTTCGCCGAGAATGCCGAAACCGAATACGTCGCCTATGTCTCCGAGCAGAACCTGCTGCCGGACGAAAGCGGCGAGCCGCTGCGCCACTCGCAGATCGACGAGACCTTCGAGGAAGACGACGACGGCGCGCTGCGTTCGCGCGACCAGATCCTGCACTGAACGCCTGTAACTGATCAAAGAACGCAGGGTCGTGGCCGAGCCCCCCTGCGCCCGGCGACGAATCTCCCGACCCTGAAAGCTGCCAGGCCGGCGCGAACGGGCTACCGTGCTTGCGCTTGTCGGCGCGCGCGAGCCGTAGAGGGCGTCGGTCGCGGCACTTGCCGTTTCGGGATGTTTGCGCTGCACAATCGAATTCTTCCCGGATTTTTCCATCCCGACTTTTTGCCTGACCTAAATCAAGTCGATCGCGACCGACGCGTGCTCAACTGCCGCCATCGTGAACATCTCCCCTCCTGACATTTCATAGGTGTTCGCGGTTTCGAGCCATTATAACTTTCAAGGACGGCTGGATCACGCTACGCAACACGTGATTTAGCCGTCTTTTCTTTTTTGACGCAGCTTTTTTGCGGTTTCGAATTCGGCCTGACCTACTGTTTCGAATCCGGTTGACAGTGGTCAAGTGGTCGCGGCGCCGGCGCGGTCATACCTCGTGACAGCCCGAACTTTGCTGAAGGGGGACTGGGCATGAGCGAAATGCTGACCAAATCGGCTGCCCGCAACATTTTCTACGGCGGATCAGCCTTCTTCTTCGCGGTCTTCATCGGACTGGCCGCGCACAGCCACTATTACGCGGCGACGGTTTCGACCGACGTCGCCGGACTGACCGAGTCAGTCGAGCGCGGCAAGCGCATCTGGGAAAAACACGCTTGCGTCGACTGCCACTCCATCCTTGGCGAGGGCGCCTACTTCGCGCCCGAGCTCGGTAACGTCTTCGTCCGCTACGGCGGCGACAAGGACGCCAAGGGCGCGCGCGAGGCGTTGAAGGCCTGGATGCAGGCGCAGCCGACCGGCATCGAGGGCCGGCGGCAAATGCCGCAATTCCACCTGAACGACAAGGAGCTCGACGATCTGGTCGACTTCCTCGCCTGGACCAACAAGATCAAGACGCAGAACTGGCCGCCGAAGGTTTCCGGCTGATCTCGTCATCCGTGTTCAACTTCAAACCGCGAGGGCGGTCCCATGAAGTACGAATCCCAATCCATCGCCAAATGGTACTGGTTCGTCGCGATGGCCCTGTTTGCCGTGCAGGTCACGGTCGGGGTTCTGGCGGGCTATGTCTATGTGGCGCCAAACTTCCTGTCGGAATTGCTGCCGTTCAACATCATCCGCATGCTGCACACCAATGCCTTGATCGTGTGGCTGCTGCTGGGGTTCTTCGGCGCTGCCTACTACCTCATCCCGGAGGAATCCGAGCGTGAGATCTATTCGCCCAAGCTCGCCTACCTGCAGCTGGTCATCCTGGTGATCGGTGCCGGCGGCGCGGTGGTCGGCTACCTGTTCCGCATCCACGAGGGACGCGAGTTCCTGGAACAGCCGCTGTGGGTCAAGCTCGGCATCATCGTCGCGGCGCTGATCTTCCTGTTCAACATCTCGATGACCGTGCTTGCCGGGCGCAAGACCGCGATCACCAACGTGTTGCTGCTGGGCCTGTGGGGCATCGCCGTCTTCTTCCTGTTCTCGCTCTACAATCCGGCCAACCTCGTGCTCGACAAGATGTACTGGTGGTGGGTCGTGCATCTGTGGGTGGAAGGCGTGTGGGAACTGGTGATGGCCTCGGTCCTCGCCTTCATCCTGCTGAAGCTGACGGGCGTCGATCGCGAAGTGGTGGAAAAGTGGCTCTATGTCATCGTCGCCACGTCGCTGTTCACCGGCGTCCTTGGCACCGGCCACCACTATTACTGGATCGGCACACCCGGCTACTGGCAGTGGATCGGTTCGATCTTCTCGTCTCTGGAGGTCATCCCGTTCTTCGCCATGGTGGTGTTCTCGTTCATGATGGTGTGGAAGGGCAAGCGCGATCATCCGAACAAGGCCGCCTTGCTGTGGTCGCTCGGCTGCGCAGTGCTCGCCTTCTTCGGCGCCGGCGTCTGGGGCTTCATGCACACCCTGCACCCGGTCAACTACTATACCCACGGCACCCAGGTGACGGCGGCGCACGGCCACCTCGCGTTCTTCGGCGCCTATGTCGCGCTGAACCTCGCGATCATGACCTATGCCTTCCCGCACCTGCTGAAGCGCTCGCCCTATAATCAGGTCCTGAACATGGCCTCGTTCTGGGTGATGACGTCGGCGATGGCGTTCATGACCTTCACCCTGACCTTCGCCGGCGCGGTGCAGACCCACCTGCAGCGGGTTCTCGGCATGAACTTCATGGAAGTGCAGGACCAGCTGGCGCTGTTCTACTGGATGCGTCTCGGCTCGGGCATCGTCGTCGTCCTCGGCGCGCTGATGTGGCTCTACGCCATGCTCGGCCCGAAGGCCGCCTCGACCGAGCTTGCCGGTCAGGCCGCCCCGGCGGAATGATCCCGACCATTCCCGCATCGACCCGAACACCGGAGCGGCCCCAGGGCCGCTCCTTTTCGTTTGCGGCGGGCGCTGCCCCGGTCGCGGCAAGCGCCGCAGGAGCGCCGGCAACGCGCCGTGGGGGTGACAACCGTCAAGGCGACGCCGGCCGGCGACGGCCAACGTGGGCCCAGATCCCGAACCCTGAAGAGGTCCAGCGATGAACGCCCTCCCCGCCCCCCGCCCGACATCCGAAGCCGTGCCGTTCTACCGGCCGATCGGCGGCGAATGCGCGGTTTTCGAGGCGGCCTTCCGGCAGAAGCTGCCATTGCTGGTCAAGGGGCCGACCGGCTGCGGCAAGACCCGCTTCATCGCCCATATGGCGGCGCGGCTCGGCCTGCCGATGGAAACCGTCTCCTGCCACGACGACCTGACGGCGTCCGACCTGACCGGCCGCTATCTGTTGAAGGGCGGCGAGACGGTGTGGACCGACGGGCCGCTGACGCGGGCGGTGCGGCGCGGCGGCATCTGCTATCTCGACGAGGTGGTGGAGGCGCGCAAGGACGTCACCGTGGTCCTGCATCCGCTGACCGACGATCGCCGCATCCTGCCGCTCGACCGCACCGGCGAGACGCTGGCCGCGCCGGACGATTTCATGCTGGTCGTCTCCTACAACCCCGGCTACCAGAACATCCTGAAGAGCCTGAAGCCGTCGACGCGGCAGCGCTTCGTCGCCATCGAGTTCGACTTCCCGCCGCCGGCGGTCGAGGCCGAGGTGCTGGTGGTGGAAACCGGCATCAAGCGCGATCTCGCCAACCAGCTGGTGGCGCTCGCCGGGCGGATCCGGCTGCTGAAGGGCCGCGATCTCGAGGAGGGCGTCTCCACCCGGCTGTTGGTCTATTGCGGCGCGCTGATCGGCGCCGGCATGAAGATCGAGGACGCCGTGCATGTGGCGATCATCGAGCCGATGACCGACGACGCCGAGATCAAGCGGGCGCTCGCCGATCTGGTGGTGGCGGTGTTCGGCTGACGGGGGACGCGGACGTGGCGATCTGGCACTTCTGGGAACCGGAGGAAACCGTCGGCTCGGCCTGGCATGGCGCGGTCAGGCGTTTCGATGCCGAGCCGGTGCATGAGGAGGCCGCCGTCAGCTTCGAGCAGATGCGCCCCAGCATCGGCGTCATTTTCCGCGCCGCCGGCGGCGCGCAGGGCGCCGAGATCGTTGCCACCGCCGCGCGGGTCTCGCATCACCGCCTGTCGTTCTGGCGGCGGCTCGGGCATGACGTCGATCATGTCACCGAGGCGTCCTATGACGGGGTGCGGCTGGCGCTGCCGGCGCGGATCGCGCTGTTTCCCACCACCGCGCTCAATCGCGACGCCTATCTGTGGCTGGCGGCGATCGCCGCGCATATCGTCATCCCGGAGCGCCTGCCGCGCAATCCGCTGGCGCGCGACCTTGCCCGCCTGCGGCTGCTGGCCGAGGCGGAATGGCGGGCCCTGCAGGCGTTGCCGGGGCTTGCCGGCCGGCGCGAGCGGCTGGGCGAGGCGCTGCTTGCCTTGCGCCGGGTGCCGAAGCTGCCGGCGGACGAGGCCGGAATCGAGGCGCGGCTGCGCGAATTGCTGAAAGGCCTGCCGCCGCAATCGACCGCCGAGGCGGTGCCGCAGGCGCGCGACGATTACCAGCCGTTCCGCCCGGTCGTGTTCTGGCCGCGCATCGAGGTGCCGCTCGCATCGGTCGCCGGCGCCGACGATGGCGACGAGCCGCAGGCCGGCACCGGCGCGGCCGAGGGTTCCGACAAGGCGATCCGTGCCGAGCGCCGTCCGGGCGAGCAGGCCGACCGCAAGGATCCGATGATCCTCAACCGCTTCGAATCGATTCTGTCGTGGGCGGAGTTCCTCAACATCAACCGCCGCGTCGAGGACGAGGACGAGGGCACGGCGAAGAAGGCCGCCGAGGATCTCGACAACATCACGCTGGCGAAGAATTCCAAGGCGGCGGCGACCAAGCTGAAGTTCCATCTCGACCTGTCGCCGAAGGATGTCGACACCGCCCGGCTGATCGGCGAAACGACGTTGCCGGAATGGGACTGGAAGCGTGGCGCCTATCTGCCCGACCATGTCCGGGTCTTCGAATCGCTGGCCGACAGCGCCGATGCCGGCGTGTTCGAGCGGCCGCGGGCGCGCCGGCGCATCGCCGCCGTCAAGCGGCAGTTCGAGGCGCTTCGGCCGCGCCGGCGGGTGGTGCGGCGGCAAACCGACGGCTTCGACCTCGATCTCGACGAGGTGGTGCGTTCGGCCGCCGACCTGAAGGCCTGCGGACACGGCTCCGACCGGCTCTACGCCGCGATCCGCGACGACGAGCGCGATCTGGCGGTGTCGGTGCTGGTCGACGTGTCGCGCTCGACCGAGAGTGCCGTCGGCGGGCGGCAGGTGATCGAGATCGCCCGCGAGGCGCTGGTGGCGTTGACCGAAGGGCTCGATGCCTGCGGCGACGCGGTTTCGGTGCATGCGTTTTCGTCGCTGCGGCGCGAGCGGGTGATGATCGACGTGGTCAAGGACTTCGCCGAGCCGATCGGCGCCACGGTGCGCGGCCGGATCGCCGGGCTGACGCCGAAGCACTATACCCGGCTCGGCGCCGCCATCCGCCACGTTTCGCGCCATCTCGAACAGCGCGCCGCGTCGCGCCGGCTGCTGGTGGTGCTGACCGACGGCAAGCCCAACGATCTCGACCACTATGAGGGACGGCACGGCTCGGAGGATACGCGGCGGGCGGTGACCGAGGCGCGGCGCAAGGGGCAGGCGGTGTTTGCCATCACCGTCGACGCCAAGGCGCGGGATTACCTGCCGCATCTGTTCGGACGCAACGGCTATGCCGTCGTCGCCGATCCCGATCGGCTGGTCGAGGCGCTGCCCGAGATCTACCGGCACGTTGTCGCATGACCCGATCACGGACCCCGACATTGACCGACAGCACCATCCCCGACGCAGCCGCCCCGCCTGCCGACGACTGGGGGCCGTTCACCGGCCTGCCCGGCCATCCGTTGATGTGGGTGCTGATCGGCTCGGAGCTTCTGGTGTTCGGCGCGGCGCTGCTCGGCCTGCTCGGCGGGCGGATCGCCGATCCGGTCGGCTTTCGCCTGGCGCAGGATCACCTCGATCGCCTCGCCGGCGGCGTCAATACGCTGGTGCTGCTGACCTCGGGGCTGTTCGTCGCCATCGCGGTGGTGCGGGCCAAGGCCGCGCGGGTGGCGGCGACGCGGGGCTGGCTGGCGGCAAGCGCCGGTCTGGGCCTCATGTTCCTCGCCGTCAAGGCGGTCGAATATGCCACCGAGATCGGCGCCGGCTGGGGGCTCGATTCGGGCGGGTTCATCACCCTCTACTTCCTGATCACCGGCTTTCACGCCCTGCATGTGGTGATGGGGCTGATCATCCTCGGCATTGTCGCGCGCTGGCCGACGGCGGGCAATGTCGCGACCGGCGCCGCCTTCTGGCACATGGTCGATCTCGTCTGGCTGCTGGTGTTTCCCGTCGTCTATCTGGTGCGCTGATGAACCCCGACATTCGCCGACTGCTGATCGTCTGGGCCGCGCTGTCGGCCCTCACCGTGACGACGATGATCTCGGGCGGGGCAACGAGCCCGGCGCGGGTGGGCGCGCTCGGGCTTGCGGTGGTGCTGGCGGCGGCGGTGATCAAGGTGGTCTTGGTGCTGGCGCACTATCTCGACCTGCGGCAGGCGCCCGGCTGGCTCTCCGGCTTCCGGCTGGCGACGCTGGTGCTGGCGGCGGCGCTGTACGGACTGGCGCTGATCGGTTGAGGTCGAAGCCTCATGCCAAGAGCCGGAAGCGCTGACGCACCTGGCCCTTGAAGAAACGCGAATTTCCCATTTGCGTCAGAGGCATGAGAAATTCGCGTGAGGAATACCATCGGTCATTTTCAAAGCCCGATGGTATCAGGCATCCAGTTCCTCGCCCTCGGCTTCCAGCACGCAGACCCGCAGGTAATCGACGTCCTTGATCACCACCGAGGCGCCGTTGACGCGGACGCCGGAGGGCTTCAGCCGGGCGAAGGCGCGCGACAGGCTTTCCGGCTTCATGCCGAGGCGGCCGGCGATCAGCGTCTTGTCGTAGGGCAGCTCGATGCGCGCCTCGCCCTGGTCGACATCGGTCAGCGACAACAGGAATTCGGCGACGCGCTCGGCGCCCTTGCGCGATTTCAGCTGTTCGATCTGGCGGACGAGCAATTGCAGGTGCTGGGCGGTGGAGGCGATCATCGCCAGGCCGACATCCGGGTTTTCGGCGATGCGGCGGCGCAGGCGGTCGGCATGGACGCGGATGACGCGCGAGGTGGTGACGGTGATGCCCGAGGCCGGAAAGATGCCGCCGGCGATGGCGATCGCCTCGGCGAAGGTCTGGCCGCGGGTGAAGATGCCGATGACGGTTTCCAGCCCGCTCGGCATCACCCGGCTGACCTTGACCCAGCCATCGAGCACGACGAAGAAGCAGTGCGCCGGATCGCCCTGGTGGAAGATCACCGTATCGGCTTCATGCGCCTCGATCGTCGCGTCCGACAGGACGTCATGGGCGACGTCGTGGGTGAGGCCGCGAAACATGGCGCTGTTGCGCAGCGTTTCGAATTCCTGTGTGCCGAGACGAAGACCCATGATTGCCACTCCAGCCGTGCAGGCCAGACCATGGCGCGAGGGTCGGTTTGATGCCTTGAAAAAAGGCAACCCGGCGAGGACGCCGGGTGGGGTCGAAATCGCTGGCGTTCAGGCCGGCCGATGCCGGCCTCAGGCGGCGGTCACCTCGGCGGGATGATGCAGGCAGGCGTCGTCGCGGTGGCGGGCGCGGCCGCTCTGGCCGCAATAGCTGTCGAGCAGGCGGGCGACCTTGGGATCCTCGGGGGCGACGCCGGTGTTGAGCGAGGCCATGCAGGCCTGGATGCGCTTGTCGGAATGCAGGCGCTGTTCGATCTCCTCGGGCGAAAGCCCGCGCAGCAACGGACAGGCGCTGGCGTCGAAACTGCCGTTCGCCAAGATCACCGAACACATCCTGAAATCCCCCGTCCCCGTGATTTCCAGCCAGACCGCCGCCGTTTCCGGCAGGACGGCCAACGCCGCGACTTCTCGCCAACGATCTTTTCAAATCGGCGGACTCGTTTGCTGGCCCGCCTGATCACTCATTCCAGAACCGCCCGCACACTGCCACTTTCATGGGCAAGGGTGTTGCGATAGATCAAATTACGCGTTCTCACCGAGGAAGAGTCGGGGAAAACCAGCGGGCTCGCGCAGGCGACAAGTCCCCAACACAACAATCATTGTGCACCGCAACGTAAGTGAACGATCATTGATCGTGATCGTTTGTGGCAATTACACCGGAACTTCCTGCATCTTTATGACGCTTCATTGTGGTTTCGTTCCGTCCGGCCCGATCAGAAACTTCAGGGCCAAGTGTTGCGCTCCGGCGCTTTTGCACCCAATCCGGCCGAAATCGGCCGGTTCCGGCTTGCGCAGATCAGGAGGCCGGCTTCTGCAGGTCGATCCGCTCGGCCGGGGAACCGGTTGCCTTCAGCTTGACGAAGACCTCGGTGCCGCCGTCGGTGCCGACCGGCCGGTCAAAGCGGACGACGACGCGGCCGTCCTCCAGTCGATCCACCGCGAGCGGCACGGCGCCGGCGTTGGATGTGATGGCGGTGATCAGCGGCTTGCCGACGGCGCCGAGCGAGACGTCGAAATAGCGCACGCCGTTCGTGCCGCAGGTGACCTCGACCGACCGCCACATGATCTTGCCCGGCAGCACGCCGCCGATGCCGTCGGAGTGGCGGCAGACGGTATTGGCGCCGATATCGAGAGCGAGGAACGCCACGACCGGCAGGGTCAGCATCGCCACCAGCGCGATGACGCTCTTCAGCGGGAAGATCCGGCCGGCGCGGGCGGGTTTCAGTTCGGTCGGGCTCATGGGTGACCTCGTTTGTTCACAGCGGCAGATAGCCGTGGGCGCCGGCGGTGGCGCCGAGAATGACGACGACCGCGACGGTCGAAAGAACCCGATGCAGCCGCGTCACCAGCCGGAACGTGCCGTCGGGATCGCGGGCGGCGCGGGCATCGAACCAGGCATGCAGGAACAGCGGCTCGGCGATGAACAGCATCAGCGTGAAGATCGCCCAGAGCCCGACCATGGCATGCATCCACCAGAAATGTGGGTCGGCGAAGCGCGACCACAGCCCCATCACTTCGGTCATGTAGAAGCCGGCGGCGCCGGCAAGCGTCGTCGAGATGCGGGCGGCGAAGGCGAAACGCCGCTCGATGGCGTCGAACAGCGCCAGTCTCGCCGCCGGCTCGGCCAGGCGCTCGATCGCCGGCAGCACGACGAAGGTGACGAACAGCACGCCGCCGATCCAGTGCACCACCGCCGCGACGTGCAGGGCGCGCGCGATCGCCAGATCGTCGAACATGACCGGACTTCCCCTTCAGGCGCTCAACCGGCGGCGACGCTCGGCTCCGGCAGGCGCAGGCCGGCGACGTCGTCCGCCCCCAGCACGCCGGTCAGCCACATCGACGTCACCCGATCGACGCTGGCGACATGGGCGAGGATCAGGTCGGGAATCACCCGGCGCAGCATGTCGCTGAGGAGATCAACGCGGCCGGCGGCGAGTTCGGCATGGGCCTCGGTGAATTCCGCCAGCAACTTCTTGTGCTGGGCGATGTGGCAGAACAGGATCGGCACGTCGTGCTTCGCCATCAAGGCTTCCTCGCGGGCGAAGTGCTCGATCGTGGCGGTTTCGGCCTCGACCAGCAGCGCCGGCAACTCGGCATCGTCGGCGGTGGCAATGCGGGCAAACAGCGCGGCGATGGCGAGGTGGTCCTCGTCCATCTCGGGAACGCCGAGCATCATCGGGGAATTCGTCATCGACCGGACCTTCTCGAACCTGCCCTCAATCGCGGCGAGGCTGACGCCGATCGCAACCGGCGTCCTTGACAATTGTCGCCTCGCATCCGCGACCTTCGATCAATGCGACGTGCCGTCGGAAAAGTTGATCTTGTTGAAGACGTTGTACTTTCCCGAAGGCTTGCGCATCGGCAGCCGCTTCAGTTCGGCGAAGGTGGCGGCGTCGTAGATCACCAGTTCACCCGGATCCTCCCACACCGACACCAGCACCTTGCCGCCGGTCTTGTCGAATTCCACATGCGCGGCGGTCTTGCCCGGCGACGGGGTGATCGACTTGACGATCTCCAGCGTGCGCTTGTCGAGGATCTGCATCGTGTCCTTGGTCGGCCCCAGCATGCCGTCGGTCCAGGCATAGGGGGTGTTTTCGTGGCTGCGCATGAAGAAGCCGGGGCCGGCGGTCGCGACCGTCCTGACCACCGACCAGTCGTCGAGCGCGATCACCGACAGGAGCCCGGACTTCAGGTGCGGCGTCGCCATCACCGGACGGCCAGCCCACTTGAAGGCGATGCCGGAGCCGAGATGCGGCAGGCCGGGGAGCGCGAATTTCGCCACTTCCCTACCGGTCTCCATCGAGATCACCGCGCTTGCCGCGCCGTCGCGCGCCGAGCCGAGCACATGGGCGTAGGCGGGATCGAAGAAGAAGTCGTCGAGCGGCTCGCTGGTGGCGATGCGGCGCGGCTGAAAGGCGGCCTTGCCGTCGGTGGCGATTTCCCAGATTTCCGGCACGTCCTTCATTGCCGCGACGAAGCTGCCGCGCGGGCGGGCCTGATAGACGGCCGAGACGCGCGACGGCTTGCCGTTCGCATCCCTGGCATCGATCACCGCCTCGACCTTGAGATCGTCGGCCGACAGGATCACCAGCGACTTCGGCAGATAGTTGGCGACCGCGACGTGCTTGCCGTCGGCCGACAGGGCGATGTTGCGGGCATTGATGCCGGCGCGGACCTCGCCGACCTTGGTCAGCGTCCAGATGTCGTATTTCTCGACGAAGCCGTCGCGCGACATGAAATAGACGAAGCGGCCGTCGGGGGTGAATTTCGGCCCGCCATGCAGGGCGAAGTGGGTGGGAAAGCGGGTCAGCGGCTCGAGCTTGTCGCCGTCGAGGATGGTGGCGTGGTGGTCGCCGGTCTCGACGACGACGAACAGGTTCATCGGATCGGCGGCGAAGACCGGCTTGTCGAGCCTTGGCGGCTGATGCTCGATCTTGCGGCTCGCCTCGATTTCCGCCGCGCCCCAGGCCGGAATGCTGGCGAGCGGGGTGGAGACGAATTTCGCCAGCGCCTCGATCTCCTCGGGCTTCAGCGTCGCCTCGAAGCCCGGCATCTGGGTGGCGTTGCGGCCCTTGGCGATCACCTCGCCGGCGCGCTTGCCGACGACGCGGCCAAGGTTTTCCGGCAGCAGCGCCGGGCCGATGCGGCCGAGCCGGTCGGCGCCGTGACATTCGGCGCAATGGGTGGTGTAGAGCGCGCCGGCATCCGGCTCGGCCCGGGCCGGACCGGCAAGCACCGTCAGGCCGACGAGGACGGCGGCAACAAGCGGGCGGCGGTCAAAGGAGGCGCGAACGGCGGTCATGATTGACACCTCGGAACGGAGTGACGGTGACGCGGGTGCCATCCTCGGCAAGGCCGATCTCGGCATCGGTGAGGTAGCAGCCCGGATCCTCGGCCCACGGGTCGCCGGTCACCTGGAGCGCGCGCACGCGGGTATTGCCGGAGCAAAGGCTGAGATACTGGCACTCGGCGCAGCGGCCCTTGACCGGGCGCGGGCGCTGCTTCAGCCCGGCCATGATCGGGTCGGAGGTGTCCATCCAGATTTCGGAGAACGGCCGCTCCTTGACGTTGCCGAGCGCGTGGTGCCACCACATTGTGTCGGGGTGGACGCGGCCCTCATTGTCGATATTGGCGACGTTGAGCCCGGACGAATTGCCGCCCCAGGCGGCGAGGCTGGCGCGCAGGGTCTCGACCGCCTGCGGCAGCACGATCTCGGCCCAGCGCAGCAGATAGGCGGCATCGGCGTCGTTGTTGCCGGTGACGATCTCGAAATCCTCGCCGCGGGTGATCGACAGCAGCGCCGTCGAAATCAGGAAATCCATCGCCCGGCGGGTCGTCTCCCATTCGGCATCGGTGGCGCGGTTCTTGTTGCCGCGACCGGCATAGACCAGGTGCGACAGATAGAACTTGGCGAATTTCTCGCGTCGGCACAGGTCGACGAGTTCGGCGAGGTGCTGCTGGTTCTCCGCCGTCATGGTGAAGCGGACGCCGACCTTGACGTTGCGATCGCGCAGCAGCCGCAGCGCCGCGAGCGCCTTGTCATAGGCGCCGTCCATGCGGCGGAACGCGTCATGGGTGGCGCCGATGCCGTCGAGCGAGATGCCGACATAGTCATAGCCGATTTCGGCGATGCGATCGGCCATGGCGGCGTCGATCAGGGTGCCGTTGGTCGACAGCGCCGTGAAGAAACCCATCGCCTTCGAGCGCCGGCTGATCTCGAAAATGTCGGGGCGCAGCAGCGGCTCGCCGCCCGACAGGATCAGCACCGGCACGCGGAAGGCCTTGAGATCGTCCATCACCGTCTCGACCTGCGCGGTGGTCAATTCGCGCGGGAAGTCGACATCGCCCGAGATCGAGTAGCAGTGCCGGCAGGTGAGATTGCAGCGGCGCACCAGGTTCCAGATCACCACCGGGCCGGGCTTCGGCCGGGTCGGGTCGAGGTGACGCTTCGGCGCGGCGCCGTGGTCGAGCGCCTCGCGCAGATGATGGCTCAGGCGAAACATCGGAGTCCCCTTCAAGGCGCGAGCCGCAGGCCGGTCTTTTTCAGGATGCGGGTGGAAAACAGGATGTCGTGGCCGGCGAGCGCCGGACCGATGGCGGCGGCGATGTCGGCGACGATGGCGCGTACGTCGTCGCGGCTGGTGCCGTGGACCATGGCGAACAGGTTGTAGGGCCAGTCGGGCGGATGACGCGGCCGGCGGTAGCAGTGGGTGACCTCGCGGCGGGCGGCGACGGCGCGGCCGATCGCCGAAACGGCGTCGTCGGCGACATCGAACACCGCCATGCCGTTGGCGGTGATGCCGAGGGCATAGTGATTGGGGATGAGGCCGATGCGGCGAATGGCGCCGGTTTCCAGCAGCGCCGTCAGCCGGGCGATGACCTCGGCGCGATCGATGCCGAGCCCGGCGGCGATGGCGCCGTAGGGATCGCGCAGCAGCGGCAGGCCGGCCTGCGTCGCCTGCACCAGATCGCGATCAAGATCGGCGGCGTTCCGGGTCGGATCGGTCATAGCCGCACCTCGAAGCCGATGAAGTATTCCTCTTCCTTCGGCATCAGCCGGACCTCGAGGCCGGTCTCGGCCTCGATCTGGCGGGCGACGGCGGCGATGCGTTCGGGGTGCTCGGTCGAGATGACGAACCACATGTTGAGCCGGTGGTCGCGGGCATAGTTGTGCGCCACCTCGGCATGGGCGTTGACCTGGGCGGCGACGGCCTCGAACCGGTCCGCCGGCACGGCGATGGCGCAGAGGCAGACGGCGCCGCCGAGGCGTTCGGCATTCCACAGCGGGCCGAAGCGGCTGGCGGCGCCGGAATGGACCAGGCGGGCGACGCGGACGATCAGTTCGTCCTCGCTGATGCCAAGCCGGGCACCGGCGTCGGCGAAGGGGCGCTCGACGAGCGGGAAGCCGCCCTGCAGCGAATTGACGATCAGCCGGTCGATGGCATCGAGCGCGATCATGCCGCGCCCTCCCGCCGGCGGGCGGAGAACACCGCGCCGCGCTGCTTGAAGCAGCGGGTGGAAAACAGCACCGCCTGCTCGAACTGGCGGGTGCCGGCGATGGCGTTGACCTCGATGAGGATGGCGCGGGCGGCGGCGCGATCCTGGGCGTGGATCATGGCGAAGAGGTTGTAGGGCCAGTCCGGCCGGCGGCGCGGGCGGCGATAGCACAGCGACACAAGGCCGGTCGCGACCATCGAGGCGGCGACCTCGTCGACCATGTGGTCGGGCACGTCCCACACCGCCATGGCATTGGCGCGGAAGCCGAGGGCGCGGTGGTTGAGGATCAGGCCGAAGCGGGTGACGATGCCGCGCGCCGTCAAGCTGGCGAGGCGACCGAGCAATTCGGCGACCGGCATGGCGGCGGCGCGCGCCAGCCCGGCATAGGGTTCGGACGTCAGCGGCAGGCCGTCCTCGAGCGCGGCAAGGACGCGGCGGTCGGCGGCGTCGACCTCGACCTGCCCGCGCGGCCGATGGACGACGACATGCGACGCCGGGCTCGGCAACAGCGCCACCCGGCGCAGGCGGAAGCCGAGGTCGATGTGATAGGGCTTTTCCAGCGGCAGGGCGAGCACACGCTCGCCGGTCGCCGCCGACAATTCGTCGAGACTGGCGGCGAGCTCGTCGGCGTCCGGCGCGGTGACGACGAACCACAGATTCCAGCCATGTTCGCGCTGGTAATTGTGATTGACGAAGGGGTGCTGGCTGACGATCGCCGCGACCTGATCGAGACGATCCGGCGCGACCGCCATCGCCGCCAGCGTGCTGGCGCCGGCGGTGTTGGGCCGCACCGTCGCGCCGAGGCGCGAGACGATGCCGGCGGCCTTGAGCCGCGACAGTCGGGCGATGAGATCGTCGCACGCCAGGCCGTGCAGGTCGGCGACGACGTCGAACGGCGCCTCGCACAGGGGGAAATCCCGCTGCCACTGGTCGAGGACGGCGAGATCGACCGGATCGAGCCCGGGGAATGCCCCCGCCTCGCTGGCGGCGTCGAGCGGCTTGGCAAGCGCGGTCATTGGCCGATCCGATGGGCGCGAGGGGTGAAGAAGATGCCGGAGGGCTTCGGCGAGGCGATGGCGGCGCGCTCGATGAAGCTGCGCGTGTCGTAGACCTTGACCTGATCGCGGTCGCGCACCGACACCCAGACCTCGTGACCGCGCGGGGTGAACTCCAGGTGCAGCACCGCCGGGCCGGGCTTCATCTCGTGGACGACGCTGAGGCTCTCGGTGTCGACCACCTGTACCGTGTCGTTCTTGGGATGAGCGAAGTTGACCCAGACCTGGCGGCCATCGGGGCGGGCGACGGCAAAAACCGGCTGGCCGTGGACCTTGACGCGCCCGACCTCGCGCGAAGTGGCGATGTCGACGACCAGCAGCTCCTCGCGACCGATCGCCGGCAGGAACAGCTTGCCCTGCACCGCCGCCCAGCCCTCGAAATGGGGCATCTTGTAGACCGGCAGCGGCTCGGCGCCACGGCCATAGCCGTCGAGGATGCGCTCGGCCGTGAGCGGGGTCTTCCACAGGTCGACATGGACGACGCCGTCCTCGCCGAACAGGCCGGCATAGTAGTGGCGGCCGTCGACGGTGACATTGGCGTCATAGGGCAGCTTGCCGACGCCGGTCAGCCGGGTGATCGCCGGGCTGGCGCCGGCGGAAAAATCGAGCTTCCAGATCTCGCCGGCGTCATAGAGCGTGACGACGAAGGCGCGGCCGGGGATATCGACGAGGCCGACGGTCTTGGAGGCCCCTCCCCCGGCGCCGATCGCCGGAATGTCGGCGACGAGGTCGAGGCTGCCGGCATCGAAGACGCGGACGCCGCCCGGCTCGTAGTTCGACACCGCGATCAGGCTGCCGTCGTCGGAAATGGCGCCGCCGATGGCGTTGCCGCCCTGGACGATGCGTTTGACGATGCGGGCGGCGAGGAGATCGACCTTGCTGAGGCCACCGTCGCGCCCGAAGACATAGGCGAAGCGCTCGTCGCGCGAGAACACGACGGAGGCGTGCGACAGATCGCCAAGCCCGTCGACCCGCGCCAGCAGGCTGCGGCCGGTCGTCTCGACGATGGCAAGCGAGCCGCTGGCGCGCTCGACGATGACGCCGAGATCGCCGGTGCCGCGCGGTTCGGCGGCCATCGCACCGCCGGCCAGCAGGGCGGCGACAACGGAGGCGGCAAGGATCGCGCCGGGACGGGCGGTCCGGTGGCGGTGGGTGGTCATCGGACCTCTCCGGATTTCAGGATGTCAGCGATCGTCGCCGCCTCGGCCTCGCTCAACAGCGGGCGCCAGGGCGGCATCGGCGTGCCGGGAATGCCGTCAAGGATGATCAGCCGCAGCGAGTCGCGGTCGAAATGGGCGATCGCCTCCGGCGTCAGCGGCCGGCCGAGGCCGCCCTTCAGCGTCAGGCCGTGGCAGGAGCCGCAGTCCTGCCGCACCAAGTCGACGAGCCGGCCGCGATCGATGCCGGGCGCGGTGTCGGCGCCGGCGGCATTGGCGCCGACGACGAGGCCGAGCATCGCCCCCCAGATTTCAACCCGCTGAAACCACTTGCGTTTCAAGACGACGTCCCCCCGCCTCGGCGAGCGCGCGTCCGACGTCGACCACGGCGCCGACGATGTAGAGGACCGGCGCGGGGAGACTGGCTTTCGCCAGTTCGTCGGGGAGGCTGCCCAACCGCGCATACAATCGGCGCTCGCTCGGGGTGGTGCCTTGACTAATGCAAAGCACGGGCGTGTCGGCCGGCCGGCCATGGGCGACGAGATTGGCGGTGAACTGGCGCACGGTGGCGTGGCCCATGTAGACGACCAGCGTCGTGCCGGTATCGGCCAGACCCGACCAGTCGAGTTCGAGCGGTTCGTCGTCGCGGCAATGGCCGGTGACATAGCGCACCGAGCGGGCGAGCGCGCGGTGGGTCAGCGGCACGCCGGCGGCGGCGGCACAGCCTTGCGCGGCGGTGATTCCCGGCACGACGGCATAGGGAATGCCGTGGCTGACCAGCGTCTCGATCTCCTCGCAGCCGCGACCGAAGATGAACGGATCGCCACCCTTCAGCCGCACCACGTGCTTGCCGGTGGCGGCGAGGTGCACAAGCAGGCCGTTGATCTCCTCCTGCCGCACCGAATGGCGGCCGGGGGCCTTGCCGACCGAAATCCGCGTCGCCGAGTCGGGCGCGATCTCGAGGATCGGCTTGGACACGAGGCGGTCGTAGACCAGCACCTCGGCCGAGGTGATCGCCTTGATCGCCTTCATGGTGAGCAGTTCCGGATCGCCCGGCCCGGCGCCGACCAGAGTGACGCGGCCCTTCTGTACGGTCATGGCTTGGCTCCCTGCACCGTCACGCGCCCGATCATGCCTTCGTTGGCCCAATGCGGGCCGCAGAGCAGTTCATGATCTCCCTCGGGCAGATCGACGGTGGTTTCGTAGGTTTCGTTGGGAAAGAACCGTTCGGATTCCGGCTTGCCGGCGGCGCGGAACCACACCGAATGGGAAGTCCGCTTGTCGACGTTGAAAAAGCGCAGCTTGTCGCCGGCCTTGACCTCGAAATTCATCGGGCAGAACAGGTTCTTGTAGGTGAGGATGGTCTTGACCGGCTCGTCGCCGACGGCGCGGCCGGTGGTTTCCTTGTAGCGGGCCTCGGCCTCGGCGCAGATCTCGGCGCGCTCGGCGTCGGTGAGCTTCGGCGCCGCCAGTGCCGGGGCGATCGTCCCGGCAAGGCAGGCCGCGAGGAGGGCGAGGCGCGGGGTCATTTCTTCACCGCGATGATTTCCGCCTCGCCGGCATCGAGCGCGAACCGGTAGGCGAGCGACACATGGTGGAAGCGGGCATCGGTGAAGTCGTCGTGCAGGGCGATGTTGAACGGATAGACCTTGCCGGCCTCAATCCCGACCTCGCCTTCCGCCGCCGCTTTGAGCGGACGGGCGATCACCACGGTCCAGGTATCGCCGTCGAGCGATCCGGAGGCCTCGACGCCGGCGCCGGCGGTCATCAGTCGCTGGGCGACGATCGAGCCGCGTTCGGCGGCGGCGCCGGAGCGCCAGCGCACCAGGTCCATGGTCGCGCCGCCGGCGGCGAGCGCCTTGATCTCGTCGGCCGACTTCAGCTTCGACCAGCCGCCCCGCGGGCCGTCATTGCCCTTGATGTCGATTTCGGTGCGGGTCTCCGACAGGTACTTGGTCACGCCGGCCTTGAGGTCGAGCATGTCCTTCTTGTCGAAGCTCGCCAGCGCCTCGGGCTTGGGGGCGTCGGGCATGGTGCGGGCGTCGTGGTGGCAGGTTGCCCAGCAGCCGGCCTGTTCGCCGCGCTCCACCTTGGCGCCGGCGAACATCGCCGAGACCTTGACCTCGTTCGCCGGGTCCATCTTGCCGCCATCGACGAAGGGCGCCGGGGTATGGGCTGCCTTGGCGAACTGGAAGCGGAAATACACCTTCTCGCCGTCATGGGCCGCCTGCAGCTTGACCGGCACCGAGCCGCGCTTGCCGGGGATCGGCGTCGCCTCGGCCTTTTCGCCGGAGACGATCTTGGCGCCCATGTCGGCGGCTTCCTTCTCGTGGCAGGTCAGGCAGCGGTCGCCGCCCTTGACGAAGGCACGGGCGCCGCCGTGGTCCTTGCCGTTCTGCACCCACTCGTAGGAAGCCTGGCCGGGATAGAACAGCGTCACCGACTTCGCCTCGACGCTCGCCCAGTCGATCTTGCCGCCGACCGTCGCGCCGGCATCGGCGGGCTTGGCGGCCGCCACCGCGCCGGCGCCGGTCGGCGCCTTGGCGGCGATTTCCTTGAGCTTGGCCGCGACGATCGCCGCCGCCTTCTCGTTGGCGAGGGCGTCGGCCGCGGCGGCGACGTCGGCCTTCTGCTTGGCCTCGGCCGCCTTTTCCTTGGCTTCGGCGCGGGCGAGGCCCTCCTTGTAGGCGGCCGGAATGGTGCGGGCGAATTCCTTCACCGGCTTTTCCAGTTCCTCAAGCTGCGCGTCGGTCAGGAGCGAGCGGACGTTCTTGTGGGCGATGCCCTTGTGGCAGTCGATGCAGGTATTGCCGGCCTCCATCGCCGCCAGATGCTGCTGGCGGGCGCGGGGACGCTGGTTTTCCGGGTTCATCGCCTCGAAACCGTGGCAATTGCGGCATTCGCGCGAATCCGAAGCCTTCATCCGGTCCCACTCGTGGCCGGCGAGCTCAAGCCGCTTTTCCTCGAACTTCTCCTTGGTGGCGATCGATCCCGTCAGCTTGCCCCAGACTTCCTTCGAGGCCTGGACCTTGCGGATGATCTTGTGGGTCCAGTCCTTCGGCACATGGCAATCGGAACACTGGGCCTGCACGCCGGTGCGGTTGGTGGCGTGGATCGTCGTCTTGTATTCCTGATAGACGTTGTCGCGCATCTCGTGACACGAGGTGCAGAAGGCCATGGTGTTGGTGGCCTCCATGGCGGTGTTGAAGCCGCCCCAGAACACCACGCCGCCGATGAAGCCGCCGACGGCAAGGGTGAGGACCGAATATTTGAGGCTTGGGCGCCTGAGCGCGCCCCAGGTGCGGGCGATCAGGCCGGGGGTGGCATCTGCCATGGCGCGTCTCCAGAGCGAAATGGGCGGGGTTGGTCGAACCCGGCCCCTTCCCCTGTCGCGAGCTGGCTGAAGCCGGCGCGACAGGGGGAGAGGTCGGAAGAATGCGAGCCGGGAGAGGGAGTTCCCGGCTCGCCTGGCCGATGCGCGCGATGGAGGGAGCCGCTGCACGCGCCGGAACGTGAGACTCCGGCCGGGAGGGTCCGGCCGGAGCAACCATGCACGATTAGTAGATGTCGTGCTGGGTGTTGTAGACGTTGAACTTGCCGGTCGGGGTGACCATCTTCGGATCGGTGATGATGGTCTTCAGCTTGCGGGTCTTGTCGTCGAGGACGACGATCGCCGACTGTTCGACCTTGCCGCCCCACAGCGAGAACCACACCTCGGTGCCGTCCTTGTTGTATTCGGCGTGCACCGCGCGCTTGACCGCCTTGCCTTCCGGCAGATTGGCGAGCTTGGCGATGTTGATGATCTCCGGCTTCTTCGACAGGTCGTTGATGTCGAAGACGGCGACCGAGTTGGCGACTTCCGTCTCGGGGTTGAGCGGCGCGTCGACCCACAGGTTGGTGGACTTCGGGTGGGTCTTGACGAACAGCGACCCGGCGCCGTGCATCTTGAGCTCCTCGACGACCTTCCAGGCCTGCTGCGGGTGCTTCTCCGGATCGGTGCCGATCAGGGTGATCACGTCGGCGCCAAGGTGCGAGGTCGCCCAGACCGGGCCGAACTTCGGATGGTTGAAGTTGGCGCCACGGCCCGGATGCGGCTTCGGCTTGGTGTTGACGAGGGCGGCAAGCTTGCCGTCCTTGGTGTCGACGACCGCGACCTTGTCGGAAGCGTTGGCGGCGACGAGGAAGTAGCGCTTGGTCGAATCCCAGCCGCCGTCATGCAGGAACTTGGCCGACTCGATGGTGGTGGTCTTCAGGTTCTTGATGTCGGAATAGTCGACCAGCAGGATCTGGCCGGTTTCCTTGACGTTCACCACCCATTCCGGCTTGATCACCGACGACACGATCGAGGCGACGCGCGGTTCGGGATGGTATTCGCCATCGACGGTCATGCCGCGGGTCGAGACGATCTTGATCGGCTTGAGGTTCTCGCCTTCCATGACGACATATTGCGGCGGCCAGTAGGAGCCGGCGATCGCGTACTTGTCCTCGAAGCCCTTGAACTTGGAGGTATCGACCGAGCGGGCGTCGAGACCGGTCTTGACTTCCGACACGACGGCCGGGACTTCCATCCACAGGTCGATCAGCGACAGCAGGCCGTCGCGGCCGATGACGTAGACGTAGCGGCCCGAGGCCGACAGGCGCGAGATGTGAACGGCGTAGCCGGTCTTGACGGTGGCGACGATTTGCTTGGTATCGCCGTCGATGATGGCGACCTGACCAGCATCACGCAGCGTGACCGAGAAGGCGTTCGACAGGTTGATCTTGTTCATCTGCTTGGTCGGGCGCTTGTCGACCGGCACGATGTCCTTCCACGACGCCATCATGTCCTTCATGCCCCATTCCGGCGGGGTCTGAGGGGCCATCTGGATATAGGTGGCGACGTTCTTGATCTCTTCCTTGGTCAAGATGTCGTCGAAGTTCACCATGCCGCCATCGGTGCCGTAGGCGACGATCTTCTCGAGGCGCTCCTGACCGAGCTTCTGCGTGTTGGCAGGCTCAAGGTTCTTGCCGGTGGCGCCCTTGCGCAGCACGCCATGGCAGCCGGCGCAGCGCTGGAAATAGACCTTGCCGGTCGCTTCCATCGCTTCCTTGGAGAGAGTGGGTTGCTGATCCTGGGCGCGAACCGGAGTAATCGCCGTCGACCCGAGAGCCATACCGACGACCATTGCCAAGGCCGCACCACCGAGCGTCCGTTTCATCATGACGCGATTCCCCCGTGTTGGGTGGGTTGGAGACGCTAAGGAAATTAGGAGTGTTCCAGTTCGAGGGCTTGATTGTCGTCAACCGTTTGGTCGGCAGCACCGCGATCAAGACTTGGCTTGACTTTGGTCAAGCGCCATCGGCGGCGCAACGATTGCGCCGGGCCGACATTTTGCTGCGTTGAGAGTCCTGTTTTATTTGCACCACGAGAAGGCGCGGTCGACGATCCGGCTCGGGGCGGCGCCCGGCATCGCCTTGGCGAGCGCGGCCTTGCCATGGTCGCTCCAGCCCTCGGGCGGCGCGGCGGCGCCGGGCGGGAACCAGATCCGCAGGGCGGTCGCCTGGGTTTCGGTCGAGACCAGCACCACGTGGCCCTCGCCGGCGATCGCCTGCGGTTTTTTCTCCTTCAGGTGATCGCAATTGATGCCGGGGGTGCCCAGCTCGATCGTCGCCGGCTCGAGGAACAACTCGCGGCGAAGCTTGATCTCGGCGCGCGGAACCTTGTTGCCGCCGCCCTCGGCGTAGTGACCGGCGAGGGCATCCACCTCCTGCGCGCGGGCCGGCGCGCCGGCGTCTAGCGCGAAGCCGACGGTCATCAGGGCGGCGAGGATCGAGGCGGCGGCGACGTTCTGCATGGGGACCTTTCGGGGCGCGGCGGCGGCGATGCGGCCTGCTGCCTCGGCGCGGGTGCGGAAGGCATCCAGCACCCGGCCGCCGGCGACGCGCGCGGTGGCTTCAAACAGCATCTGGGTGACGGCGGAGCGCAGGGCGACCGCCATGGAGAAGCGGACAAGGGTGATGTCGGCTGAAACCTCGGCGAAGTCCCAGGCGATGTCGATGTCGCCAAGGCTTGCCGAACGGCTCTCGACCTCGATCCGGCCGGGCGGCGTGAGCTTGGCGCGGCTTGCGAAAAGCGCCGCCACGGCACCCCAGCCGACCTCGTTGCTGACCAGCAGCGTCTCGCCATCGCGGCCGGTCACCCGGGCGCGGCGGAAGCCGGGGACGAAGTGGGGATAGGCCTCGATATCGGCGGCGACGCGAAAGGCCACCGCGATCGGCGCGGCAATTTCGCGCTCGGTCGCGATGTGGAACACCGCCGGGCCGTTCATCCTGCTCATGGTCGCGTCCTCGCCTGGCCATTCGACGGGATCGATCCTGAGCCCGACCGGCGCGTCGCGTCTTGATGAACGTCAACACCGCCCCCGCCGTCCGGAGGCATCCTGATGCGTAACAGAGGAGCTTCCCCATGCGTCCCGTCACCCTGGCGCTGACGATCGGCCTGATCGCGGCGTCCGCTCCGTTTTCGCTGCCATCCCTGTCGATCTCGCCGGCAATGGCGGAGAACGTCCATTTCACCGGCACGCGCCATGACGGCAAGCCGATCGACGAGACGGCGCTGACCGGCTGGCGGCTCTACTATTTCGGCTACACCTTCTGCCCGGACGTCTGCCCGACCAGCCTCGTTGCCGTCGCCGAGATGCTCGACGCCATGGGACCGATGGCAAGCCGGCTGACGCCGGTGTTCGTCACCGTCGATCCGGACCGCGACACGCCAAGCGTGATGAAGGACTATGTCGGCGCGTTTCACCCGGCGATCGTCGGCCTGACGCCGACGGATGAGGGCCTGAAAGCGCTGGCGGCGGCCTATCGGATCAAGTACCAGAAGGTGGATCTGGGGCCGAACCGGGCCTATCTGATGGACCATTCGGCCAGCCTGTTCCTGATCGACCCGAACGGCGATGTCGCCGGCAAGTTTCCCCATGGCATGGACGCAAGGCAGATGGCGGCGAAGGTGTTGACGGTGTTTGCCCGCGCGGACGGCAAGTCGTGAGCGCGGCCGATCCCGATCCGCTCGCCGGGCGGTTCGGCGCAACATCCGTCGCGCCCGACGAACGCCGGCAGCGCATCCGCGATGTGTTCCGGCTGGTGGCGCCGCGCTACGACCTGATGAACGACCTGATGAGCTTCGGCATTCATCGCCCGTGGAAGCGGGCGTTCGTCGCCGGACTTGCCGTGACGCCCGGGCTGCGCGCCGTCGATCTTGCCGGCGGCACCGGCGACATCGCCCGGCTGCTGGCGGCACGCGGCGCCGACGTAACCGTCGTCGACCCGTCGGAGGAGATGCTGGCGGTGGGGCGGCGGCGATCACCCGGCATCCCGGCCATCGCCGCCGAGGCCGAGCACCTGCCCTTCGCCGATGCCAGCCTCGACCTCGTCACCATGTCGTTCGGCATTCGCAACGTCACCCACATGGGCACGGCGCTGGCCGAGATCGGCCGGGTGCTGAAGCCGGGCGGGCGGTTTGCCTGCCTGGAGTTCTCGACGCCGCACTGGCTGATCCGCCCCGGCTATCAGTTGTGGTCGCGCACCGCCATTCCGGCGCTCGGGGCGCTGGTCGCCGGCAAGGTCGCGGCCTATCGCTACCTGATCGAGTCGATCGAGCGCTTCCCGGATCAGGCGCGTTTCGCCGGGTTGATCCGCGACGCCGGCTTCGCGCAGGCCGACTGGCGCAATCTCAGCTTCGGCATCGCCGCGATCCACGTGGCGCGCAAGGCATAGGCCGCGCGACGGCCGTGCGCGGCATGTCGCCCCGTTTTTATCCGCTCTTGCGCGCGCGGCAACAAAAGCCCCGCGCCTTGCGACGCGGGGCTGAAATCCGGTTGGCGCCGACGGTCGGATCAGGCGGCGGCGAGCTTGGCCATGACCTCGTCGGAGACCTCGAAGTTGGAGAAGACGTTCTGCACGTCGTCGTCATCCTCGAGCACGCCGATCAGCTTCATCACCGAATGGGCCTTTTCCTCGTCGAGCGGCACGGTGTTCTGCGGGCGCCAGACGGCCTTGACCGACTCGGCCGCGCCGAGCGTGGCTTCCAGCGCCTTGGCGACTTCGCTCATCGCCTCGAACGAGCAAGTGACGGTGTGGTGATCGTCGTCCGACTGGACGTCGTCGGCGCCGGCGTTGAGCACATGCTCGAACATTTCATCGGTGGTGGCGACGGCGGCCTTGTAGCGGATTTCCGCCAGGCGATCGAACGAGAACGACACCGAATTGCTTTCGCCGAGCGCGCCGCCGAACTTGGCGAAGGCAGCGCGGACGTTGCCGCCGGTGCGGTTGCGGTTGTCGGTCAGGGTCTCGACGATGACGGCGACGCCGCCGGGGCCGTAGCCCTCGTAGCGGACTTCGTCATAGTTCTCGGCGTCGGCGCCCGAGCCCTTCTTGATGGCGCGATCGATATTGTCGCGCGGCATGTTTTCGGCGCGGGCATTCAGGATCGCCAGTCGCAGCTTGGCGTTCATGTTCGGGTCGGGCAAACCGCCCTTGGCCGCGACGGTGATCTCGCGGGCAAGCTTGGAGAACAGCTTCGAACGCATCGCGTCCTGCTTGCCCTTGCGATGCATGATGTTCTTGAACTGACTATGACCTGCCATTGTTCCGCTTCACTGTTGGGCGCTCGATCATAGATCGAGCTGAAATACAATTATCCCGCTGCAACCTTCTTCGAGCGCGACGAACCGCCATCTAGGTGCGCAGACCGGCGGCGTTTACCTATCCCGGTTTTCTCAAGTTCCAGTCGCAAGCGATTAATAGCTTCCTCGACCAGTTCGGACGGCAACTTCTGTCGCCGGAACAAAAGCGACTCACCGTGTCGCCGTGGAGAAGGCATCTTCAGCCGCGCGGGCATCTGGGGACCGGTCGTCATCACTTCGCTCCAAGTCTGGCGGCAGCGAGCAGGCGCGCTTCGTAGCCCGGATTGAGGTTCCTGTCAAAATAGTGCTTACGCCGAACCCAGACAAACCCCTCGTTTCGCGAGATCACGGCGACATCAATTGGGCCACCCACGGTCTCTTGGTCCGGAGAGAATCGGCGCTTGGTTGATGTTAACTCAACAAGGGCGGACGCCATATCGGCCAGCTGCCGCCTTGACATGTGGGCAAGTAT
Source organism: Hyphomicrobiaceae bacterium (assembly GCA_016793065.1). Lineage (GTDB taxonomy): Bacteria > Pseudomonadota > Alphaproteobacteria > Rhizobiales > Ancalomicrobiaceae > JAEULV01. The sequence continues at coordinate 44,677 of JAEULV010000026.1, forward strand.
TTCGAGTGTCGCCCCCTCCTCGGCATCTCTAAGGTCCCTCATCAACTGACTGAACTCGTTTGACAGTTTAGCCGTGAGATGGTTGATTTCCGATTTAGAAAACGCACGCGGGCGCAGTTTAAAAACTTCCTTCAAAGCCTCTTGAACATAGTCTCTAACAGCATTCATCGCGGATTCGTCAATGCCGAACAGAAATCGTTCGGTCATGTCTGTTTGGGCGAAAGATCGAAATGCGGCTCTCTGGTGGATTGTATCGATGGCAGTGTAACTTTGACGAAAAATCTTAAGTTTGCCAAACTGAGACCCATCTATTTCAACCGATGCCAAGCGGGGAAATTGATCTTCGTATCCGAAACCACCAAATACAAGCCCTGTAAACAGGTCTGATTTTTTCGAACTCCGCAACACATAGTACGCTAGCTCAAAAAACAACGCTTTTATTGATTCGTCTTGTCGCAGGTTCGGAAATATTGAATATGAAATCATTTCATCAATGGTATTTTTGCTTTTTTCTTCGTATACTATTTTAAATTCCTCAATAGTTAAATTTTGTAAATATTGCTTTAGCATAACATCTTGATATTCCGCAATGTTTTGTTTAATTGATTGCATCAATGTATCTCTAAATATTGTTTCCGATTTTTGTGCATTAAATTCAGTTCTATTTTTACTACCATTCCGACGCATAACCAATAATTGGATTAGTTTTCTTTGGGCATCATCAATTATTGAGGATATTACCGTAGAAAAATACGAAATAAAATAATTAATTTCATGTGTATTGTTATTGTATTTATCTCGTAAGTAATATAAGAAATGAACCGCAGCACCACTTAATCTTGCGAATCCTCGATCTGGCTTCGGTGCAAAATTTCGATATTCGCGGACAATCACATCAATCGGGACGCCATTGAATTCAGCATTGTTGTAAAACATGATACCAATCGGTTGGGTATTCGATAACTGAAAAATCTTTTCGGCATCATTGTGGATCTTTGCATGACCGCCGGCTGTAAGTGTTACAGCGCTGTCGGCGGCAAATGCCAATGCGGAACGGTTCATCAAGACAGTTTCGGCGGTCATACCTATCTCCTGCAATCACAAGATAGGATGTTGTCGCCGCGATATGCAACCGTCGCCTCGGTCCGGAGCTTCCCCTACCCCCACAGGTCCGGCATGGCCGGCGACAGGCGGCCGCCGAGGCGGATGGGGGCGCAGGCGCGGGCGAGGCCGGTGCGGTCGTCGATGTCGACGGCGAGGCCGCACAGGGTCGCGGTGCCGAGCGCCGGCTCGAAGCGGGCGCGGGGGATCTTGCGCTGGAAGCGGTTCAGCGGCTCGTCCTTTTCCATGCCGATGACCGAGTCGTAATCGCCGCACATGCCGACGTCGGTCTGATAGGCGGTGCCGCCGGCGAGCACCTGGTGGTCGGCGGTCGGCACGTGGGTATGGGTGCCGACGACGAGGCTGACGCGGCCGTCGAGCATGTGCGCCATCGCCTGCTTTTCCGATGTGGTCTCGGCGTGGAAATCCAGCACGATCGCATCGGCCTGTTCCCCTAGCGGACAGGCATCGACCTCGCGGGAAACGGCGGCGAAGGGATCGTCGAGCGGGTCCATGAACACCCGGCCCATGGCGTTGATCACCAGCACGCGGGCACCGGAGCGGGAAACATAGAGGTTGGCGCCCTTGCCGGGTGTGCCGGCGGGATAGTTCACCGGACGAAGCAGGCGGTCGAAGCGCTCAATATAGACCAGCGTCTCGCGCTGGTCCCAGACGTGATTGCCGGTGGTGACGACGTCGGCGCCGGCATCGATCAGCGCCTGGGCGATCTCCTCGGTGATGCCGAAGCCGCCGGCGGCGTTCTCGCCATTGACGATGACGAAGTCGAAGCGATAGCGCTCGATCAGGCCCGGCAATTCGCCCGTCACCGCATTGCGGCCGGAGCGGCCGAGAACATCACCCAGGAACAGCAAGCGCATCGTCAGGATCCGGTTTCGAGAACGGTCCCCGTCCTATACGAAACCGATGACCGGCGCCACTGCGCCGGGTCGGCGCCGGCCGGGCGATGCGCGACAATTCGGGCCTGGCATCCCGGATACGAACCGTCACCCGGTGTCGGCGCGCGCCGGCCCGTGGCAGGATCGGTCGTTCCGTTTTGGCAGGAGACAGAACCATGAATGAAGCCGTCGCGGTCCCCGTCCCGGTTGCTTCGTCGCTGCATGAAGCCAGCCAGCGCGCCGATTTCGCCGATTGCTACGAGATCGCGCTGACACGCACCGATCTCGACGCCGAGGCGCTATATCGGGCGGTGCTCGCCGGCGGCATGCCGGGATGGGTCGAGCCGCTGATGCGGCTGCGCAACAAGCTGGCGCCGCTGTTCGGCGCGCGCCCGGTCGAGCCCTTCGACCTGGCGGCCGAGGCGAAGGCAATGTCCGGCAAGCCGGCCGGACCCTTCCGGTTCTATTCGCGCAATGCCGACGAGGTGGTAGCCGGCGACGACGACCGGCATCTGGATTTCCGGCTCGGGTTATTGAAGGCCGTGCGGGACGGCGTTGCCCGGCTGACGCTGACCACCGTCGTCACCTTCAGAAACCGGCGGGGGCGGCTCTATCTATTGATGGTGTTGCCGTTCCACAAGCTGATCGTGCGCACCTCGCTGCGGAACGCGGCGCGCAACGGCCTGATCTGATCGGACCGTACGGGCGCGCCGCCGCCAACAAGCGCCAGCATGAACAACATTTAACTTCAATGTTGCCGGCGACCGGCCTAGGGTCGCGCCGGGTCGCGTTCCTGAACCGCGATCCCCCACCTGCGGGCACCCCCCTTCGGGCGTGATGTCCGTGTGGCCGACGATCGAACCGAACTGCTTTCTCCCGTTCCAACAAGGGCGGGCCTCGTTCGCGGGGCCCGGGTGCAATCATGCGCGACTTCATCAACCGTTATGCCACGCCGCTGACCACCGGCCTGTTCATCGTCTCGACGATTTCGGGCGTGGCGCTGTTCTTTCATTTTCAGTCCGGGCTGTTTCACGGCATGCATGAATGGCTCAGCATGGTGCTGATCGTGCCGTTCGTGCTGCACGTCTACAAGAACTGGCTGCCGCTGACGATCTACTTCAAGCGCAACTACATGACGTTGCCGCTGGCGGTGTCGCTGGTCGCGGCCATTGCCTTCGTCGCACCGTCGCTGATGGCGACCGGTACCGGCGGCGGCGGCGATCCGCTGCGCGTGACCATGCAGGCGGTCCAGGCAGCGCGCATCGACGATGCCGCCCGGCTCTACGGCGCCGATCCGGCCGCGATCCTCACCAAGCTGAAGAGCAACGGCTTCGACACGCGCGGCAGCGACGAGACCCTGACGGCGCTTGCGAGCCGCTCCGGCAAGTCGACCCGTGAAGCGCTGTTCCTGCTGGCGGCCGAATACCGCCCGGCCAAGTAAGGCCCCAATTGCCGCTCGCGTCGGCCGGCCCGGCGCAAGCGGCAACGCCCTGCCCCGCCCTGCCCGTCCCGCTTGAGGCGTCGGCGCCCGGCCCCTTGAGAAACCGCAATCGCCATTGCCGCCCAAATCGGTATAGTCTCCTGCGGATCGATTTGGCGCGGAGTACGGCATGGCGGGACTTCCCGAAACGTTGACGGTGCTTGTGCTGATCGTGGCGCTGGCATCGGGCCGGGTGCCGATCGCCGGGGCGTTTCTCGCCTTCGTGCTGTTTGTCGCGCTGGTCGGCTTCATGCCGTTTCGCGACGTGCTGGCGATGCTGGCCGATCCGACATTGGTGGCGGTCGTCTGCCTCGTGCTGTTTTCGTCGGTGGTGACGCGGCTCGGCTGGCTCGCCGGCCTGCTGTTCGATCGCGGCAGCCACGGTCTGCGCGCCACCCTGCTGCGGTTTCTCGGCATTTCCGGGCTGGTTTCGGCGGTGATGCCGAACACCGCCGTTGTGGGCGCCTTCATGGGGCCGGGCTCGCGCCATCCCACCGTCAGCCCGCATCAATTGCTGCTGCCGCTGTCCTATATCGCGCTCGCAGGCGGCGTCGTCACCCAGTTCGGCACCTCGGCCAACCTGATCGTCGTCGGCCAGGCGCAAAAACATGGCATCGACCTCGGCTTTTCCGATTTCTTCCTGCCCGGACTTGCGGCCTTCGCCTGCGTGCTGATCGTGCTGGTGCTCGTCGCGCCGTTGGTGCTGCGCGAACCGGGCGACGAGGCCCGGACGGCGGTTGAGCTTTATCACATCGAGGCAAGGCTGCTGCCCGGCGCGGTGCTGGTCGGCAAATCGGTGATCGACAGCGCCATGCTGGCGCTCGACCATTTCTCGCTGGCGGAAATCATCCGCGACGGCGCCGTCATCGGCCCGGTGCCGCCCAGCGAGACGCTGCGCGAGAACGACGTGCTGATCTTCGTCGGCGACGTCCGCCACCTCGACGAGCTGACGGCGTTTTCCGGGCTCGACATTGTCACGGCGCCGCTGCCGCGCGGGCAACTGAACATCTATCACGCCGTCATCGCCGCCAGTTCCAGCCTGGTCGGCACCACGCTGAAGGGCTTCGCCTTTCGCGACCAGTTCGGCGCATCGGTTTTCGCCATCCGCCGCGGTGGCGTGCAGCTTTCCGGCAAGCTCGGGCAGATCCAGCTCGCCGCCGGCGACCTCATGGTGATCGCGGCCAGCGCCGAATTCGAGACCCGGGCGGACATCCGCGCCCATCTGCACATCGTCGAGACCGACGCGCCGAGCCGGCCGATGCTGTCGACCCGCGACGCGGCGGCGGTGTCGGTGGTGTTCGGCCTGTTCGTGGTGGTGGCGCTGTTCGAGCTCATCGACTTCGCCTTCGCCACGGTGATGCTGGTCGCCAGCGCGCTGGCGATGCGCTGGCTATCGCTGCGCGAGATGCGACGGATCTTTCCATTCGACCTGGCGGTGTCGCTGTGGGGCTCGCTGGTGCTCGGCGCGCTGATCGTGCGGTCGCCGCTCGACGAGTGGCTGGCCCATGCGCTGGTGCAATATGCCGGCGGCAACACCGCGTTTGTCGCCATGCTGCTCATCTTCGTGTTCACCTGGCTGCTGACCGAATTGCTGTCGAACGTCTCGGCCGCAGTCACCGCCCTGCCGGTGGCGGTCGAGGTGGCGCGCGGGCTGGGGCTCGATCCCGGCGTCATGGCGTTGACGGTTGCCTTCGGCGCCAGCGCGTCATTCATGGTGCCGTTCGGCTATCAGACGCATCTGATGGTATTCGCCGCCGGTCGATACCACTTCCGCGACTTCGCCGTGCTCGGCGCCATTGTCTTTCTCGCCTATGCCGGGGCAGCACTCGGAGTGCTCTATCTGACCCGATTGTGACGGCATCTGGCTTTTCGCGCCCGGCCAGCCGATCCCAACCTCGCCTTAATCCTGTGCGCCTAGGGTCGGGACAACATCGCTCGCACCCATGGCAGGACCCTTGGCCAGTCTTCGTTCGCTCATCATGGGCAAGTTCGCCCGGCGCTTTGCCACCGTCGCCGGCTTCACCGCGCTGTCGCGGCTGACCGGCTTTGCCCGCGACCTGGCGCTGGCGGCGCTGCTCGGCTCCGGCGCCATGGCGGACGCGTTCTTCCTGGCTCTGCGGCTACCCAACCACTTTCGCGCCCTGTTCGCCGAGGGGGCGTTCAATTCGAGTTTCGTGCCGACCTATGCCGGCGCGCTGGCCCAACGCGGACAGGCGGAGGCCCTGGGCTTTGCCGCGCGGGTGTTGAGCCTCACCGTCGCCGTGCAGGTCGCGCTGCTGCTGGCGGCCGAATTCGGCATGGAGACGTTGACCAGCCTGCTGGCGCCCGGGCTCGTCGCCGGCGACGGCCGGTTCGAACTGACGGTCGAGCTGACGCGCATCACCTTTCCCTATCTGGCGCTGGTCACCATCGTCACCGTCTATGGCGCCATCCTCAACGCCCACCAGCGCTTCGCCGCCGCCGCTTCGGCGCCGATCCTGTTCAATGCCGCCATCATCGGCGCGCTGGGGCTCGCCTTCGTCTTCCCCTCCCCCGCCCATGCCGCCGCCTGGGGCGTCGCGCTCGCGGGCCTGGCCGAGGTCGTGCTGGTGCACATCGCTGCCCGCCGGGCCGGCATTGCCCCGGGGCTGAAACGGCCGCGCCTCGACGGCGAGATGCGGACATTCCTGAAGCGTTTCGGCCCGGCGATCCTCGGCTCGGGTTCGGCCCAGATCGCCATGTTCGCCGACACGATCGTCGCGGCGCTGCTGCCCGTCGGCGCGGTTTCGGCGCTCTACTACGCCGACCGGCTCTATCAGTTGCCGGTGGGGGTGATCGCGGTGGCGCTCGGCACCGTGCTGCTGCCGGCGCTGTCGACGCTTGTCGCGCAAGGCAAGCAGGAGGAGGCCGTCACCGCGCTGCGGCGCAGCGCCCTGTTCGGCGTATTGGTGGCATTGCCGTTCGTCCTGGTGTTCATGGCGATCCCCGATCTGCTGATCAAATGGGTGTTCGCCCGCGGCGCCTTCGGCGTCGAAACCATCGCGCGGGCCGGCGAGGTGTTGCGCGCCTATGGCTTCGGCCTGGCGGCGGTGATCCTGCTGCGGCCGTTCGTGTCGTCGTTCCACGCGCGCGGCGACACCAAGACGCCGATGTGGATCGCGCTGGCGGCCATGGTCGCCAATGTGGCGCTGAAATTCGCGCTGATGTCGCGCTTCGACGTCGCCGGGCTCGCCTATGCCACCTCGGTCGGGCTCTGGCTCAACCTCGGCAGCCTGATGCTGATCGGCAAGCGGCGCGGCTATTGGTAGCGCCCGGGCGCGCGGGGCCAGACGCTACCCACCCTTTGCAGGAATTTGCGCGATGCCCCGTGCCGAGCGCCGTATCGTGTGGTACGAATTGCGGCAAGGCATTCTGGAATCGTCTACGAACAGCCTGGGTTGGAGGACAAAGCCATGGCCGATGTCGCGAAATACCTCGAAGACGTGAAGAAATACGCGCCGGCTTGCGACGAAGTCGCGGTCGAGGGCATCGTCAAGTATCTCGGCATCGCGCTGCGCAACCGCGACTCGTCGCTGGTGTCGGCCTCCGACCCGTCGGAACTGGCGCGCGTGCGCGAGAAGTTCCTGCAGAAGAAGCTGGAACTGACCGACGCCGAGGATGTGCTCGACGCCGCCGTCAAGGAAGTCGTCGACCGGATGAAGGCCGACCGGACCAAGGAACGCGTCACCGTCTACTACCTGCTCGCCGAAAAGTACGGCAAGCTGGCGCTGTTCCACCCGAAGAAGAAGTGATCCCTCCGCCGGCGCCACGCCGGCCGCGCGGATCTTCGCTTCCACCACGACCGATCAACAAAACCGCCGGCGGCAAGCCCCGGCGGTTTTGGTTTTTGGGCAGCGCTTTTCGGGACGGCGCCGCGCAGCAACGCCTCGCCCGTCAGCCGAGGCGGCTGTCGTATTCCAGGATGGCGTTGAGAAGGACCTGGGCGCCGGCGGCGCATTCGTCGAAGGTGGTCGACTCGGCCTCGTTGTGGGAAATGCCGCCGAGGCAAGGGACGAAGATCATGGTGGTGGGGGCGACGCGGGCGATGTAGGCGGCGTCGTGGCCGGCGCCGGAGACCATCTCGCGCTTGGCATAGCCGGCGCGATCGGCGCCGAGGCTGACGCAGTCGATCAGGTCGGTGGCGAACTTCACCGCCGGCGAATTCCAGATGCGCTTCTCCTCGCAGCCGAGCTTCAACTCGGCCATGATCGCGGCAAGCCGCTCGCGGAATTTCGCCTCGATCACATCCAGCACGGCCTCGTCGGGATGGCGGAAGTCGACGGTGAAGAACACCTCGCCCGGCACGACATTGCGCGAATTCGGCTTGTTCTCGATCAGGCCGACCGATCCGACGGCGCTCGGGTGCTCCAGCGCGACGGCATTGATCATCTCGATCGCCCGCGCGGCGCCGAGCAGGGCGTTCTTGCGCAGGTACATCGGCGTCGCGCCGGTGTGGGATTCCTGTCCGGTCACCGTCACCTCATACCAGCGCATGCCCTGCACACCGGTGACGACGCCGATCATCCGGCCTTCGTCCTCGAGGATCGGCCCCTGTTCGATGTGCAGTTCGAACATGGCGCCGAAGCTGCGGGCGCCGGCCTTCTCGGTGCCGCGATAGCCGATCCGCTCCAGTTCGTCGACAAAGCGCTTGCCGTCGCGATCCTCGCGCGAATAGGCGAATTCCGGCGGGAATACCCCGGCGAAGACGCCCGACGCCAGCATGGCCGGGGCAAAGCGCGAGCCTTCCTCGTTGGTCCAGTTGACGATCTCGATCGGCGCGTTGGTCTCGTAGCTCATGTCGTGCAGCGTCCGCATCGCCTCGAGCGCGCCGAGCACGCCAAGGACGCCGTCGAACTTGCCGCCCGTCGGCTGGGTGTCGAGGTGGGATCCCATGGCGATGGGCTGAAGATCGCCCCGCTTGCCGGGGCGACGGGCGAACATGTTGCCGACCTCGTCGACCGTCACGGTACAGCCGACCGCCTCGCAGGCGGCCTTGAACCAGTCGCGCACCTGCCGGTCCTCGTCGGTCAGCGTCAGCCGCCGGATGCCGCCCTTCGCGGTGCCGCCGAAGCGGGCGGTTTCCATCAGGCTGTCCCACAGGCGTTGCGGATTGATGGCGAGGTTGGTGAGCGTGGTCATCGGCAAGGCTCTCCGGAAGGCCGTTGGGACGGTGCCGGCCATTGCCCGGCCGGCGAAAACAGGGTCGACCGAGTGTGGAGCGGCGGGCGCCGGCGCGCAAGCTCGCGTGCCGTCTCGATCCCGAGCCTAGCGCCGTTTACCGTTCGGTCAAAGGCAAAATATGGGCAATCGCGGGGTTCGAACGTTCTCGGACTATCTTCTTCCGTCACTCCGGCCCCCGAGCCGGAGCCAAACTGTTTGATCCCGGCCATTGATGCCGCCGGCATTTTTCGATGCCACCCGCCGCCCATTGGACCAACGACGCCACCTTAGGCGAGGACAGGTGCGGCGTCCAAGCGTCAGCCAGGGAGAATCACATTGATAGTAATATCACTGGTGGTGAGACTTAGGCCGGGTGTGAGCTGCATCACGGTGATGGCGCTGAGGTCGGTGCCACTGCCGTCGCCATCGAATTGCAGCGTCCCGGTCGACTGGTCATAGATGAACCGCGTTTCGGCGAGCGTTGCCTCAGTACCGAGTTCGAACCGATCGGAGGTGAGAAGGCCGGCGGTGAGATCGGCGGAAAAGGCGAAGTCGCTGCTGCAATCGAACTGGACAAGGTCGGTCCCGGCGACGAAGTCGGTGGCGACGCCGGAGGTCAGGGTGGCACCGCCGACATCGGAGGCCAGCGTCGTGCCCATGCTGTCGACCACGGCGGACGTGACGAAGCGATCGGCGCCGGCCCCGCCCGTCATGCTGTCAACGGCGCCGACACCGCTGACCAGCGTGTCATTGCCGCCGCCGCCAATAAGCTGGTCGACATGGTTGCCGGAGCCGACCAGCCGGTTGGCGAGGTCATTGCCGGTCAGGATCATGGCCGCACTGGTATTGGATTGCAGCTCCTCGACGCTGACGTCCTGAGCCAGCGTGTAGCTGGCGCCGGCAATCAGCTTGTCATAACCGCCGCCGGCGGTCTCGATGATCCGGTCGCCGGCGGAGACGAAATAGACGTCATTGCCGGAAAGACCCCGCAGCATGTCATTGCCGCTGCCGACCAGTTCATTGTCGCCGGCATTGCCGATCAGCGTGTTGACGAATTCATTGCCTTGCAGGAACAGGCTGGCCGTGGAGGAGCGGTCATAAGCCTCGATGCGTTCGACCTCGACGCCGCCTGCGGCGAAGAAGCCACTTCCCGTCACCAGCACCCGGTCGATGCCGCCACCGGTGGCATCGATCACCGTGTCGGAATCATCGACGACATAGGTGTCATCGCCGGCGCCGCCTTCGAGCGTGTCGACCCCGGCGCCGCCGCTCAACAGATCATTGCCGCCGCCGCCGCTGATCGAGTCGTCGCCCTGACGCCCATAGAGGCGATTGTCGCCCGCCCCGCCGGTGATCGTGTTGCCAAGCGCGTTGCCCCACAGATCGATCGCCCGCAGGCTTGCCGGACTGGCGACGCCGAGATCCTCGATATGGCGGCCGGCAATGTCGTAGCTGACGGTTGTCAGCAACCGGTCGCGGCCCGTATGGGTGCTTACCTCGCGCACCTGGTCATTGCGGTTGTCGACCATGTAGGTGTCGCCGCCATCGCCCCCGAGGAACCGGTCGGCGCCGATGCCGCCATTCAGTGTATTGGCGGCAGAATTGCCGTAGAGGGTCGTGCGGCCGGACCACAGCACGGCAAGCGCGCTGGCTCCGGCATTGTCTGCCAATGTTGCCCGTTCGATCGCAGCGCTGGTCGTGTAGCTTTGCCCGACGAAGAGCTGATCGATCTCCGCGTCTTCCGTTTCGACAATCGACCACAGGCCATCGGCGGTGATGCTGTAGGTATCGGCGCCACCGCCGCCCACCAGTCTGCCTGCATCGAGACTGCTGTCATTGACGACCAGCGTTTCGTCGGCGGCCGTGCCGGAAAGCGTGATTTCGGGGCCGCCATTGTCGAAGCTCACACCGCCAATGGCTGTGGTAGCCCAATTGCCCGCGGCATCGGCATTGTGGAATGTCCACGCGAACGTCGATTCGGGCAGGTCAAACAGGGTGAGCCCGGAGGCATTCGCCATGGCCAGCGTGCCACTGCCGCCTGACGTTTCGACCGCCGCCACGTAGTCGCCAACGGTCTCGGACGAGACGATCAGGTCGCCTTCGGAATAGGCGATGACGAGATGGCCTTCTGACGGCGGCGGGGTGGTGTCGATGGTGAAGGAAAAGCTGCTGCTGGTGAGCAGGGTGTCGGGACCAGGCTCGACGCCGGCATGCAGCGCCACGGTGAAGTTGATGATCCCCTCGGTGAGTGTCACAGACTCTGCGGCAAGATCGACGGCGAAACGGCCGAGGCTGTCGGCGAAGGTCGTCAGGGTATGGCCATCAACCGAGATCACCACCAGCCGTCCGGCTTCGGCGATACCCCGGATGACCGGCTGGGTATTCGACGTCAGGCCATCGGTGCGGATAAGGCCGGTATCGCTGCCCGGATCAAGCCCGGCGATCAGCAGGTTGGCTTCATCTTCGGCATGAATGTCGAGGTTGACGACGTAAGTCGTTTCGTTGCCGGCGGCATCGGTGAGGCGCAACTGGGCGCTGTGCAGTCCACTGGCGAGATTTCCCGGGAGGTCCAGCGAGACAAATCCATCTGCATTTGCCATGCCGTCCGACACGATGATGTCGTCGCCGCTGATCAGTGACAGGGTGGCAAAAGGTTCGGTAGTGAAGCCAACGATGTAAGATCCGACTGATCCGGCGAAGTCGTTGGCAACGGCATGCAGGGTCAGATAGCTACTGTCGGCGAGATGGTCATCTACGACAAAGAGGTCCGTCAGTCCCAGCAATTCCATGGTCGGGGCCATCAGATCGGCTTCGAAATTTACCGTTCCGCCACCGGGCAGGGCCTGCGATCCGGCATCCAGAAACACATAGGTGATCGCGTTGCTTACCTGCGCGATCGGCAAATCGACCATGGTGAAGCTGTTGAGCGGATCGGCCGGACGGGACGTGCCTACGCCATTGACAGCAAAGAGGATAGTATCCACCTCCGGATCATGATCGACCCGGATGGTCACGAAGCCATCGGCCGCGGCGACGACGAGGCCTTGCAGCGGCGTGTTGACCTGATCGACAAGGGTGATCGTATTCGGCATTCACATTACGGCCGAAACCGCTCCCGTCTGATGTTGGCAGGGCGGCGGCCCGGTCGGTGGTGTCAGCAACCTCGGTTGTCGATTTCACGCCTGCATTGCATCCAGTCCGCTCAAGCCTTGCGGCGGATCAGGAGTGTTGCCGGCGTCCAGGATTGATCTGCTCCACCAGCCGTACCTTAGCGGCGGCGATCGCGGCTTGTAAACCGAAAATTTACGTCTACGGCAGGGTTGCTGTTTGTTGAGATATTGTCATCCAGATTGCGGATGCGCGCCGACGCTTATCTTGGCCACCCCGGATTACCGCTTCGAGAGCCACGCGGATCGACTTCAGCGGGGTGAAACGATGACAGGAATGTCAGGCACGATCTTCCGGCGGGATCAGGCCCGCCGGTGATCATCATCGCCAAAGCGTCATGGCACGAATTCGAGCCGGTCGACGCCTTGCGGGGCGGAGAAGGCCTTCCAGGTCTGGTAGGCGACCTGATGGGCAGGGAACGGCGCGCGCGGCACGTATTTGCCGTCGCCGCGCTCGGCCCGCAGGTCGCCGTCGATCCACGCGACCTTGCCGCGCGACAGGGTGACGCGCGGGGCGCCGGTGCATTCGTAGCCCTCGAACACGTTGTATTCGATGCGGCTGATCTGCTTCTTGGCCGAGATCACCTTGGTGGCGTTCGGGTCCCAGATGACGATATCGGCATCGGAGCCGACGGCGATCGCGCCCTTTTGCGGATAGACGTTGAGAATGCGGGCGATGTTGGCCGAGGTGACGGCGACGAACTCTTCCTTGGTCAGCCGGCCGGTATTGACGCCGGCCGTCCACAACACCGGCATCCGGTCCTCAAGCCCGCCGGTGCCGTTGGGGATCTTGCGGAAGTCGCCGTGGCCCATGCGCTTCTGCGCATTGGTGAACGAGCAGTGGTCGGTGGCGACGGTCTGCAGCGAGCCGGACATCAGACCGTTCCACAGGGCATCCTGATGCTTCTTCGGGCGGAACGGCGGCGACATGACGCGGCGGGCGGCGTGATCCCAGTCCTTGTTCATGTACTCGCTGTCGTCGAGCACCAGATGCTGGATCAGCGGTTCGCCGAACACGCGCTGGCCGCGGGAGCGGGCGCGGGCAATCGCTTCCTGGGCTTCCTGGCAAGACGTGTGCACCACATAGAGCGGCGTGCCGACCATGTCGGCGATGACGATGGCGCGGTTAGTCGCCTCGCCCTCGACTTCCGGCGGGCGGGAGAACGCGTGACCTTCCGGGCCGGTGACGCCCTTGGCCATGTAGTGTTCCTGCATGTAGTGGACGATGTCGCCGTTCTCGGCATGCACCAGCGGCATCGCCCCCAGTTCGGCGCAGCGGCCGAACGAGTGGTAGAGCTGCTCGTCATTGACCATCAAGGCGCCCTTATAGGCCATGAAGTGCTTGAAGGTGTTGATGCCGTAGGTCTTGACGCAGGTTTCCATCTCGCGCCAGACCTGCTCGCCCCACCAGGTCACCGCCATGTGGAAGCCGTAGTCGCCGGCGGCCTTCTCCGACTTCATCCGCCAGTCCTGATAGGCGGCGAGCAGCGACTGGCCCGGGCCGGGAATGCAGAAATCGACGATCATCGTCGTGCCGCCCGACAGCGCCGCCTTGGTGCCCCATTCGAAATCGTCGGCGGAGACCGTCCCCATGAACATCAGTTCCATATGGGTGTGCGGATCGATGCCGCCCGGCATGACATAGCAGCCGCCGGCATCGATGACATTGGCGCCGGCCGGCACGTCGAGCTTCTCGCCGATGGCGACAATGGTTTCATCGACGATCAGCACATCGGCGCGGCGCGAATGGTCGTGGTTCACCACGGTGCCGCCGCGAATGAGGGTGGTGGTCATGGGGAAATTCTCCTCTTGTCGCTTGCTGCCAGCACTTCATCTTGTTGATGGCGTCTTGACTTCGGACCGGCGTCACCCTCCGGGCATCAGCGATGCCAGCAGCGGATGGACGTCCGGAACAAACGGGTTGACGACGGTGCAGCCACGCCAGGCAAAGCCGTGGTGCATGTCCTCGGAAAGCAGCATGGTGCCGCCGCACTCGGCGACAGATGCCAGAATGACCGCGTCATAGGTCTGCAAGCCGTGCCGCCTCACCAGTTCGAGCGCGGCCTCGAACCCGGCGACCGACAGGCCGACATAGCGCGCCAGGGGCTTCCAGAACGCCAGATGCGCGTCGATGGCCGGCATGGCCAGCTGGCCCTTGCTCCGGCAGACCTGAACGAACTCGCCGACGACCTGCACCGGCAGCACCAGATCGTGGTGCGAGAGCGCAAGGATCACGTCCGCCGCGCGACGCTTGCGCTCGACCCCGTCGAACCCCTGCGCATAGACCAGGAAATTCGTGTCGAGGCCGATGGTGGTCATTCGTCCTCGTAGAGTTCGTTTCGATCGAACTTGCCGATATGGGCGATCGGCTCGGCCTCGAGGTGAGCCAGCAACCGCAGGGCTGCCTCGCGGCGGCGAGCGGCCTCGTCATCGCCGGCGTCGGCGCCGCCGACCGGGACGAGCCGCGCGATCGGCACGCCTCTTTCGGTGATGGTCACGGCCTCGCCGAGCTTGATCCGGCGCAGCAACGCCGAAAACGAGCGATTGGCATTGGTCGCGGTGATGCTGTCGGTTTCGCCCATGACGTCGAACTCAACCTCGGCCGGATGAAAATGTAGTGAGTTCACTACATAACACATGCGGCGCAACCGTGCCACCTCGCTCCCGCGCTCGGGTCGGAGCCGCCCGAACGCGGAAGCAAGCATTGTCACATCACTTGGCGTCGACGACGGCGTGGGTCCAGGCGCCCTTCGGCTCCTTGGTGATCACCGGGGCCTCGCCGCCGGCGGACAGCAGCGTCTTGACGGTGCGGTCGTAGTCGGCGGTGTCGAGCTTGCCGGTGGAGCCCTCGGTCAGCTTGTTGATCTCGCCCATCATGCGGACCTGATGCTTCTCGGTCTGGGCGCCGGTGGTGTCGTTGTCGAGCACGATCTTGGCGGCCTCGGACTGATTGGCGCGGGCATAGTCCCAGCCCTTCATCGAGGCCTTGACGAACTTCGACATGGTGGCGACGAACTTCGGATCGGCGAGCTTGGATTCAAGCGCGTAGAGGCCGTCCTCCATGGTGGAGACGCCCTGGTCGGCATACTTGAAGGTGACGAGATCATCGGCCTTCAGGCCAGCGTCGATCACCTGCCAATACTCGTTGTAGGTCATGGTGGAGACGCAGTCGGCCTGCTTCTGCAAGAGCGGGTCGACGTTGAAGCCCTGCTTCACCACCTTGACGTTGCCGGCGGAGCCGTCGGTCTTGAGGCCGAGCCGGGACATCCAGGCCATGAACGGATATTCGTTGCCGAAGAACCAGACGCCAAGGGTCTTGCCCTTGAAATCGTCCGGCGACTTGATGCCGGTATCCTTGCGGCAGGTCAGCATCATGCCCGAGCGCTTGAACGGCTGGGCGATGTTGACGAGGCCGACGCCCTTCTCGCGCGCGGCGAGCGCCGCCGGCATCCACTCGACGATGACGTCGGCGCCGCCGCCGGCGATCACCTGCGGCGGGGCGATGTCCGGGCCGCCCGGCTTGATGGTGACGTCGAGGCCGGCTTCCTTGTAGAAGCCCTTGTCCTTGGCGACGTAGTAACCGGCGAACTGGGCCTGGGTGACCCACTTCAGCTGCAGGGTCACCTTTTCCTGCGCCTGCGCGGCGGCGGCGCCAAAGCCGATCGTCATCGCCGTCGCGGCGAGAAGCAATTTCTTCATGATGCTCTCCTCTCCAAAACCACCTTGTCGGAGCCTCTCAGCGGGCCCGATACGAAGGATGCCAGAATGTCACCGCGCGCTCCAGAAGCGCGAGGAGGCCGTAGGATGTCGAGCCGGCGACCGCGGCAACCGCGATCGAGGCCCACACCATGTCGAAGGCGACGCGCCCGACCTCGGTCGAAATCCGAAATCCCATGCCGACGATCGGGGTGCCGAAGAATTCGGCCACGATCGCACCGATCAGGGCCAGCGTCGAATTGATTTTCAACGCATTGAAGACGAAGGGCATCGCCGCCGGCAAGCGCAGGTGCGTCAGGGTCTGGATGTAGCTGGCGCCGTAGGAGCGCATCAGGTCGCGCTCAAGCGCGTTGGCGGCGCCGAGCCCGGCGATGGTGTTGACCAGCATCGGGAAGAAGGTCATCACCACCACGACCGCCGCCTTGGAATGCCAGTCGAAGCCGAACCACATGACGAGGATCGGGGCGATGCCGATGATCGGCAGGGCCGAGACCAGGTTGCCGAGCGGGATCAGGCCGCGCCGCAGGAACGGCACCCGATCGGCGATGATGGCGACGACGAAGCCGGCGCCGCAGCCCATCAGCCAGCCGGGAATGACCGAGCGGACGAAGGTCTGGACGAAATCGGCCCAGAGCGTGCCGGTCGACTTCATGAAGGCGGCGGCGATGGCCGACAGGCTCGGCATCAGCACCAGCGGAATGCCGGCGCCGACGACGCTCACTTCCCACAGGAAGAACAGGAAGGCGCCAAACAGGGCCGGCACCAGGATGGCGAACAGCCGCTTGACGCCGGATGAGCGCGGCTTCCAGGCCGCCATGGCGTCAACCGCCATCCAGGCGGCGAGCCAGAGCCCGACGACCAGCGCGGTGAAGCCGTAACTCGCCGTCGCCGCGACGTCGCTTCGGTGCACCAGCCTCAAGGCAATGATGCAGGCGGCGACGATCAGCACAATCACGGCGGCGAGCTTCATCAGATCGAGGCGGCCGAGCGCGGCGACGGCCAGGAACGCGACCGCCGCCAGCGCAAGCGGGATCGCCGGTCCGCCGGCGATGTCGGTGATGCGCATCGTTGTGGAGATCGGCAGCAGCAGCGCCGCCAGCACCAGCACGGCGGCAAGCACCCAGATGGCGCGGCGACCGGCGGCGATCCGCACCGGCGGCTCGCGCACCACCGGCGCCAGCCCGAGAAGTTCGACGGCGGCGCTCATGGTCTTGCCCCCATCGCCTTGAGGATGCCGCGCTCGATGACGCCGACCAACGCCACCATCAGCGCCGCGACGAAGGCGGCGAGGAACAGCGCCGCCCAGATCTGCACGGTCTGGCCATAGTAGGAGCCGGACAGCATGCGGGCGCCGAGGCCGGCGGTGGCGCCGGAGGGCAATTCGCCGACGATGGCACCGACGAGGCTGATGGCGATCGCCACCTTCAGGCTGGCAAACAGGAAAGGCACCGCCGCCGGCAGCCGCAGCTTTAGGAAGGTCTCCAGCCGCGAGGCATTGTAGGTGCGCATCAGGTCGAGCGACAGCACGTCGGGGGAGTTCAGGCCCTTGACCATGCCGATGGCGACGGGGAAGAAGCACAGATAGGCCGAGATGATCGCCTTGGGCAGCAGGCCGGTGATGCCCTGATTGGCGAGCACGACGATGATGATCGGCGCGATCGCCAGGATCGGGATCGTCTGCGAGGCGATGATCCACGGCATCAGGCTTTTGCGCAGTGTCACCGAATGCACGATCAGCACCGCCAGCCCGATGCCGAGCAACGCGCCGAGGCCGAAGCCGACCAGGGTCGAGGAGACGGTGACGACGGCATGGAACAGCAGGTTGCGCGGCGTCCAGCGGATCTCACAGGAAAAGAAGTTGCCGATGAATTCCGCCGACGGAAACGCCGCCTCGGAGGCCAGCCGGCCGCAGGTGGAGGTGCGCAGCTCCATCAGCACCTGATGCGGCGCCGGCAGCACCGGCCGGTCCAGTGCCCAGGCGGCGGCATAGCGCTCGGCCAGCGTCCCGCCCGGCGGCATCGACGGCAGATCGCCGTTCATCGGCAGGCACATGACGTACCAGAAGCCCAGGATGGCGGCACAGACGACAGCGACCGGCCCGGCTTGCCCGGCCCAGATGCGGGCGAAGATCGAGGGCCGCTTGCGACGCGGCGGGCTTGGCAGGGCCGCGTCAATCGTCATAGGAGTGCCCTGCCCTGAGGCCTTCGCGTACGCGGTGCGCCACGGCGAGGAATTCCGGCGTCTCGCGGATGTCGAGGGTGCGGTCGCGGGGGAAGTCGCAGGGAATGATGTCGATGATCCGGCCCGGGCGCGGCGACATCACCACGATCTTGGTCGACAGGAAGACCGCCTCGGGGATCGAATGGGTGACGAACACCACGGTCTTGCCGGTATCGTCCCACAGCCGCAGCAGTTGCTCGTTCAGCTTGTCGCGGACGATCTCATCGAGGGCGCCGAAGGGTTCGTCCATCAACAGGAGCTTGGGGTCGAACGACAGGGCGCGGGCGATCGAGGCGCGCTGTTGCATCCCGCCGGACAATTGCCAGGGGAATTTCTTGTCGAAGCCGGCGAGGTTGACCAGATCGAGATTGCGCCGCGCCCGTTCCTCGCGCTCGGCCCGGCCCATCCCCATGATTTCCAGCGGCAGCATGACGTTCTTGATCACCGTCCGCCACGGATAGAGCGCCGGCGCCTGAAAGACATAGCCATATTGCCGCGCCAGCCGCGCCTGTTCCGGCGTCAGGCCGTTGACGGTGATGGTGCCGGAGGTCGCATGCTCGAGATCGGCGATGACGCGCAGCAGCGTGGTCTTGCCGCAGCCGGACGGGCCGATGAACGAGACGAATTCGCCTTCATTGACGCTCAGATCGACGTGGCTCAGCGCATAGACCGGGCCGTCGCCCGTCTCGAACGTCAGCGACAGATCGCGCGCCTCGATCACCGGTCGGGCGGCTGCGTCTGCCTGCGCCTTGTCGTTTCGCTGTTGCGCGTCCATTCCGTCCGACTTTCCCTGCCTGCCCGGCTCGTTCCTGTTGGCCGCCGCGACCGCGATTCCGGCAATTGCCGAAGACTTGGGCACGGCTCGCTCGATTGCATCGCGCGCACAGGGTAGTTCGCAACGGCCATGCCAACCGCAAGCAAAGACATAAGCCCTTGTTGCAACGTCGCTTTGACCAAATATCGCGAGCCTGTCCCTGTTGGCGGCCTAACCAAAACGCGCAATTTTTTACCAACCGATCAATTGAACGGCAGCGCCGCAACTGATCCCTGCCGCACTCTATCCTCTCCCTGCCCGGCGCCAAGCCCCGGCGGACCTGACAGCGACAATTCCCCCACCGTTTCGAACAGCCGGCATGGCATGCGTCGCCCGACCGACACCGTCGAAGCCCGGCCATTCCGGATCGATTTAAGTGCTAGCTGAACCGAAATTGATCAGTCGGTCAAGCCGTCTGTCGCGGCATTGCGCCCCTCGCCTCAGCCGGCTGCCCACAGCAACAGGCCGACGCCGGCAACGATGAGGGCGATGCCGGTCGACTGGCGCGGGGTCAGCCGCTCGGCGAAGAGCTTGCGCGACAGGGCCTGCGCCATCAGGACCTCGACCAGTGCCAGGGTGCGGACATTGGCGGCCGTGGTCAGGGCAAAGCCGAGGAACCAGAACTGCGAGGCGAAGGCGCCGAGGAAGCCGGAGGCGAGCGAGGCGCGCCAGTGGCCGAGGCTGTCGAGGAGGGCGCGACGATCGAAGGCCACCAGATAGAGCCCGAGAATTGCGGTCTGCAGGCCGAGGCTCCAGACCAGCAGCGTCGTTGCCCGCATCACGAACGAGCCGGTGGCAAGCGAGGTGACGCCGCCGCGAAAGCCGATCGCGGCAAGGCCGAAGCCGAGCCCGGCGGCAACGGCCATGCCGACGACCCTGGGGCCGAGATTGCCGCCGCTCGCCCAGCCGCGCCGGGTGGTCAGCACGATGACGCCGGCGGTGGCGATGACGATGGCGACAAGCTTCAGCGGCGTCAGCGCATCGCCGAGAATGACGAAGGCGAGCAGCGCGACGACGACGGGTTCGGTCTTGATCAGGGCGGTGGTGATCGCGAAGCGATTGTCCTTCATCGCCACCAGCATCAAGGCGGTCGCCAGGATCTGGGCGACGGCGCCGGCGAGGGTGAAGCCGAAGGCGCGGGCATTCATCGCCGGCATCGCCTCGCCGGTTGCGACCAAGACAACGGCGAGGAACAGGAACGCGAACGGCAGGCCGTAGAGAAACCGCACCTGGGTGGCGCCGGCGGTGCCGATCAGCTTGGTCAGGTGCGACTGGGTGGCGTTGCGGGCGGTTTGCGCCAGCGCGGCGGCGATCACGAACGGCACCCACAGAAATCCCATCACGCCCTCATCGCCTGCCGCCAACGGGTTTGTCGGCATTATCGCGGCGTTGCGGCATCGGCCTATCGCGCTGCGGTGTCGCTTCTTCGGTGACGTCGGGGCGATAGGCAATGCCCAATTCGACAGCCCTGCCCCCGAATTTTCCGCGCAGCTGATCCATGGCCCGCTCGGCCTTGGCCCGCTTCTCGGCGTCGCGGTCGACGAGATCGGGCGGGTCGCAGCGTTCGGCCGGTTCGAGATCGGACACGCCGACGCCGATCAGGCGGAAGCGCCGGCCGTCGATCTCGCGGCGCAAGAGATCAATGGCGGCGCGGCGGATACGGTCGGCGAGCTGGGTCGGATCGCCGATCTGGCGGGCGCGGGTCAACTGGCGGAAGTCCGGCGTCTTGAGTTTCAGCGTCACGATGCGGCCACCGACGCCTTCCTTCTTCAGCCGGCCGGAGACCTTTTCGGACAGGCTGTAGAGCGTCTTCTCCAGCGTCGGGAAGTCGGAAATATCGGCATCGAAGGTGGTTTCGGCGGAAATGCTCTTGGTTTCGCGGTCCGGTTCGACGACGCGGTCGTCGATGCCGCGCGACAGCCGCGCGAGGCGGCGGCCGAGGACGCCATAGCGGCGCATCAACTGGGCTTCGTCGGCCGTCTGCAACTGGCCGCAGGTGCGGATGCCCTCGCGCTCCAGCTGCGCCTGCGTCGCCTTGCCGACGCCCCAGATGAAGCTCACCGGCCGGTCGCGCAGGAAGTCCATCGCCTCGGATGGCGCGATCACCGAGAAGCCGCGAGGCTTTTCCAGATCCGAGGCGATCTTGGCGAGAAACTTGTTGCCGGACAGGCCGACCGACAGGGTGATGCCGATTTCGCACTCGACGCGGCGGGCGAAACGGGCGAGCGACACCGCCGGCGAGGCACGGTGCAGGGCCTCGGTGCCGGTCAGGTCCATGAACGCCTCGTCGATCGACAAGGGCTCGACCTGCGGCGTCAGCTCGAGCATCAGCCGGCGGACTTCGCGGCCGACGCGGCCGTATTTCTCCATGTCGGGGCGGATGACCACGGCGTCGGGACAGGCGGCGAGCGCCTTGAACATCGGCATGGCCGAGCGCACGCCGTGAATGCGGGCGATGTAGCAGCAGGTGGAGACGACGCCGCGCTTGCCGCCGCCGACGATCACCGGCTTGTCGGCGAGCGAGGGATCGTCGCGCTTTTCCACCGAGGCATAAAAGGCGTCGCAATCGACATGGGCGATGGCGAGCTCATGCAGCTGGGGGTGCTTCAACAGGCGCGGCGAGCCGCAGGCGCGGCAGCGCGGCGCGGTCGCCGGCGTCAGGCAATCGCGGCAGAACGGACCGGTGATGTGGCTCGGATCGGCGCCGGACGGCATGGCACTCTCGGGTCCAGGGCAACAGGCCCATGGCGGCAGAGTGGCCCCTGCCCGGCCGGCTGGCAAGCCGACAGCGGCGGTCATGCACATGCGGCTTGGCGGCGCCGGCCCGCTTCGGCCTGCCTCAGCCGTCGAAATCGCGGGCCAGCAGGTGGTGGGCGACGGCGACCAGCGTCGGGCGGATGCGGGCGCTCTCGGCAAAGGCCAGCACCAGCGCATCGTCGCTCATGATGTGCTCGATCACGGCGGCGAGAAATCCCGGCTCGCCGGCGACGCCGCGCAATTCGCCCGGGCCGATGCCGGCGGCGCCGAGAAACGGGCCGAGGCGCTCGGGATCGCTGGCGAGAAACGTCAGCGCCTCGACGGCCAGCGCCTCGGCTTCGGCGGGGGTCATTCGCTCGGGTTTGGTCCAGGACATCCGGCCTTTGCCCTTTCGAAAGGAATCACGGCTACAGTGTATCCGAGGGATTTGGACTGCCGGGAGCACTTGGCGCAAGCCGCCATCCACCGGCGTCGGGGAGTAGGTGATGACGAAGTCAGTCTTGATCGTGGAGGACAACGAGCTGAATATGAAGCTCTTCCACGATCTGCTCGAAGCCAACGGTTATCGCACGCTGCAGACCCGCAACGGGTTCGATGCGATGGATATCGCGCGGGCGGAGAAACCCGACCTGATCCTCATGGACATCCAGCTGCCGGAAGTCTCGGGCCTCGATGTGACCCGTTGGCTGAAGGAAGACGACGAACTGCGCTCGATTCCGGTGATCGCGGTGACTGCCTTCGCGATGAAGGGCGATGAGGAGCGCATCCGCCAGGGCGGTTGCGAGGCCTATATCTCCAAGCCGATCTCGATCGCGAAGTTCCTCGAAACCGTCCGCGCCTACCTGGGCGACGCCTGACGTCCGAACGATAGGGCCAGTTCGCATGACCGCACGTGTTCTCGTCGTCGATGACATTCTCGCCAATGTGAAGCTGCTGGAAGCGCGGCTGACGGCGGAATATTTCGAGGTCATGACCGCCATGAGCGGCCCGGAGGCGCTGGCCATGTGCGAGCGCTCGGCACCGGACATCATCCTGCTCGACGTGATGATGCCGGGCATGGACGGGTTCGAGGTGTGCCGGCGGATCAAGTCCAATCCGAAGACGCTGCATATTCCGGTGGTGATGGTCACCGCGCTCGATCAGTCCTCCGACCGGGTCAGGGGCCTGGAGGCCGGCGCCGACGACTTCCTGACCAAGCCGGTGTCGGACATCGCCCTGATCACCCGGGTGAAGAGTCTGGTGCGGCTGAAGATGCTGACCGACGAGTTGCGCATGCGCGCCGTCACCGGTCGCGACATGGGGCTGCAGGACGGCGTCGATTTCACCTCCAACCAGCTGGCGCAAAAGGGCAAGGTGCTGGTGGTCGACGACCGGCGCTCGTCCTATGAGCGCATCGCTTCGACCCTGTCGGCCGAACATGCGGTCGAACTGGAGATCGACCCGCAGGAAGCGTTGTTCCGCGCCGCCGAGAACGGCTACGAACTGGTGATCGTGTCGCTCGGCTTGCAGAATTTCGACGGGCTGCGGCTGTGCTCGCAGTTGCGCTCGCTGGAACGGACGCGCATGCTGCCGATCCTGCTGGTCACCGAGCCGGAAGACAATGCCAAGCTGTTGCGGGCGCTCGACATCGGCGTCAACGACTACATCGTCCGCCCCATCGACAAGAATGAGATGCTGGCGCGGGCGCGCACCCAGATCCGGCGCAAGCGCTACACCGATCATCTGCGCGACAGCCTGCAGCAGACGATGGAGATGGCGGTAACCGATGCCCTGACGGGGCTCAACAACCGCCGCTATCTTGAAAGCCATCTGTCGACACTGGTCGATCAGGCGGCGGCGCGGGGCAAGGCCCTGTCGCTGCTGATCATCGACATCGACTTCTTCAAGTCGATCAACGACACCTACGGCCACGATGCCGGCGACGACGTGCTGCGCGAATTCGCCAAGCGCATCCGCCGCAACGTGCGCGGCATCGACCTGGCCTGCCGCTATGGCGGCGAGGAATTCGTCGTGGTGATGCCGGAAACCGACATGGCATTGGCCTATATGGTGGCCGAGCGGCTGCGGCAGCGGGTGGCATCGGAGCCGTTCATGGTGGCGGGCGGATCAAAGGCGATCGACGTGACGATCTCGATCGGCATTGGCGCGCTGGAAAAGGCCGACGATACGCCGGAGACGATCATCAAGCGCGCTGACCAGGCGGTGTATCTGGCCAAGCGCACCGGCCGCAACCGCGTGGTCGCCGACGCGGCCTGAACCCGTACACCAAGGCAAGCTGATCAAGACCGCGCCATCCAGCGCGGTTTTGCTTTTTTCGACATCATAATTAATCGATCCGGCCGAGTTATCGCAGGAAATTCTGCTTCCGAAGCTGTAGGGAGTGCTTTACTGAACACTCAAAGATAAACCCCGCCGCGCGATCCGATAGCTTTGGCGACAGCTTGCGTAAGCTCCCGCGACCCGGGATGGCGCGGCGCCGGCATGCCCAAACGTGTGGCTGTTTATCCCTAGGTTCAGGCCGCCCGGGACCCATTTGACCAAATCGTATGCAATTTCCGCAGGGCTATCTATCTGATTTTACGGACACGTCGCTATTTCACACTCGTAAAAATTACCAGAACTGTATCTAACCAAATTATGCGGGGTGGATAAGGTGTTCAAAAGCCACCCGATTTTTGCGGTTATTTTGCCAACATGGGTTGATCTTATCGATATTGTCGATACTCTCTGAGCTATCGTGGCGGTTGACTGATCCGTCGGGGGGCTCATGTGCCCCGATTGTCCGTCTTCGCCAAACTAGCTCCCTACGGCTTCTCAGGTCCGCCGCATCTCCTGGGTCCGTGGGGCTGGCCGGTTCGGGTACAGCTCAGAGTGGCCTCCTCAAATAGAGCGACCCGAACCGGCCAACCTTTTCCGTCAAAAAATGCAACTGTTTCAATGAATAGCCAGCGGCGTGCGCGGGCGTTTGCGCGTGACCGCAGTGGCGGGCCGGCGTCCAAGTTGCGGGACGCGGCACGGCGGGCGATCGTCGGGCTTGCCGCCCTTGCGCCAAGAACGACGCGGCATGTGACCGTTGAGGGATCGCCGGTGCCGGCGCGCTTCGCCTTTGCCGATGGGGCGTGAGTCGCGCCGGGAGCACCGTTCTTGGCGGGCGCGAGACAACGTCGTGACGTACCGCGATGGCGCGTCCTTGGTCGACGGGATTGCCGGCTGGCGCCCGAATCCGGCGGACCCGAGCCGGGCCCGCCGTCAACGTGGCTGTCCGGCCGCTCAGGCGGCGGCGATGACGTCGATGCCGCCCATGTAGGGCTTCAGCGCCGCGGGCACGGTGATCGAGCCATCGGCGTTCTGGTAGTTCTCCAGCACGGCCACCAGGCAGCGGCCGACGGCGACGCCGGAGCCGTTGAGGGTGTGGACGAAGCGCGTCCCCTTGGCCTCGGTCGGACGATAGCGGGCGTTCATGCGGCGGGCCTGGAAGTCGCCGCAGTTGGAGCAGGACGAGATCTCGCGATAGGCATCCTGGCCCGGCAGCCAGACCTCGATGTCGTAGGTCTTGCGCGAGGCAAAGCCCATGTCGCCGGTGCACAGCGTGATGACGCGATAGGGCAGATCGAGGCGCTTCAGCACTTCCTCGGCGCAGCCGAGCATGCGCTCGTGCTCGGCCTCGGAGGCTTCCGGCGCGGTGATCGACACCAGTTCGACCTTCATGAACTGGTGCTGGCGGATCATGCCTCGCGTGTCGCGACCGGCGGAGCCGGCCTCGGAGCGGAAGCACGGGGTGGACGCGGTGTAGCGCAGCGGCAGCGCCTTCTCGTCGAGGATCTCGCCCCGGACGAAATTGGTCATCGACACTTCCGCCGTCGGCGTCAGGTAGAAGCCGGTGGTGGTCTTGAACAGGTCTTCCTCGAACTTCGGCAGGTTGCCGGTGCCGTAGGCGGTGTGTTCCTTGACCAGCAGCGGCGGGTTGGTCTCGGTATAGCCGTGCTCGCCGGTGTGCAGGTCGAGCATGAACTGGGCAAGCGCCCGCTCCATGCGGGCGAGCGCGCCCTTCAGCACGACGAAGCGGGCGCCGGAGATCTTGCCGGCGGTCTCGAAGTCCATCAGGCCGAGGGCCTCGCCCAGCTCGAAATGCTGCTTCGGGGCGAAGTCGTAGGTCCTGGGCGTGCCGACGCGACGCAGTTCCGGGTTGTCGTGCTCGTCCTTGCCGACGGGGACCGAATCGAAGGGGACATTGGGGATGACGGCGAGCACGGCGTCGAGATTGGCGACGAGCTGGCGCTCCTCCTCCTCGCCCTTCTGGATCAACGCCTTGACGTCGGCGACCTCGGCCATCAGCGCGCTCGCGCGGACCTCGTCCTTCGCCGCCTTGGCCTTGCCGATTTCCTTCGACGCGGTGTTCTGCCGGGCCTGCAATTCCTGCAATTGCGTCTGGTGGGCGCGGCGATCGTCGTCAAGGGCGATCAGTTCCGCCGCCTTGGGCGCGAGGCCCCGATTGGCAAGCGCGCGGTCGAAGTCCTGCGCGTTGTCGCGGATCCATTTGATGTCGTGCATGCTACGCCTCGGCTCGTCAACGGGAGCCGCGCGGCGACAGCGGCCGGGAGGCTCCGGATCGTCTGTTGTCGTCGGCATGCCGCCGGCCCGGCGAACCGGTCGCGACATGCTCCAATCGTCGGCGGGCGGGATGACGCCGGACTGCCGCGTCCGCAAGCCCGGCCGGTGTGCGCCGCCTCAGGCCTCGGTATCCGCCGTGTCGGCCTTGCCCTTGGTGACGCCACGGCGCTCCAGGAAGCGGACCACATGGATGGTCACCTCGTAAAGGAGGATGCAAGGCACGGCAAGGGAGATCTGGGACAGCGGATCGGGCGGGGTCAGCACCGCGGCGACGATGAACGCCACCAGCACCGCCCAGCGGCGCTTCTCCCGCAGATCGTCCGAGGTGATGACGCCGATATGGGCGAGCAGCGTCAGGATCACCGGCGTCTGGAACATGATGCCGAAGGCGAAGATCAGCGTCATGATGAAGGTCAGGTATTCGCGCGCGCTCGGCAGGAACTGGATGCGCGCCTGGCCCTCGGCGGCTTCCTGCTGCATGCCGATGAAGAACTGCAGCGCCATCGGCAGGATGAAATAGACGAAGGCGGCACCCAGCCCGAACATGATCGGCGTAGCGACCAGATAGGGGAAGAACACCTTGCGCTCGTGCTTGTAGAGCCCCGGCGCGACGAAGCCGTAGATCTGGCCGGCGATGACGGGGAACGAGATGAACAGGCCCGCCCACAGCGCGATCTTCACCTGGGTGACGAACAGCTCCAGCGGACCGGTATAGATCAACGTCTCGCCGCCGACCTTGACGAAGGGATAGAGCAGGATGTTGAGGATCGCCTTGGAGAAATAGCCGCAGATCGCGAATGCGACGAACAGGCCGCCGAGCGCCTTCATCAGCCGCGACCGCAGCTCGATGAGGTGCTCCATCAACGGCGCCTTGCTGGATTCGATCTCGTCCTGGCTCATGCCGAGGGTCCTGGCGCGGCGGGCTTGTCGGCGGCCGGCGCGATAACGGGGGCGATCGTCTCGACCGGCGCGATGCCGGAGAGGTCGGGGGCAACGGGCGGCGTCAGCTCGGCGAGCTCGATCGTGCCGACGGTCGGGACGGCATCGGCCGCCTCGGGCGACGGCGGCGGCGATGCCGGCAGATCGGGTCCGTCGACGATCATCGAATTGACGGAAGCCCCGGCGGCGCCGCCGGTGACCATGGCGGTGGCGCGGGCGAAATCGTCATTGAGCGAGCGCGCCGCCTCGTTGAGCGGCTTGGTGGCGCTCTCGACCGTCTCGCGGATCATGTTGGCGGGATTGAGGCTTTTCAGCTCGTCGACGGTCTTGCGGACGTCGTCGAGGTCGGCCTCCTTCATCGCTTCCTTGAACTGGTCCTGGAAGTCGCCGGCCATCCGCCGCAGCGCGCCGATCGTCTTCGACAGGGTCCGCAGGAGCTTGGGCAACTCCTTCGGTCCCACCACAATCAACGCGACGATCCCGATGATCAGGATTTCGCTCAACCCGACGTCCAGCATTTCGGCTCGTCTCGCCTTGCACGGGAACGGTCGCCCGCGGGCGGGCGACGCGATCCTGGTCCGGGGTCACCGGTTGTCACCATGCGCCGGACCGGAATCGGACAGGCGCGGAAAGAGCGATCGGCCAACCGGCCCGTCCGCATCCGGGCGGCGCGGCCGGCGGTCGCGATCAGGACTTGGTCTTGTCGGCGGGCTGAACCGTCTCGCCGACCTTCTGGTCGATGACCTTGGCGCCGTCGACGGCGGTTTCGGTCTCGTCCTTCATTCCCTTCTTGAAGTTCTGGATACCCTTGGCGAGGTCGCCCATCAGATCCGGGATCTTGTTGCGGCCGAACAGCAGCAACACAACCACCAGAACGATCAGCCAATGCCAAATGCTGAAGGAACCCATCGACTTGCCTCCTCGCGTGATCCAATGCCCGGATCGCGCGGCCTGTTTTCATTTCGTTTCGGCGCGCACTATGTCAAACCCCGGATGGCCCCGCAAGGAGACATCCGCCGCGACGCCCAAACCCGCTTCATTCACATATGGATTACTTTCCCGCGTCCGCAAAGACCAAAACGTCATTGGGATCGAGGGATACCCCCACATCGTCGCCGGACCTTAGTCCGCGCGCATCACGAATTCGCGACAGGATCGGCTTGTCCAGCCCCTGCACGGCGACCTCGAACAGGTCGACCTCGCCGAGGAAGCGGTGCTGCACGACGCGGCCGGGAATGCCGCCGCCGGCATCGAGCTTCACCCCCTGCAGCCGGATGCCGACGATGACCGACTGGCCCGGCGCGGCGCCCGGCGCCGGGAAAGTGCCGAGCGGCGTCTCGACCCGGCCGTCTTGGCCGGCAGTGGCGTCGATCTCGTTCATTTCAGAGAAGAACCGGGCGACGAAGCGGTCGGCCGGGCGGGAATAGAGTTCACGCGCGGTGCCGATCTGCACCAATTCGCCGGTGCGCATCAGCGCGATGCGGTCGGCGATGCGCATCGCCTCCTCGGGATCGTGGGTGACCATGACGCAGGTGGCGCGGGTTTCCTTCAGCACCGCCGCGGTTTCCTCGCGGACGCTGTCGCGCAGGCGCTTGTCGAGGCCGGAGAACGGCTCGTCCATCAGCAGCACCGCCGGGCGCGGCGCGACGGCGCGGGCGAGCGCGACGCGTTGCTGTTCGCCGCCGGAGAGGGCGTGGGGATAGTCGAAGGCATATTCGAGCAGGCCGACGCGCGCCAGCGCCGCCATCGCCTCGCGCTCGGCATCGGCGCGCACCATGTTGGTCAGGCCGAACATGACGTTCTGCAGGATGCTCATATGCGGAAACAGCGCGTAATCCTGGAACACCAGCCCGACGCCGCGCTTTTCCGGCGGCAGGAACACGCCGGGACCGGACATCTCCTGGCCGTTGATCAGCACGCGGCCCGCCGTCTGGCGCTCGATGCCGGCGGCGATGCGCAACAGCGTGGTCTTGCCGCAGCCGGAATGGCCGAGCAGGCAGACCACCTCGCCCGGCTTGATGTCGAGGCTGACGCCGCGCAGGCTGGTCATGCCGTCATAGGCGTGGTGGATGGCCTCGAAGCTCAGCTGACCGGCAATCGTCGCCGCCGCCTTCGGGCGGGGCGTTACCGGCTTCGATCTAACGGGGGGCGCTGTCTCGGAACCGCTCATGCCGCCGGTCTGCCTTCATTCCTGCTTCCACTGTCTGTTACCGGGCAAGCGGGGCGATGTCGACCCGGTCTCGCGCGGCGCTTCGGTCGATATCTGGCAATTCCCGGTCCAGATCGGCGGGCGGGTTCACTCCTCCTCGCCCAGCGGCTCGATCGTGGCGAGGGTGTCGCCGGGTTCGAGCGGGTCCTCGTCGGGGCCGAGGGCCGGGTCGTCGGAGGGGAGCGGCACCATGAAGCCGGCCGGCGGCTGGCCCTCGAGCAGGCCGAGGCCGCGCAGTTCCTCCAGACCCGGCAGGTCGGCGATCGATTCGAGCTGGAAGTGGGCGAGGAAGGCGTCGGTGGTGCCATAGGTCACCGGACGGCCGGGCGAGCGCCGGCGGCCGCGCATGCGCACCCAGCCGGTCGCCAGCAGCGTATCGAGGGCGCCGCGATAGATGGCGACGCCGCGATATTGCTCGATCTCGGCGCGGGTCACCGGCTGGTGATAGGCGATGATCGCCAAGGTCTCGAGCCCGGCTCGCGACAGGCGCCTTTGTTCGCTGGCGTGGCGTTGCAGCAGGTAGGAGAGATCGTCGGCGGTGCGGAACAGCCATTTTTCCGCCACCCGCACCAGTTCGATGCCGCGCCCGGCATAATCGGCGCGCAGCCGGGCGAGGATGGCGGCGACATCGGCGCCGGCCGGCAGGCGCTCGACGAGGTCCGCTTCGCTCACCGGTTCGGCCGAGGCAAACAGGATCGCCTCGACGACGCGCAGCATCAGCCGCTCGTCGGGACGCTCCGGGGTGTCGGTAGTCGGGCAATCGGTCATGTCGACGCCTCAGCCTTCGTCGTCGGCGGCGGCGGCCGTGGCATCGGGGGCCGGCGGGCGGGGCTGGCGGACGTAGATCGTGCCGAACGTCTCGTTCTGGCGCAGCTCCAGCCGGCCCTCGCGGACCATTTCGAGCATGGCGGAAAACGAGCTGGCGCGCACCGAGGCGCGGCTGTCCTCGGTCATGTAGGGGCGGATGAAGGCCTCGACCGGCATCCAGTCGAAGGCCTGGCCGAGAAGGCGCTCGAGGATCGTCCGCGCATCGGCGAGCGACCAGACGGTGCGCTTGCCGACCTCGACGCGGGTGATCATCTGGCGCTGGCGCAGCGCGGCATAGGCCGAGAGAAAATCGGCGATATTGGCGCCCCATTCGGTGGTGGTGCGCACGGCGATCGGCTCGGGGCGGCCGCGGGCGAAGACGTCGCGGCCGAGGCGGTTGCGGTTCATCAGCTGGGCGGCGACGGCGCGCATCGCCTCGAGCTTGCGCAGGCGGAAGGCCAGCATCTCGGCCATTTCGGCGCCCGTCGGCTCCTCGTCCTTCGGCGGCTCCGGTAGCAGCAGCCGGGATTTCAGATAGGCGAGCCAGGCGGCCATCACCAAATAGTCGGCGGCGAGCTCGAGCCGCAGCTTGCGCGCCTCGTCGATGAAGGCGAGGTACTGGTTGGCAAGATCGAGGATGGAGATCCGGGCGAGATCGACCTTCTGCGACCGCGCCAGCGTCAGCAAGAGGTCGAGCGGGCCTTCATAGCCGCCGACATCGACGACCAGGGTCGGATCGTCGGGACGACGCTCGCTGGCGTTCGGGTCCCAGGCATCGAAGCCGGAGCGCGGGACGGTCGCCGGGCGGTCGGGGTCGGCCGGATTGATCGCATTGCCCATGAACCGCCCCCCCTGCCCCGTCGCCGCTCAGACGCGGCCGACGCCGGTGAATTCGACGCCGACCTCGGCCATCAGTTCGGCGAACCGGGCCTCGGCCGCCGCCCGGTCGAGCGGCTCCGGCGGCTTGCGCCAGCCATCGACGCGACGAACCCGCTCCAGCGACTTGCCGGAAAGCGCCGGGCAGGCGTCGGCCACCTGGCGCATCTCGTCGAGCTTGCCGTTGCAGTGAAGCACGAGGTCGCAGCCGGCGTCGAGTGCGGCGCGGGCGCGCGCATGGTGATCGCCGCCAAGCGCCTGCATCGACAGGTCGTCGGTCATCAAGGCGCCACCGAAGCCGAGACGGCCGCGAATGATCTCGGCGATGACCTTCGGCGAGGTCGTGGCCGGACGATCCGGGTCGATGGCGGTGTAGACGACATGGGCCGACATCGCCATCGGCAGATCGGCAAGGGCCGCGAACGGCGGAAAGTCCCGTTCCGCCAGTTCGGCAAGGCTCGTCTCGACCACGGGCAGGCTGAGGTGGCTGTCGACGCCGGCGCGGCCATGGCCGGGCATGTGCTTGACCACCGGCAGCACGCCGCCGGCCAGCACGCCGTCGGCGGCGGCGCGGGCGAGAGCCGAGACGAAGGCCGGATCGCGGCCGAAGGCGCGGGCGCCGATGACGTCATGGGCGCCAGGCACCGGCACATCGAGCAGCGGCACGCAATCGACGTCGATGCCGAGCGCGGCGAGGTCGTCGGCGATCAGCCGCATGCCGAGGCGCGTCGCCTCCAGGCCCTTCAGCAGGTTGCGTTCGGCCAGGCGGCCATAGTCGAGGCCGCGCGGATAGGCCGGCCACCACGGCGCGGCGAGGCGCTGGACGCGACCGCCCTCCTGATCGATCAGCACCGGGGCATCGGCGCGGCCGACGGCGTCGCGCAGGCTGGCGACGAGGTTCGCGACCTGCGCCGGCGTATCGACATTGCGCTTGAACAGGATAAAGCCCCAGGGACGCTCGGCGGCGAAGAACCCCCGCTCCTCAAGCGTCAGCTCCAGCCCGGCGCAGCCCGAAATGAATGCCTTCATGTGTGTCTCCGCACCGACCGGTTCGCCGCCAAGCAAGGACGTGACGGCGCAAGGAAGAAGAAAGGCCGTGGCCGCATCGCCCGATTGGACGCGCGACCACGGCCTTGTCGATTTCGGTCTCAACGGCCGGCGATCAGGCAGCTGCCGCCCTGGCCCTTGATCTGCTCGCACACCCGCACGGCTTCCTCGCGGCTCGACACCGGGCCGACGCGGACGCGGTAGAACGTGCCACGGGCGCCGAGATCGGCCGGCTGGACGTTGAGGCCCATGCCGTTGATCGCCGAGTAGCGACGTTGTGCCGCGGCATAGGCCGAGCGCGCTTCCGCCTCCGACTGATGCGACGACAGCTGGATCATGAACGAGCCGCCGCCGCTGGCGACCGGCGCGGCCGGAGCCGCAGCCACGGGAGCGGTGGCGACAGGCGTCGGTGCGGCGGAAGCCGGCGCGGGGCCCGACGGCACCAGCGCCAGCGGCGCGCCGGTGGCGACCGTCGACGGCTTGGCCGGCGGCTTCAATGCCGGCGCCGGTGGCGCAATCGGAGCGATCGGCGCAACCGCGACGGGCTTGGGCGCCTGCGGCGCGGCAACGGCCGGCAGGGTCGGCTTGGTGCCGGCCGGCGCCTGCAATTGCGGCTGCGGCGGCGTGACGACCTTGGCGGTCGGCGTCACCGGCGCGGCCGGGAAGGCCGGCGGGGTCGGCGTGGTGGCGACGATCGGCGGCGGCGCCGGTGCCTTGACAGCCGCGACCGCGGCCGGGGCCGGCGCGGCGGGAGCGACCGGAACCGGGGCGACGGCGACCGGAACCGGCGTGGCGGCTGGAACCGGGACCGGGGCCGGGGTAACGGCAACGGCGGCCGGCGCCGGAGCCGGGGCATTCGGCGGCACGATCGAGCCGTCGGGGCGGACCACCACGGTGCGGACCTTGCGCGATCCGTCATCGGCGGTCGCCTCGGTGCCGACCGGCGCGGACGGGCCGCCGGGCAGGATGACGCGGACGTTCTTGCCGCTGACCTGTTCGACCGGCTCTTCCTGGCGTTCCACGATCTTGCCGTCGGCCGGCTTGGTGCCGACGCGCTCATAGTCGAGCTTCGCCTGCTGCTGCGGCTCCTGCGGCTGCTGCGAGGGATCCGGCAGGGTCTTGTTGGGCTTGCCGTCGGCATGGATCACCGGCGGCTGACCGGCGACGCCGCCTGTCGAGGGGCCGGAGAAGGCGCGGAAGCCAAGGAAGCCGAGGCCGCCGACGACGACAAGCGCCAGCGCGACGCCTGCGAGCAGCATGCCGCGCTTCGGGCTCTGCGCCGCGTCGTCGTCATAGGGGCGGTGTTCCGGCAGGGCGCCATCGGGGCCAGCCTGGGGATCGTCGCGATAGCCGTCATATTCGGGATTGTGCAGCGCCGGTGCCATCGGACCCTTCACGGCCGGCGCCAGATCCTGCGGCGTGAGCTCGGGCAGCGCGTCGTAGGGATCGTCCTCGGCCGGCTGATAGCGCGTCGGATCATAGCCGCGGCTTTCGGCGAACTGGCGCGGATCATAGGGATCGACGCCATAGCCGGCATTGGGATCGTAGGGCGGCTGGTAGGCCGGGTCGTAGCCGTCCGGGTCGGAATAGGTGACGCCGGGCTGGTCCTGATAGCTCTGCTGGTAGGTGTCGGAGACGAAGGCCGGGGCCGCGTCCTCGGCGGGATCGAACATGTCGGCCGGGCGCGGCGCGGCAACCGGGGCAAAGCTTGGCTCCTCGCGCTCGGGCAGCTCGATGTCGAAGCGCGGCGGCAGCGGCGCCGAGCGGGCGGTGGTGGGAGCGGCCGGCTCGAACGCGCCGAACGGCAGGTCGACCTCGGCATCCGGCTCGGTGGCGACGATCCGTGGTTCATAGTTATAGCCCGGCTCGACGCGCGGTTCCGGCGCGGCCACGACGGGCGAACGAACCGGGGGAACGCCGGCCTGCGGGTCGATGGAGGCGCGCAGTTCCTGGAACAGCTCGGCCTCGAACCCGGCGGTGAAATCGGGAATGGCCGGCTCCGGCTGGCGCGGCGGCAGCGCCTGATCGGCACCGAAGACGCTCGGATCGTTGAGAAGGCGGGTCAGCTCGTCGAGCGGATCTTCCGCGAAGCCGCGATCTCCGCCGGAAGGAGCATCAAAGCGGTTCTTCTGGGCAATGGCTGACATGCTACGCACTCCTCCGGTCTGGCGATGGCGCCGGACCGGAGGGTCGGCGCGTCACCGCATCTCGTTTGGCGCCGATGCGCCGAGCAGCCCCAGCCCCGTCGCGAGCACATTCGCGACCACATGGATCAAGGCTAAACGAGCCATTGTCGACAATCTATCGTCAGCATTAATAAAGCGTAATTGCGGCAGATCTTTACCGCGGTTCCACAACCCGTGGAAGTCTCCGGCGAGGTCGTTCAGGTAAAAAGCCACTCTATGTGGCTCTTGTGTGGCGGCAGCACTCTCAACGAGGCGCGGCCATTCGGCCAATCTCTTGATCAATGACATTTCGGCGACATCGGCCAACCGCTCGAACGGCGCGGCGAGAAGCGCCACCGGCGCGGTATCGAGGTCGGGAAGCTGTTCCTTTGCCTGATTGAACACCGACTTGATGCGGGCATGCGCGTACTGGACATAGAAGACGGCGTTATCCTTCGACTGCTCGGTCACCTTGGCGAAGTCGAAGTCGAGCGGGGCGTCATTCTTGCGGTAAAGCATCATGAAGCGGACGGAGTCGCGGCCGACTTCCTCGACGACATCGCGCAGGGTGACGAAATCGCCGGAGCGCTTCGACATCTTCACCGGCTCGCCGGCGCGATAGAGCTTGACGAGCTGGCAGAGCTTGACCTCGAGCGAACCGGCGCCGCCGGTGATCGCCTTCACCGCCGCCTGCATGCGCTTGACGTAGCCGCCGTGGTCGGCGCCCCAGATATCGACCTGCTGGGCAAAGCCGCGCAGATACTTGTCGTAGTGATAGGCGATGTCCGAGGCGAAATAGGTGTAGGAGCCGTCGGACTTGATCAGCGCCCGGTCGACGTCGTCGCCGAAATCGGTGGAGCGGAACAGCGTCTGTTCGCGATCTTCCCAATCGTCGGGCAGCTGCCCCTTCGGCGGAGCAAGCCGGCCCTCGTAGATCAGCCCGCGCGCCTTCAGCGCGTCGATGGCGGCGCGCACCCGGTCACCCTCGGGCGAGGTCTGCAGCGACTTTTCCGAGAAGAAGACGTCGTGACGGACGTTGAGCACTTCCAGATCGCCACGGATCATCACCATCATGGCGTCGACGGCGGCCTTGCGCGTCACCGGCAGCCACTCGGCCTCGGGCAGGGCGAGAAGCCGGTCGCCCCACTCGGCGGCGAGCGCCGTGCCGACCGGGCAAAGATAGTCGCCCGGATAGAGGCCTTCCGGCACGGCGCCGACATCATGGCCGAGCGCCTCGCGGTAGCGATGGAAGGCCGAACGGCCGAGCACATCGACCTGGGCGCCGGCGTCGTTGATGTAATATTCCTTGGTGACATCCCAGCCGGCGAAGGCGAGCAGGCTGGCGATGGCGTCGCCGACCACGGCGCCGCGACAATGGCCGACATGCATCGGGCCGGTCGGATTGGCCGAGACGTATTCGACGTTGATCTTGATGCCGGCGCCGAGGGTCGAGCGGCCGAAATCGCCGCCGGCCGCCAGCATGGCGCCAAGAAGCTTGCCCCAGAATTCCGGCTTCAGGCGCAGATTGAGGAAGCCGGGGCCGGCGACCTCGGTTTCGGCGATGTCGGCATCGGCGGCGAGCGCGCCCATCAGCTCGATGGCGAGCTGGCGCGGCTGGCGGCCGACGGCCTTGGCCAGCACCATCGCGGCATTGGTGGCCAGATCGCCATGGGCGGCATCGCGCGGCGGCTCGACGGTGACGCGCGAGAGATCAAGCGCGGTGCCATCGGCGGCGGCCCAGCCGAGGCGATCGATCGCGGCACGAACGCGGGCGGTGAATTCGGCGAAAACATTCATGATCGGCGGCCTTCCGCACCGCGCGAAGCGGCGGATGGATCGGGAAATTCGGGTTGGCGCGACCTAACGCAATTCCGGGCCAGCGTCAAACAACGCCCCGAGTTTCGGCAGTTGTCCGGGAAACAGCCGCTCGAATTCCTGCAGGCAGAAGCGGTCGGTCATGCCGGCGACGTAGTCGCAGGCGCGGCGGGCGACCCGGGCGCGGTCGCGCGGGTCGAGATCGCGGTTCCATTCCGGCGGCATCTCGCTCGGCATCAGGCGGTAGGTCTCGAACAGGTCCTTCAGCACCGCCGAGGCGGTGTGCATCATCAGATTGACCTCATCGGAGCGATAGACCTGCGTGAACAACGCCTGCTTGGCGCCCTTCACCGCGCGCTCGACCTCGGGCGAGAACGTCACCACCGCCCGGTCGAGCCGGCGCACCGCCTCGACATCGGCGGGGGCGGCCTCCCGCAGCGTCGCAGTGGCGGTGACGATGACGTCCTCGACCAGCCGGGTGATGATGCGGCGGATCAGTTCGGCGATCAGCCGGTCGCGCTCGAGGCCGGGGTAGCGGGCGCGGACCTCGGCGAGGATCGGCCCGGCGAACGGCATCGCCTCGACGGCGTCGAGCGACAACAGCCGGGCGCGCAGGCCATCGTCGATATCGTGCGAGACATAGGCGATATCGTCGGCGATGGCGGCGCATTGCGCCTCGAGCGAGGCGAAGGTCGAAAGCCGCAGGTCGACCTTCGCCATCACCTCGCGCAGGGCGAAGGGCAGTTCGCCGGGGTCGCCATGGTGGGCGCCGAGCGGCCGGCCGTCGGCATCGACCAGCGGGCCATTGTGCTTGACCAGACCCTCGAGCGTTTCCCAGGCAAGGTTGAGGCCGTCGAACTCCGGATAGCGGCGCTCCAGCCTGGCGACGACGCGCAGGGACTGGGCGTTGTGGTCGAACCCGCCGAAATCCCCCATCGCCTTGTGCAGGTAGTGCTCGCCGATATGACCGAAGGGCGGATGGCCGAGATCGTGGGCGAGCGCGATCGCCTCGGCGAGGTCCTCGTCAAGGCGCAACGCGCGGGCGAGCGCCCGGGTGATCTGGGCAACCTCGATGGTGTGGGTCAGGCGGGTGCGGTAGTGGTCGCCCTCGTGATAGATGAAGACCTGGGTCTTGTGCTTCAGCCGCCGGAATGCCGACGAGTGGATGATGCGGTCGCGGTCGCGCTGATAGGGCGTGCGGGTGGGGCTTGCGTCCTCGGCATGGATGCGGCCAAGACTCCGGCGCCAGTCGACGGCATAGGGGGCGCGGGCCTCGCCGCCAAAGCCGATATCGGAAGGGATCGTACTGGACATGGACCTGGCCTGACCGATTGGATTGCCGACGAGACATGCCGCGCCGCGCGGCAAGTTGCAATGCCCCGCCGACGGCGCGACCGGTTTCGGCCAGTGCCGGACGGAGCCGGGCGGCCGCGGGCGGCGGAGCAACGCAGGGCCGATATCACGCCAGCTTGCTTGCTCTCGGCCGGTTGCGGCCTATCTTGTCAGGATACGACCACGGCGGCGTGACGGTGTTGGCTCCCGCCTGGCGCACATGCAGCTTGGACACAGGATGTTTCCCATGGATGGCTCTTCCGCCCCCTTGCCGGTCACCGTCACCGACCGCGCCTTCCGCCGCATCGCCAAGGTGGCCGCCTCCGAGCCGGCCGGCACGGCGTTGCGCGTCAGCGTTTCCGGCGGCGGCTGCTCGGGATTCCAATACGGCTTCGACCTGACGACGGCGCGCGAGGCCGAGGATCTGGTGATCGAGAAGGACGGCGCGGCGGTGCTGATCGACCCGGTGTCGCTCGACTACATGTCCGGATCGGTGATCGATTTCGTCGACAGCCTGATGGGCCAATCGTTCCAGATCAAGAACCCCAACGCCACCGCCTCCTGCGGCTGCGGCACCAGCTTCTCGATCTGAAGGCGTCAGATTGCGGAGGTGGCGAGCGGATGGTCGCTCTCATCCATTGGAGCGTCGAAGTCGTCGGCGATGAACTCAACCAGATTTTCCACGCCGAGACGACGCTTTTCGGCCGCAATCGCGTTGGAACGCAAGGCGTCGCGGGACTGGTGCGGAACAACATCAAAAAGCGGCTTGCCGTCGCACATCACCGTCAAGATCTCACCGGCTTGCACCCTCGCCGCAAGTTCGGCAAGTCGGGTTTCGATATCGCGGAGCGAGACGATCGTCATGGCGGGATCATGCCTGCTTCGAGGCGAGATCGTCTAGCATCTGAACTGCCCCACCATCCCCCCACCCGTCACTCCGGCCTCCGAGCCGGAGCCTAATCCACGCCCGTCCAAGGCTCGGGCGGTGGGGGAGATGGAGCGGTTACCCATACACTCGCCGGAAAAACGGCGAGGTGGATTGGGTTCCGGCTCGGAGGCCGGAATGACGAGCGGGGAGAGGTTTGGGGCAGGAATGACGGGCGGGAAGAGGTTTGGGGGAAAACGGGTCGCTTCTCCCCTGCCCTACGCCCGGAATTCCGGCGAGATCGGCACGACGATTGCCGGGAGGGAGTGGCCTTTGGAGCCGTCGATGTGGTGGGCGAAGAGGCCGCGGTTGACGAAATGCGGGTCGGTGAAGGCCTCGGCGAGCGTCGGGACGATGGTGGCGCAGCAATCGGCGGCGGCGAGGATCGGGCGCCAGTGGGAGGCCGGGTGGGCGCGGAAGATGGCGGCGAGCGTGGCGCGGGTCGCAGCCGGATCGGCGGCGTCGGCCGCCAGTTCCGGGGCAAGTCCGACGGCGCGCACGAGGCTTGCCCAGAACTTGTCCTCGAGCGAGGCAACGGCGACGAGGCGCTCGTCGGCGCTGACATAGAGCTGATAGCGCGGGCTGCCGCCATTGAGCTTGAACTCGCCCGGCGCCGGATAGCGCCCGGTGACGGCGGCCTCGCCCTGGGCGAACAGGGCGAAGATGAACATCGACTCGGCCATGGAGATGTCGATGAAGCAGCCGGTGCCGGTGGCGGAACGGCGAATGAGGCCGAGCAGGATGTTGATCACCGCCGGCATGGCGCCGCCGGCGATGTCGGCGGTCAGGGTCGGCGGCACGCCGGGCAGGCCCTCGCCCGGCGCCGACAGCGCCAGCGCGCCGCTGAGCGACTGGTAGTTCAGATCGTGGCCGGCCTCGTGGGCGCGCGGGCCGGTCTGGCCGTAGCCGGTGATCGAGCAATAGATCACCTTGGGATTGATCGCGCGCACCGCTTCATGCCCGAGTCCGAGCCGGTCCATCACGCCGGGGCGGAACTGCTCGATCACCACGTCGCACGTCTCGATCAGCGGCAGGATCGAGGCGCGGCCTTCGGGCGTCTTCAGGTCGGCGAAGCGGAACTCCTTGCCGCGATTGAGCAGGCGATAGGCGGCGGAAATGTCGCCTTCCAGCGGCGGGTAGAAACGCATGTCCTCGCCGCCGGGCTTTTCGATCTTGATGACGCGGGCGCCGGCCTCGGCGAGCATCAGCGCCGCCAGCGGGCCGGGAAGCAGGGTGGAGAAATCGAGTACGGTCAGGCCGTCGAGCGGTCGCGTCACCGGGTGAACCCCTGTCATTATTGTTGCCAAGCGGCGATCTTGTTGCCCTGCGGCGATCCCGGACGGAACCGGCGCCGCGCCCTCCCCGGCCTTGGTCAAATTGACCGCGAAGCCTTCACCCGAAGCTAACCATGCCACAAAACGCTTGACCAGCCGGCGCGGCCGCGACGCGCGGGCGCAGGGCGGCGGGGCTTGCCTTGCAAAACGCGAAATCCGCCGGAATTTCAATAACCGACCGGGTAGTTTCGCGGAACGGGAGCCGCAATCGCGCAGGATCGCCGCGATCGATCGGCAGAAGCGCGGCTTGGCGGCGCGGTGCCACGAAAACTCGTTAAATTCCGCTTGAATTCCGTAATCGGATTGAGATGCGGCGCTCGTAGTTTGACACTTACCTCAGTCACGTCCGGCGGCGAACCTGAACATCAGGCTGGTCCCGGCAGGATTGCCGAGAACACCCATGCGAACCATTGCCCCATCGCGTCTTGCAAACCTTGCACTCCTTGCAAGCCTCGTTCTCGGCCTCACGCTCGGCGCCGGCGCGGCGGCGGCCGGGCCGCTGGCGGACCTTCTGAAGGGGACGGCGCTTGATGACGGGTCGGATGCGTCGGGGTCGGCATCGCTGCCGGCCGGCGTCACCGTCCAGCGCGATATCGCCTATGGCGCCGATCCGAACCAGCGCTATGACATCTACCTGCCGAGCCATTTCGACGTGCGGCGCTCGCCGGTGATCGTCATGGTGCATGGCGGCGGCTGGAAGCGCGGCGACAAGGGCGCGAGCAACGTCGTCAAGAACAAGGCGGCGCGCTGGGTACCGAAGGGCGCGGTGTTCGTTTCGATCAACTACCGCCTGCTGCCGGGCACTGATCCGCTGCACCAGGCCGACGATGTCGCCAAGGCGATCGCCCATGTGCAGACCAAGGCGCTGACCTATGGCGCCGACGGCAACAAGGTGATCCTGATGGGGCATTCGGCCGGGGCGCATCTGGCGGCGCTGGTCAATGCCGATCCGTCGCGGGTGACCAATATCGGCGGCAAGACATGGCTCGGCACGATCGCTCTCGACAGCGCGGCGCTGGACGTGCCGGCCGTCATGA
Organism: Hyphomicrobiaceae bacterium; assembly: GCA_016793065.1. Classification (GTDB taxonomy): domain Bacteria; phylum Pseudomonadota; class Alphaproteobacteria; order Rhizobiales; family Ancalomicrobiaceae; genus JAEULV01. The sequence continues at coordinate 85,104 of JAEULV010000026.1, forward strand.
ACCGCCGGCACCTGCCGCTCTACGACGCCGCCTTCGGCGCCAATCCGAACTACTGGTACCAGACGTCGCCGATCCATGGTCTGGGCGCCAAGTCGCTGCCGCTGCTGGCCGTCTGCTCGACCCAGCGCCCGGATCAGCCTTGCGATCAGGCAAAGGCGTTCGCGGCGCGCGCCAAGGGTCTTGGCGTGACGGCGGGCGTGCGCGAGGAGGCGTTGAGCCATTCCGAGATCAACGACAAGCTCGGCCTGCCCGGCGCCTATACCGACGCGGTCGAGGCGTTCATGATCAAGCTCGATCCGGGCTTCGCCGCCAGGCTGGGCAAGGCCGGCGCCGCGACCGAGTCCAAGAAGCCCGCCGCGGACGACGACAGGGGCTGATCAGCGGCCGAACATCGCCACCGGCAACAGGCCGTGGGTGATGAAGTAGAGAAAGCCGGTGACGGTGACGACCGACACCAGCGTGCCGATGAGGATCGCCGCCGAGGCGCGGTCGAGATCGACCTTGTATTGCGAGGCGATGACGAAGACGTTCAGCGCCGGCGGCAGGCAGGCCATCAGCGTCGCGGTATAGATCCAGATGCGGTCGAAGCCGCCGATATAGTTCAGCAGCAGCAGCACGAACAGCGGGTGGATCAGCAGCTTGATCGCCAGCACGATCGGCATTTCGAACGGCACCTCGCGGATCGGCCGCAGCGCCACGGTGACGCCGAGGGTGAAAAGGGCGCAGGGCGCGGCAGCGTTCATCAGCCAGGTCAGCATCTTGTCGACGATCAGCGGCGGCTTGAAGCCGATCGCGGCGGCGGCGACGCCGACAATGGTCGCCAGGATGAACGGATGGAAGAAGATCCGCTTCAGGATCGACAGGGCCATGGTGCCCGGCGCCATCCGTTCGGTGCCGCCAAGCGCCATCAACAGCGGCGTCAGCGTGAACAGCAGGGCGTTGTCGAAGCAAAACACCAGCGCCGTCGGCACGGCCGCCGCCTGCCCGAGCGTCGCCAGCGTCAGGCCCGGTCCCATGTAGCCGATATTGGAATAGGCGCCGATCAGCGCCTGGATGGTGGCGCGGCGGATGTCGCCCTGCAGCGTCAACACGCCGACGGCGAAGGCGACGGCATAGGCGCAATAGGTGGCGAAGGTGGTGGCAGCGATATAGGACCACTGGGCGAGCTGTTCGAGCGGGGTCTGGGCGATCAGCTTGAAGAACAGAGCCGGCAGGGCGATGTAGACGATGAAGAAATTCAGCCAGGCCAGCCCCTCATAGCCGATCTTGCGGATCTTGCCGGAGGCAAAGCCGATCAGGATCAGGCCGAAGAACGGCAGGGCGAGCGCGAGGACGTCGGCCATCTTGAGGGCGATCCGGCTGGGGCTTGCAAGGCGGGTCGGCGCGGGCGAACCATTGCGCCGATGCCTCGGGTCGGGCTATCACCCCGCTGGTAATCGCCGCGGGCGGGTCCGTCAACGCGCCCGGCGCGCATGCCAACCTTGCCGGCGCTCCAAGCGCTGGCGTTTTCCTGTCGAGGCCCGCCCTGACGCAGCCCGCCGCCCCCTCGCTGAAGCATCGGCTCGAGTATCTCGGGCTGGTGGTCGCGCGCGGCCTGTTGCGGCTGATGCCGATCGACATGGCGTCCTGGGTGATGGGCAAGCTGTGGCGGCTGATCGCGCCGCGCCTGCACCGGCATCCGCGCGCGCTCGCCCACATTGCCCGCGCCTTTCCCGACAAGCCGGCGGCCGAACACGAGCGGATCGCCCGCGCCATGTGGGAAACCCTCGGGCGGGTGGCGGCGGAGGGGTTCATGCTCGACCGCATCGCCGCCGACGCGGGCCGCATCGTCCTCGATGTCGCCGCCGCCGACGGCGCCTTCGCCAAGGCGCGGGAAAAGGGCGCGATCGTCGCGTCGCTGCATTCGGGCAATTGGGAAGTCTGCGTCATGCCGGCGGTCGGGCTCGGGCTCAATCCGGCCGGCGTCTACCAGCGCGTCCAGAACCCGCTGGTCGAGGCCGAATTGCTGGAGATCCGCCACCGGTTCTATTCCGGCGGGCTCTATCCCAAGGGCCCGAACACGGTGCGGGCGATCCTCAGCCACATCCGCAAGCGCGGCACGGTGACGCTGCTCGCCGACCATCGCGACATTCGCGGCCTCGTCATCGACTTCCTCGGCGGACCGGCCTGGGCGACGCGGGCGCCGGCGCATTTCGCCCGCTCGTTCGAGGTGCCGCTGGTGGTGGGGCGGGTGATCCGCACCGGTCCGGGGGCGCGGTTCCGCATCGAGGCCGAGGAAATCGCGGTGCCGCGCACCACCGACCGCGACGCCGACATCGACGCCGCGACAATTGCGATGAACGCCCGCTTCGAGGACTGGATCCGCGAACGCCCGAGCGAGTGGATGTGGATCCACCAACGCTGGGTCAAATCGGGCGATCCACTGCCGGAAAAGGGCCAGGGCGGGCTTTGAGCCCGATCGATGCCGGCGCACCGGCCGGATTGCCGGCGAGGTGAACCGCCATGCCTCGCTTGTCGCCGCCGATTGCCGAATCACCAACGATTTCACCAACGCGAGGCCGCATGCCCGTCGTTCAGATCCTGCTTCCCATCGTGTTGCTGCTTCTCCTCGGGCGCGGTATCGCCGCCAGTGGCATCATCGATGCCGGCGGGTGGCGGGGGATCGATCGGCTGCTCTATTTCGTGCTGTTTCCGGCGCTGATCATCGAGGCGGTGGCGCGGGCGGAGGGTGGAAGCGGCGAGGCGCTGCGGCTGGCGGGTTGCCTGGTGGCGGCGCAGGCGATCGTCACCGTCGGCGGATTGCTGCTGCGGCCGGTGATCCTTGCGCGGCTTAAGCGATCACGGCCGGCCTTCACCTCGGTGATGCAGGGGGTGGTGCGCTGGAACACCATGGTGGCGCTGGCGCTGGTGGCGTCGGTCCACGGCCCCGAGGGCGTCAAACTGGTGGCCCTCAGCCTCAGCGTGATGATTCCCTTCGCCAATCTGGTCTCGGTGACGGTGCTGTCGATCGACGGCGACAACCAGTCCGGTGTCGATTTCGCCGCCATCTTCAGCCAGTTGCTGCGCAATCCGTTCCTGATCTCGATCGCCGTCGGCCTGATCATCGCGCTGTCGCCGGTGAAGCCGCCGGAGGCGATCGGCGCGGTGCTGCGCAGCCTGTCGTTGGGGGCGACGGCGATCGGGCTGATCGCGGTGGGCGCCGGGCTCTCGGTGCGCAAGGCGTTGACGCTCGACCCGCTGGTGCTGGCCTCGGCGGCGCTGAAACTGGTGGCGATGCCGCTGCTAGCGGTGGCGATCGGCGGCGCGGTCGGGTTGACGCCGATGGCGCTCGGGATCGCGGTGCTGGCCGCCTCTGTGCCGACGGCGAGCGCGTCATTCGTGCTGGCGCGGGAAATGGGCGGCGACAGCGAGCTGATGGCGCGGATCATCGCCACCCACACGGTGGCGGCGATGGCGACGCTGCCGCTGTTGCTGATGCTGTTCGGCGCCGGGCTCGCCAACTGAGGCGCGGCAGCGTGGCGCCTTCATCCCGATGCGATGCGAAAATCGCCGCCCGGACGACGACCGTCCGGGCGGTACATGATCTTGGCTCAGTACTTCACCCGCACGCCGGCATAGGCCGAGATGCCGGCGGTGTTGTAGCCGGCGGCGGACTCGTAGTCGGCGTTGAACAGGTTGTGGACGCGGCCATAGACGTTGACGTTCGGCGTCAGCTGATAGTCGGCCTTGAGGTCGACGCGGGCATAGGGATCGAGCTTGCCGACCGAGTTCGGCCGGTCGAAGCGCTCGCCGACGCCGGTGACCGACACCTCGAAGCGCAGCTTGTCGATCCCGGTATAGATCAGGGCCAGCGTCGCGGCATGCTCGGGCCGGCGGGCGAGCGGCGCCTTGGTGGCGTCGTCCTCGGTGTTGAGCCAGGTGTAGTTGGCCTTGCCTTCCAGCATCCCCTCGATGATGTCGACCCGACCGGACGCCTCGATGCCGAACATGCGGGCCCGGCCGATCTGCTCGTAGCGCGACGTGGTGAAGTCGTAGTCGATGAAGTTCTTGTAGGCATTGTAGAAGCCGGTGACGGTGGCGCTGGCGCGACCGTTCCAGAACGCCTGTTCGACGCCGAATTCGGCGCCGAACGAGGTTTCGGCGGCAAGTGCGGTGTTGCCGACCCAATCGCCGTAGCGCTGGTAGAGCGACGGTGCCTTGGCGCCGGTACCGGCGCTGGCGCGCAGCCGCGTCTGGGTTTCGTAGATGTCGTAGGCGGCGGTGGCGCGCCAGGTCGGGAACGAGCCGTAATTGCCGAATTCGTCGATGCGGCCGGCGGCCGACAGGTGCAGTCGGTCGCCAATGGTCAGCTGGTGCATCAGGAAGATGCCGCGGCGGCCCTCGTCGGCCTTCGACCGGCTGAAATCGTCGGAGAACTGGTAGGCGGTGCGCTCCCACGATCCGCCGAACACGGTGACGCCGGCGGCGCCCCAGTTGATGTCGTTGATCAGATCGAAGCCGACGCGGTCGCCCGTATAGCCGTAATTGTAGGGTCCGAAATCGGAGACGGTGCGGCTCTGGCGCTCGGTGCGGCCGGCGAAGACGGTGAAGGCCGAATTGAACTTGCCGTCCAGCGCCTTGAACCGGGTCGTCACCCGGCCGAGATCGACGTCGCTCTCATCGGTGTTGGGGCCGTCGCGGTTGACGCCGAAGGTGTTGTCGAAATCCGCCCGGGTCGACCAGTGATGATAGCCGGCATCGAAGCTCAGCCATTCGCCGGCCTGGACGCTGACGCGGCCGTGGCCGGTGGCGCGCTTGGCCTGATCGCGATCGGCCGAGCCCTTGGTCCGGGAATAGCCGTCGGTGGCAAACCAGGTGCCGCCGACCGCGACGCCGACCGGCCCGTGCGAGCCCGACAGCGTCAGGCCGCCGGTGCGGGTGGCATAGCTGCCGCCCTCGGCATAGGCCTCGATGGTGCGCGGCCCCTTGCCGGACTTGGTGATGATGTTGACGACGCCGCCCATGGCATCGGAGCCGTACAGCGCCGATTGCGGCCCGCGCACCACCTCGATGCGCTCGACCATCGACAGGTCGAGCATGCCGAAATTGGTTTCGCCGCCGGTGGAGGACACATCGCCGACGCGGACGCCGTCGATCAGCACCAGGGTGTGGCGGGCATCCATGCCGCGAATGCGCACGCTGGTGGCGGAGCCGATGCCGCCATTGTCGCCGAAATCGACACCGGGAACCCGCTCCAGCACGTCGGTGATGGTCGAGGCGCCGGAACGCTCGATTTCGCGCTGGTCGATGATGGTGACGCTGGAGCCGGAGCGGGCGATCTGGGTCGGCACGCGATTGGCGGTGACGGTGATCTTCAGCGGATCGACATCGGCCTTGGCCTTGTCGTCGGCGCGGGCGAGCGCGCCAAGCGGGGCGGCGATTGCCAAGACGAGGGCGGCGGAGCCGAGCAGGTGCTTGACGAAACCGGGGCGGGCGGACGAAACAGAGGCGAACATGGCTGAGACCTGATGCTGGAAATCGAACGAAGGGAAGCGAACGTGAAGGTGGCCGGAGGCTGGTTGACGACCTGGATCGTCGGGATCGCGATGTGGATCGGCGCCGCGACGACGGGGCTTGCCGACCCGGCCCGCCGCATCGCCTCGCTGAACCTGTGCGCCGACCAGCTGTTGCTGAGCATTGTCGAGCGCGAGCGCATCGTCGGCCTGTCGCCGTTCTCTCACCGCCCGAGCATGGCTTTCCTCGCCGAGACCGCCGCCGGCCTGCCGGCCCTGCGCGGCACCGCCGAGGAAGTAATCGCGCTGAAGGCTGACGTGGTGATCGTCGGGCCGTTCGGCGTCGCCGCCGCCCGCGACATGTTGAAGGCGCGCGGCATCCGGGTGATCGAGATGCCGATCGCTACCTCGATCACGGAGATGCGCCGCACCATCGCCGATATCGGCGCGGCGCTGGGGGCGGAGACGCGCGCCGCCGCCCTGATCGCGCGGATCGATGCCGCACTCGGCGAGCCGCCGCCGCAGCCGGGCCTCGAGATCTTGCCGCTGGAGCGGCGCGGCTGGATCGAGGGCGAGCAGACCATCTACGCCGCCCTGCTGGCGGCCGGCGGCTTCGTCAATGCCGGCGCCCGGCTGACCCGCACGCCGTGGGGCGGCATCGTGCCGCTGGAGCAGATCGTCAAGGCGCGGGTGCCGTTCGCGATGATGTCGGGCGCGACGCTCAGCGAGGTCAACGACCAGGGCGCCGGGATGATGGTGCACCCCGCCCTCGCCGGCCTCTACCCACGCGACCGACTGATCATCACTCCAGGGGCGCTGATGTCTTGCCCGGTCGTGTCGACGCCGGAAATCGTCGCCTTCCTGCGCGGCGAACATGCCCGGCTGATGGCCCGGAAGGCCGCCGCGACGCAGTGAGGCCGGCAGCGTGCCGATGAGGCCGCAGCGAAGGCCGGCACGGCACTGCCACCAGGCCAGGGTGCCGCCAAGGGCGAAAGCCTGCGGGAAGGAACCGGTCATGACCGCCCTCCCCGCGCCGCCGTCGGCACCTTGTCTCGACAGGTTGATAATGGTGATGGCGCGCCGCTTCGCCCATGCGAAGCCGGCCGGCGCCGTTGCGCGAAAACGCGCCCCGGGAAACGGGTCATGGCGCGATCAGGCGCGCGATGAAGCGGGAGCGGTCGAGGCGTGGGGAAGGCCGCGATGGCAAGGCGCGGCAAGGCGCGTGCGCGCGGCGATGCCCGAAATCGGGCGCGAATGGATTACCGGCATGGTCGTCTCCTGTTCCGTCCCACCGACGGATCGAGATGAATGGCCGTGCCGGCCGGTCTCCTGGCTTGCGGGTCGTCGCCGTCTCGTCTGCACCTTCCCAGGACGGCCCGAGGGCTTGTCCCAGTGGTTTCTGGCAGATCGGCTCGCCGCATACAGTTGCGGGGGCAGCCGCGGTTTGAAGCTCCGGTCCGGTTCCCGTCGATTGCTCGACCGGCCGTGACCTCGACTCGGTACCGCGTTCCCGTTTAATCCCGGCAGGGGTGCGAAACCCCGGCCGAAAACCGACACGAATGCGTGCGCCGCGGGCAGATCGGCCCAAGGCGCCCAATTGTTAAAACACGGCAAGGACCGGGTGTAAAGCGCAAGGCCGGCGCCGGCGCATCATTGGCCGGCGTCGTGTCCATTTCGTCACAATCGCCGTTGCCGGCGACTCACACCCCGGGCTGGACACCGCGCCGGGCCCAGAATCGCGCGATGGCGACGGCGCCACGACGACGCAGGCGCCGGGCGATGGCGAAATCGACCGACAGAATCATCAGCCCGACCGGCAGCATCCACACGCCGAGCACCGGCAGGATGCTGAAGATGCCGCCCAGGACGAAGGCAACGCCAAGGCCGACGCGGGCGATGCGATTTCGCGGCAAATTGACCGTTCTCGACCCTAACCTGATCTGCGCCATGCCGCGAATGCCCCGCCCTGCCCCGGGCAAAATCGCCCGGCATCCACAAGCTTGTGGAAAAATGCGGCGGTACGACGACGCAATTCAGCCAAATCCGGGAACGGCTTGGGGAAAATTCGCATGTCGACGCATCAAGGCTTCACAAGTCGAAAATCCGCTGCTATAGAGCCCGCCAACGAGGTGATCGGCAACGGTTGCCCCTGTTCCTCGATAGCTCAGTTGGTAGAGCATTCGACTGTTAATCGAATGGTCGTAGGTTCGAGTCCTACTCGAGGAGCCATTTTTCAGAAGCGCGCTCGGAGACATCTCCGGGCGCGTTTTCGTTTCGG